>JAQGOU010000018.1 GCA_028293445.1 Verrucomicrobiales bacterium | reverse complement strand
ACTGCAATACACGAATAAACCGGATCCACGAGAGCAAACGTCTCTAGCTGATACGTGCCACCGCCGTGCTCATAGCTGAATTGAACAATCGGCAGGAAGACTTCCACCAGATGCGGCCCGTCTAAACGCTGGAGATGTTCACCAAACGGTGATTCACCCGGCCCGACACGAAACATTACCGGATAAGTGAACTCGTGCCACGACCTGACGTTCGCACGAAGATTTACGCCGCTACCATTGGAAATTAAACGCGCCTTTTGGCGACCGTTTGGCGCGCCAAGAACGATCGGATAGAATCGGAAATCAGCATTTACGTAACGCAAGGGAGGAAGAAGTTTTTCAAAGAATTCGTAGCTGGCACCGTTCGATTGCTGCATCGCACGATCCCCCCACAGATCTAGTCGCGAGTTAAAAACCTCCTCGAGAGCATTCGTTTGCGCGGTCGCCGATGAAATAGTCAGCGCACCAATGAGCAGAATAATTCTCTGGATTACGGAGCTCACTTTTTAACAGCAAATCGAATCGTCTGTTTACCCGTGAACGACGAGATGTCCACAGTTCCGTTTTCATCCGTGCTTAATTTCTCGTCGCCAACTTTCGCTGAAACCACTCGCCAACCATTTGGCACCCGGGCGCGGAGAAGAATCCTGTCGGGAGTGTTACGTTTCGGCAACTCGACCTCGGCAATCACTTCACGATCTTTCAAATGTGATTCCATTTTGAAGGAGACTGGACCAAAGGCGGTCGGCGCGCGTTCCACTTTAAAACTCTTTCCATCTTCCAGCCAGCGCTTCGGCGTGGCGAAACCAAGTCTCAGGGTTTCTGGCTTACCGTCGTCGTTTGCGTCCGAATCCTGCACGAGCACATCGCGCAGCATCGAGAGAAAATGAGCATTGGCCGCGCTGTTCGGCGGCAAAGAAAGTAACCTGCCATTTTTGTCGATCGGAACGATCGCAGCGCCTTCACCGCAAATAAATGTATTGCGTGTAAAACCTTGCGCAAGCATGCCGTAGAGACTGACGAGCGCGCGTTCAGGTTCATCACGCCGTAACGTGTCGAGGGCGTAGCGGGTTCCGTAAAGCGGATTCAATTTGAATTCGGTATTCCAGAAGGTGTTCGACATTCCGCCGGACCGGATCATCCCCATAAACAAGCCGCCATGCTGTTCCTGATAATGCGGAATCCAGTTTTCGCCTTCACTGCCGGCTGGAAAAATCCCACTCGCGATCGTGTAGCCGATAATGATGTTCCAATAGCTTCCGATACGAACATCACAGATCGGGTCATGCGGCGGTTCGTTGGTGTAAAGCGCAACCGGCACAAAAGGTGGTGTTGTGGAACGATCGACACTTTTCTCAATCGCGGTTAAAACGATTTTGCGAAAATCTCGGGCCACTTCGGAATAATGCTGCGCTTCCGCCTTCTCGCCAACTTCGCCAAGAACGGAACTCAAATCACGCAAGCCCCGCCAGGCCTTTGCGTTCGCATTCAGGCTTTGGACATAGGTGCCGATGTCGCCACAATATTGCTCCTTGGGAAAGAGACCGTGTTCTCCTGTGCGATTCTTATCCAGGCGCTTGGCTTCAATATCCCACCCGGAGACCGTTTCTTTAGCGGAAGTGCGATAGCGGTCCGGCTTCGACCAGGAACGTAATTCTTTTACGACGTTGGAATCACGGGTTTGCCAATAATAACGACACACATCGTTCAACTTGAATCCAGCCTGGTGAAATTCTAATCCTCTACGCGTGAAATCGAGCATCGGAACAATCAGCCGACGCGCATCTTTTTCATATCCCCAGACCATCATGGCCAACGCCGCGTCACTCCCTTCAGCTTCGTAAATTTTATCATATGAATTGCCATGGCTGTAGTGAATGCGATCGCCGTTAATCAGCTCGAAATATTGGACCAGCAAATGACGCCACGCATTGTTGACGATAGGTTCGGGCGTTTCCACATTCATCCCCTGTGCAAGAATTCCACGCCATGTGGTCGCACATTGTTCGCGCTGGCTTGAATAACTGCTCTCCTTGAATTCAAACGGTGTTCCGGCGGCAAGTGGTTTCGTGGGTATTGCCACCGTGGCGAAACCCTTCGTATCGAGTATCGCTTTCGCCCGTTGATGTTCCCATTTCCAGTTCTTATCGAAGTAGGCCAGCACTTGCCCTTTCTCGTCCGTCACTTTTCCATCATCAAACTTTAATGGCGATTTGGAATCCACCTGCACTGTCATAGTGCCCGAGATACCCTTGGGGAGAGAAAACTTCGTGAACACGACTCCATTCTCAGCGAGACCAGGATCCGTGCTAACGAAAGCTTCGAGCTGATAAACTTCGGAGTCTCGGTCCACCCGTTTCTGCGCCAATGAAATCTTTCCTTCAGCTCCGATCGGCGACTGATGCAGGTAGCTCAATTGCACAATCGGCAGAAAGCCTTCGGCCAGTATCGGCTCACCCTGCAATCGTTCCGGGAATCTACCAAACGTCAATTGATCCGGGCCGACGCGGAAAAACACCGGTGTACCGTTGTCGTCCCATTGCGTTCCACCACCCCGGAGATTGACCCCGCTGCCGTTGGAAATAAGCCGCGCTTTGACCGCTGCATTCGGCGCGCTTAAGACGATGGGGTAAAAATGAAAGTCCGCATTCACATAACGCGGCGGCGGTAAAAGCTTCTCAAAGAACTCATAGCTCGGGCCGTTCGGCTGTTTCATGGCCACCTCACCCCAGACATCGCGCCTGGCGTGTACCGCTTCATCGAGAGATGGAACGTTCTGCGATTTACCGAAACTAGCGACCGTGCTGATGCAGGCAATGATTGCGAGAAGAGAGAGAGAACGGTTGCTCATTGGATCGAGAGTTTTGGAAATGGTTCGAGCACGCAAGAAATTCGCCATGATGCTTGTAACAAACTATTTTTTTACGGAACGAAACCAAATGGTCTGATGCCCTTTCAAACCGGAGAGGTCGACCGTGCCTTTTGCATCGACAGCCACCTGTTTGTCATGAATCCGCGCCGAAACAACCTTCCATCCTTCCGGTACCCGCGCACGCATTAATATTTTCTTCGGCTGACTGCGTTGCGGTAAATCAACTTCCACCAGCACCTTGTCTTGTTTGAGTTTTGAAATCACCTGAACCGAAACGTCACCGAAAGCGGTCGGCGCATGTTGCACTCTGATTTGTTTACCCTCTTCCAGCCAATGCTTTGGTGTTGCAAAGAGCAACCGCAGTGTATCGGGTTTACAATCATCGTCACTGTCGATGTCCTGCACGAGCAACCCGCGCAAGGTCCAGAGAAAGAATGCATCGCTCGTGCTATTGGGCGGAAGATACATGGGCCGCCCGAATTCATCGAATGAACGAAGACTGGAGCCTTCGCAGCCAATAAACGTATCAGGCGTGAGCCCTTGCGCGAGCTTCCCGTAGAAACTCACGAGTGCTCGATCGACTTCATCGCGTTGCAACAATTTCTCCGTGTGGCGCAGAGTATAAAGATCATCGACCCCGCTTTCGTTCCCATACAAACCGGAGTGTTGATGAAACCGCACCATGCCCATCGCAATGCCACCGTGTTCGTATTGGTAATTGAGTAATTGCGTTTCACGTTCGGACCCAAGACCAAAAACATCGGAGCACAACACATAAGGAGCCATTTCGTTCCAGTAACTCCCGAGCTTCGAATCGGTAATCCGTTCGTACGGCTTTTCATAGCCGAATAAGGCGAGAGGAATGAACGGAGGCTTCGTATTGGCAAAGATGCTCTTTTCCACAGCGGCCAGGGTAGCTTTGCGCAGTTCATTGCCGGCGTTGCTAATTCTCGTGGCTTCGTTCGTCTCACCAATATCCAAGAGAACGGCGGCCATATCACGCAGGCCTTTGCTGCCATTCGCATTTGAATTCAGCGTATGAACATCCTCAAAAATATCTCCCGCATATTGTTCCTTTGGCAGGAGACCCGATTCCTTTTCGCGACCCTCGATGATGCGCTGGACTTCCTTGGACCAACGCGGTTCCATCTCGCGCACGAACTTTGCGTCTCGCGTCAGCCAATAATAATGAGCGAGCAGCTGCAACTTAAAGGCGGCCTGGTGAAAGAAGAGACCCTTTCGGGCGTAGTCCAGGCACGGCACCACCATTTTCTTGCCTTCTTCTTCCTGGCCAAACAGCACGGCCGCGCGCGCGACATCGCCGGATTCAGCTTCGTAGAGCCGTTCGTATTGGTTACCCGCACTGTAATTGGGCGCCGCTCCTTTTTGCAGAACAAGCGCCCCGATGACGAGCGAGCGCCATGCGTTATTAACGTAAGGCTCGGGCGTTTCAATTTGCACGCCGCCAGCGAGAATGCTTTCCCAGGTGTAGATACAACTTTTACGTTGCTGTTGATAACTGGGGAAACCGAACATGCTGACCGGTTGCGCGATGGGCAAAGTGGCAATCGCGAGAGTTGCGACTTCGCCTTTTCCAAGCGTGGCCGTGAGCGTCTCTGTGGCACCGTCCCATTTCCATTTATCGTCGCTGTAAACCCACGCATACCCATTCGTATCGCGCACCGCCTTTTCGGCGAAGGTCAGATTTCCCTCGCCCGTTTTTGCGGAGATAACTCCCGCCTTCTCCCCTTCTCCTTTGAAGCGCACGAAAACCAATCCGCGTTCTGCAAATAAACGATCGGTGCTGGCAAACACTTCTTCGCTGTAAACCGAACCCCCGTGCTCGTACTCCATCTGCACAATTGGCAGATAACCCTTTTCATATTTGGGTCCCTGAAGTTTTTTTAGATCACTGCCGAACAGTTCCTTGTCGTTGCCCACCGTGAACGTCACCGGAATCCCGACCTCACGCCACACATGTTTAAGAACAGAGCGGGCATTGACCGCGCTCCCATTCGACACCAATCGTGCCTTGTTCGTTGCGCCGGGAGCACTGAGGACAATCGGGTAATGTTTAAAGGCAGCGTTGCAGTAGCGGAGCGGTGGCAGCAGGTCTTTAAAGAACTTGTAGGTCGGTCCGTTCGTTTGTCGCATGGCGGCTTCCCCCCACAAATCATCTTTCGACGCCAGCACCTCTTCCAGGGAGGGCAAACCTTTCGCTTTCGCGAAATCAACCCCGATCGGCTTTTCGAAAATAATGATGTGCTGTCGCGGCAACGTCTCGATCGTTTCTTTCCAAACGAGTGGATGCACGGAGGCTTCATACTTCACCTGTTGCTCCGCCATTTTATGCACACGCTTGATTGGGACGTTCGGATCCTCCGCGCGGTATTCCACAAAGATGACGCGCCCTCCCGGCTTGAGTGATTTGCCAATCGACATCAGCATTTCGTAGGGGTGATCGAATTCGTGATAGACATCGACCATCAACACAGCGTCCACGGCTTCGGAGCCAAGCTTCGGGTCGGTGATCGTTCCGAGCACCGGTTTGATATTATGCACACCAGCCGCGACGGCTTTGTTCGTCAGGATGTCCAACATCTCCTGCTGAATTTCCACCGCGAGAACGCTCCCTTTATCTCCGACTCGTTTGGATAGTTTACGGGAAATATATCCGGTGCCTGCGCCGATATCCGCGACGATCTCGCCGGGTTTTAAGTTCAAAGCGTCGACCATTTGTTCTGTGCGCTCTTCTTCTTCGCGCTCGGGACGTTCCAACCAATCGGCGCCTTGATGCCCCATCACATGCGCAATTTCGCGGCCCATATAGAATATGCCGATGCCATCGGGATCATGATCCTTCCGCTTTTCGTAGAGCGGTGAAAGTTCGCCAAAGACAGATGTGGACAGAAATAAAAGGAGAACCGCTGAAGCCTTCATGCGCATCCGCTGACGTTAGACAGAAACAAACGGCAGTCAATCGGCGGATTGCTGGTTCAACCACTTGCGTGAGCCAACCATCTTTGCTTTGATGCGCGCGTGAATCAAAATGATCCTCAACAAAAAATCAAACCAATGATCTGGTGGATCATGTGGGCGTTTCTGTTAGCTGGCGTGGTGCAGATTTATTTTTTGCTGGGAATGAAAACTCCGCCGGCTGCCGCTGGTAATTCATCCATGGCATTCCTGGCTGCGATTCCTCTTTTTATCAGCACGGCCATTCGCTGGCTGGTCCTGCCTCGAATTAAAGCCGCACAACGTGCGTTGCCCTTGTTCCTTGTGGGCATCGCACTATCTGAGGCGGTTTGCATACTTGGACTTTTTATTTTTACAGGAGCGAAGCTCCCCCTGTTCTGCCTCAGTGTTCTCGGCATCTTACAATTTGCCCCATTTTACGCCGGAAAATACGAGTAGTCAGGCCTTCCCTAATCTGACGGAACCGCAACGGATCGTGGCTGTGTGCAACGCACCAGCCGCAGACGCCAACCAAAGATTTGGTTTTTATTGCCAAGGAACGCTTTTGAAAAAATTGAAAGCGAAGGTTTGGTCGACGCACTCTCCCTCTCGGCACGGAGACAGCACATGGGTGACACTTTAGGGACAGGACATGGGTGACACTTATTTGGTAGAAAGAGCGGTTTTTCACGGTTATGCCGTCGAAGATACAAAGTGTTGTTGGAGAGCGCTGGCGTTTAATACGGGCGCTGCTCCAGAAGAAAGAGTCGGTCAAAAAGCTGTGCCAGATTTTCGGCGTCAGCCGTAAGACGATTTACAAGTGGAAGCGACGTTTCGTCGAAGGAGGCAAGAAGGCTTTACACGATCGTTTACGTCAACCCCAGCGCATCCCGCACCGCTTAGGAAGCAAATGGGTTGAACGGATCCGGCGTTTGCGCAAGCAGCGTCCACATTGGGGACCAAAGAAGCTTCGCGCTGAGTTTTGTCGACAAGGATGGAAACCACCTGCAGAGCGGACCATTGCCCGATGGTTGAAACAGTTGGGCCTGACGCACGGCATGCGTCGGCGTCCCCGCAAAGCTTGCGTGCGTTTATTAGCGGCACAGACCGCAGCGCGCCGCCCGAACCATGTTTGGACGGTTGATTTCAAAGGTTGGTTCCGCTCCGGCAATGGACAACGATGTGAGCCGTTGACGGTCCGGGATTTATTCAGTCGTTATGGGCTTTTGACCAGACTTTTTCCAACGCAACACTGGAAGCCTGTCCAGGCTGCATTTGCACGGCTTTTCCGCGACAAAGGTCTGCCGGAAATCATTCGCGTGGACAATGGAGTTCCATTTGCGTCAAGGGGGCCGGGTGGCCTTTCACGTTTAAGCGTCTGGTGGATTCGTCTGGGCATCCGAGTCGAGTTTACGCGCCCAGCACGTCCGCAAGATAATGGTGCCCATGAACAATTTCATCGGGTGATGAAGAAAGAGACCACAGGCCCGGTTGCCTGGACACGAGGCGGACAACAACACCGTACCACCGTGTGGCTGCGAGATTACAATCGTCACCGACCGCATGAATCACTCGGCCAAAAAAGACCCACGGGATTATATCGAAAGAGTCGCCGCCGCTTTTCTGGTCACTACCCGGAAATTAAATATCGAGCCAACGATCCGTTGCGCCGAGTGCGAAGCAACGGAGAAATCCGCTGGGTTGGACGTAAACGTTTTGTGGGAGAAGCCTTCGTGGGGCAACAAGTTGCTTTGCGTCGTTTACGCAAAGGCGTGTGGTCGGTTTATTTTGCTAACCTCTTAATCGGTCACCTACACGAACAAGACAGCGGAGCAATGCGACCAGTCCTTTACAAGCATCCTCCACGCGTCACCAAAAAGTCCAAAGTGTCACCTATGTCCTGTCATTAAAGTGTCACCCATGTGCTGTCTCCGTGCCCACCCTAACCCTCTCCCTCCGAGGAGAGGGGATCGGAGGGCCTTGGGTTGCACGGGGTCTCGGACAGCATGGACGCTCTGGCGCGGACTGAATGGTTAAAAAGGACGGAGGCGCAGGTCCCCTCTCCCAGCGGGAGAGGGCTAGGGTGAGGGAGAAAATGCTCGCGTATCGACGTTTCTATTCATGCACGAAGCTGGTTCCTTGG
>JAQGOU010000530.1 GCA_028293445.1 Verrucomicrobiales bacterium | reverse complement strand
CAGTTTGGTTAGCGAAGTGCCATCCGCATTCGCGGAAAAAAGACCAGCGCCTCCTGCATAACTGCCGTAGAAAACAACGGTGCCGTTATGGAGCGTCGGCGGATCGGTAAAACCTGTGAACTTGATCGCTTTACCCGGCACGACTGTATTCGTGTCCGCAATCGCGAAGATCTGGTTGGAAGCGTAGGAATAACAATAAACCCCGCGCGAACTATCGCTTCGGTAAGGACTGAATGCGGCGTACGCTCCGTCCAGGACTATATTATCGGTACCGAGGAACGTGGCGGATGTCCCGGGTAATGCGTCATTCGTTGTAATCAACGTGGTGATGTTGGTCCCGCTTAGAAAATAAATGCCTTCCGTAAAGTTTGAGCTGTAGCCGACGAAGACAGTTCGTCCGGGAGGTTGCACCTGATCCAGGGAGCGCAACGTCTTAAATTTCTCGGACAGGCCGGGAATGTTGTAAGTGGTATCAACCAATGAATCCACCGTGTCGTTAAACGAATTCCAGCGGTAAAGTCCTTGGCCACCTGCCGTAATCCCGGTGAACAGAAAATCATTTACCTCGCTGAACTTGCTGTCGTAGTCGGGAAGATTGGTGAAGGTGGTGCCGAATCCCGGGGCCGTCATGTTCTTGTCGACCAAACGAGTCAGGACGGAATCTTTCCACCGATAGAAACCCTGCTGGCCGGAACTTCCCTTTGCCGCAAACACAATATTGCTCTGGCTGATGTGAGCGGTGCTTAAACCGGTGAACGTTCCGGTCCCGTTAGGAATGGCGGTGTTCGTATCTGCGATTTTGGTGAAGGTGTAGGCTTGAACCGAGAGGGCCATTGCCATGCAGGCAGCCGTCAAAAACAGGCGGGATATCGTTTTGGGCATAAAGGCCTAGGCTTTTATCAGAAAAGCCGATGAAGTCCAATTCATTTGCTTAACAGAGGAGGGGAGAAAGCGTGGAGCGGTTTTGCCGCCAATGTGGTCCCTGGATTTTTGTGCGTTGAACCATCAATGGACGCAGCTGGAATGGATGGCTCGACAAGTGTGACCACAGTAACCTTGCTGTTCATCGCGGCGTCTTCGCAAGAAGAAGATGCGTTCCACCATTTCCCTCGCCGTTATAAAAGCGCTGCGCGTGCCTGCGCGCAGTCTGTTTTCAAACCTTTGGACCGGCGGCATTGTTTGCTCGGCGTTAGTGTGCTTGCTTCCGGTCAGCGGCGATGCTGCCCCTTCAGCAGAGGCAAAGACCACCGCTCCGGCCAAAAAAAGACGCGGCACGGAACCCGACGATGAGGTTGCCGCGAGGAAAAACTTCAGTTTTGCGGCTGGACTCAAGGTAGACCTCGTCGCGTCGGAGCCGTTGATTCAGAATATTTCCAGCTTCTGCTTCGATAATTTGGGCCGGCTGTATGTCGTGGAAACAGGGCGGCGTAAAACCACCGTGTTCGACGTGCGTGGCTATCAGGAATGGCTGGATGCCGATTTTGCCCTGCGCACCGTGGAGGAGCGCGCCGCCTTTTTTCAAAAAACAATCGTGCCTGAAAACAAACCGCTGGTAGCGAAGTTAACAGCCAAAGGCTTTGGTGATTTCAATCACGATGGCAAAGTCGATTGGCACGATCTCGAGGTGGAATCCGAAAGCGTTCACCTGGTCACGGACACGGATGGCGACGGCACGTTCGATCATTCGACAACGTTTGCCGATAATTTCAAAACCTCCGTCTCTGGTGTTGCCGCAGGCGTTCTCGCGCGGGACGGCGCGGTCTATTTCGCCTGCATTCCCGATCTGTGGCGATTGCAGGACAAGAACGGCGACGGTGTTGCGGATGTGCGCGAGAAAATGGCCAGCGGCTTTGGTGTGCATATCGCTTTTAGCGGACACGACATGCATGGCTTGCGGTTTGGTCCGGATGGGAAGCTCTATTGGAGCATTGCCGATCGCGGGTCAAACGTGAAGGTGGACGGCAAAGAGTTTTTCAATCCCGATACCGGCGCGATCTTCCGCTGCAACCCGGACGGAACTGAATTTGAAGTGTTCGCGTATGGCCTGCGCAATCCGCAGGAACTTGCCTTCGACAAATACGGCGATCTCTGGACTGGTGACAACAATGGCGACGGCGGCGATCCGGCCCGTTGGGTTTACGCGGTGGAAGGCAGCGATAATGGCTGGACGATGGGATGGCAATGGCTGCCGAAGATGGGCGACTGGAATTCCGAAAAGCTCTGGGCCTGCCGCACGACCAACGAAGCGGCTTACATCGTCCCGCCGGTGGCGCACATCGCGCATGGTCCCGCCGGGTTGGCTTATTACCCCGGCACCGGTTTGCCGGATCAGTTCAAGGATCATTTTTTCCTGTGCGATTATCCCGGCGGCATCCGATCCTTTACCGTCGAGCCGGACGGCGCGGGGTTCAAAGCGAACGGGTCGCCGGACTCATTGGTCAACAACTCCGCCGACAAGAAAGAGGGCAAACTCCTTTGGAACCTCTGGCCGGTAGATGTTGATTTCGGATCAGATGGCGGAATCTATGTGATGGATTGGCCGAACGGTTGGGAGAAGAATAATAAAGCACGTCTTTATCGGCTGCACGATTCCGCGCTGGACCAGAGTTCACTCGTGCTGGAGACGAAAAAAATTCTGGCACAAGGCATGGAGAAAAAATCCGTGGCGGAATTGATCGCCTTCTTATCGCACGCCGACATGCGGGTTCGACAGGATGCGCAATTCGCCCTCGCGAAGAAAAAGGAAGCTTCGGTCGAGGCGTTGGCTGAAGTGGCGCGTCAAAGTCCGGCACAACTGGCTCGCATTCACGCCGTTTGGGCGCTGGGACAAATCGGCACCTCATCGGCTTTGATCCCGGTAGTTCCATTGTTGACGGATGCCGACGTTGAAGTTCGAGCGCAAGCCGCCAAAGTCCTCGGCGATCGTCATTTCGCCGGAGCCTACGATGGACTCATCAAGGCGTTGTCAGATTCCAATGCGCGCGTGCAATTCTTCGCCGCGATCGGCCTTTCCAAACTCAGCCGCAAAGAAGCGTTTCCTTCCATCGTCAATCTGTTGCGCGTGCAGGGAGACAAAGATCCATATCTACGTCACGCCGCCGTCATGGCTTTAACGGCGCTGTCGGACCGCGACACTCTCGCCGCCGCCGCCAAGGATGCTTCGGCTTCTGTGCGCATGGGCGCATTGCTCGCGATGCGTCGTTTGAAATCGCCTGACATAAAAGATTTCCTGTCCGAACAAGACCCGCGCCTCGTTCTGGAAGCGACCCGAGCGATCTATGATGCTCCCATTCCTGAAGCGATGCCTTCGCTGGCTGCCCTGATCACAAGGCCCAATTTAGGCACGCCGGTGGCACGCAGAGTCCTCAATGCCCATTTTCACCTCGGCTCGGAAAGCAATGCGGCAGCCCTCGCGCAGTTTGCGACCAATACGGCCATGGCCGAACCGTTCCGTATCGAAGCACTGGAACTCCTCGGCATTTGGTCGACGCCACCGCAGCGCGATCGCATCGTCGGACTTTCTCGCCCGATCGCGCCGCGCGGAAACGAAGCCGCGGCCAAGGCTCTCGGTTCCGTCTTTGACGAATTACTACGCACCGGCACCGATGGCATTCGCATCGCGGCTATCCACGGTGCCAGTCAGATGAACGCCGATTTCTTTTCCATCGCTACGCAAACCAATTTCAATCCCCGCGTCCGGGTGGAAGCGCTACAAGCGCTGCACGATCGGAAAGACGCGGGTTTGAAAAAGGCGCTGCAACTGGCGCAAAAGGATCCGAGCGCCGTTTTTCGTATCGCTGCCCTTCGACTGCAAAGCCAGAGTCAGCCGGAAGCTGCCGTCAAAGAACTGCGGAACATTTTGCTCGAAGGTTCCATCTCCGACAAACAGAGTGCCTTGGAAATGTTGGCGACCGTCCCCGGCAAATCCGCCAACGGTATTATCTCCCGGTGGATGGATCAGGTGTTGAAAGGAACAGTGCCAAAGGAGCTGCAACTCGACGTGTTGGACGCGGCGGCCAAGCGGACCGGTCGTCCCTTCCGCGATAAACTCAAAGAGTATGAGACGTCACTCGCGACTTCCGATGACCTCGCTAAATATCGTCCGGCTCTGTTCGGCGGCAACGCGGTGGAAGGGCGGAAAATCTTTTTCGAACGGAAAGAAGCCGCCTGTTTCCAGTGCCACAAGATCCACGGTAACGGCGGCGATGTTGGCCCCGAGCTCTCCGGCGTGGGGAAACGCCAGACCCGCGAATATATTTTGGAATCGATCGTTTATCCCAACAAACATATTGCCGATGGTTTCGACAACGTGACGGTGCTCCTGAAGAACGGCACCACCTATGCCGGCCAGGTTAAAGGCACCAACGAAAATGAGATCACCATCAATTCCGGGGAAGATGGTTTGGTGAAAATCTCGCGGAAAGATATCAAGCAACAACAACGTGGCCTCTCACCCATGCCCAACGAGCTCGCCACGATTTTGTCCAAACAGGATTTGCGCAACCTCGTCGAATTTCTCGCGCACGAATAGCGCTTTTGACCGGGAAACTCTCGAGCAGCGTGACGTGAATCGGCCCTGCCCTTTTCGTGCAGGCATCGTTCGGGCTACGGGCTGCCGCTTCATCAATGGGGACTTACCTCAGTCGCGTTCTGCCTTGGCCCCCAGATGGGCCTTCAAAATTCCCGCAACCTGGCTTGAGAAGAAGCGTTCGCTGACGATCCTCTCGGCACCTTATGGTAAGGCAATAACGCTCTGACTCTGAATGAAATACCGCTTCCCCACCTGCAACCGTGTCCTACCAGCCTTCCTTGCAATGGCATGGTCCATTCTCTTCGGATTCGCTGACCACGCCAGTGCACAGCCTTTTGGTGCCGCAAGCTTTCAAGGCATCATTCATTCCGACAGCTATAATGATGAAGGCTTCGGTTTCATCACCCTCACCCTCAGTCGTTCCGGCACATTCTCCATGCGTTTCAACGTCGGAGTAAATAGCGTCGGCCAGCATTATTACGTGAGGTCCGGCAAGTTCGACTCGAGTGGCCACTATCACTTTCAAGGCCCGCCGGTGACCGACACGCGGTATGAGATCCCGCGCGTCATCGATCTGCAATTGGACTCCACCGATTCCCCGACGCGTATTAATGGCATGTTAACGGATTTCACCCACTTGTCAGACATCGAAATCGAAAAGGTCGCGGTCAACGCCGGCAAGGCGGGTTCCTATACCCTGGCCGTTTCCAATGACAACGAAGGTGCACCGACCGGCACTGGCAATGGCCGTGTGACAATCGATCGCGCGGGCCGTTTAGTCGTCTCCGGTCGAGTACCGGGTGGCCGCACGTTTTCCCAGACGGCAAACCTGACCGTCTACAATCATTGGCCTGTCTTCGCGAAAATGACTGGAACAGTGTATGGCATCTTGTCGGGTTGGATCACTTACAATGATTCTGACTCGAACGTTTTCAATGGGCAATTGACCTGGCTCGGCCCGGAAGTGCCGGGGCCAAATCACGCCTATGTGCCTCGATTCGTGACGGACGTTTCCGTTACCGGCCACCGTACAACTGCGGCGCGATGAGCGAAGTGAGCGGAATCAGTTTGCTCAAACCTCGCCAGCTCAGTCTGACCTGAATTCTGGCACGAAACCTGAAATTTCCCTTCGGTCCAAAACTTCAAATTTTGAACCTCAAACTTCAAACTTAGGCTAAGCGGTTAATAAACAGTCTCCTGCAAACGCCGCATGTGCGTATGAGACCTATTTTCCGGTCCGGAAAAACCATCTCATACGGATTTCCCCCAAATTTCCCGAGCGGAAAACTCCCCCTTGAGATTATTCGTTAACTTTCTCTTCCGGAAAATGACCCTCATACGCCCAAGAGGCAGTTTTCCGCTCCAGAAAACCACCTCATACGCGTATGGCGCGTTTTTCCAGAGCCCCGAAGAGCCCTCATACCGATTTGACGCGTTTTTCCCGCCAAAAAACGACCTCATACCGGTATAACGCCTCTTTCCCGCTCCAGAAAGTCGCCTCATACGCGTATGAGGCGACTTTTTAGAGCGGGAAATAGCTACTCGATGACATGGGGGGAGTTTTCTGCTCCGGGAAACAGGTGTTATACGGTAAGGCGGGAGTTTTCCGGAGCGGAAAAGAGCTCCTTGAGCGTATGCAGGAGTTTCCCGCTCCGGGAAATAGCTACTCGACGCAAAGGTGGCAATTTCCCGTGACGGAAAATAGCTACTCGATGCAAAGGTGGGAGTTTTCTGCGACGGAAAGTTGTTACTCGATGCAAAGGTGGGAGTTTTCCACGACGGAAAGTTGTTACTCGATGCGAAAGTCGGAGGTTCCGCTCGCCCCTTCGACGTGCAACTAAAGGTTCCTCAACGTTCCGAGTGGAGGGATGAAGCGCGAAACACCAAAAATCAAAGACCAAACACCAAAAAACTTCCAATTCTCAAAGCTCGACCTGTTCAGCCGCGCTGCATCTTTTGGGTTCTTTGAACCTTGGCATTTGAAATTTCTTTGGAGTTTCGGCTTTGAATTTTGGTGTTTCCCCCCGCCTTCGTTCCAATTCCAATCAACGCTTTGATCAACTGTTAGTCTGAACGTTGTAGGGTTTGTAGAAGAGCTTCCATGTGCCGGTCGCTGACCCCACGTCGATCGTTGCCGGTGTATTATTGACATCGTATTTGTACCATTGAACGTGCGCATCCTCGAAAAGAAAGTTACCCCCTTGTGGAATGTTTTTTTCGTTTCGATGGCTCGACAATCGAAGACCAGCACTGTTCAGCCACAGTGTGGTGGTGTTGTATTGAAGTTGATCGCTCATGGTCGGAGCCCCGCGAAATTCGGTGCCGAATTTGGTTCGGGTGTGCCACCCGCCGAAACCCTGCGAATTGTAATTCCAGGTGCTGACGGAGTTATCCCGGCCGGGCAGGGAAAAATATCCAATTAAGTCAGGAGTGCCATTGGCCGCTTCGACCGCACGATGATAATCGCTGGCGGGGCAGTAGATGACGTCGTTAATGGCGCGCAGGTTTGCGTTGGTTCCCGGGCGATTCTGGTAAAGGTAGGGCTTATAGAAAACGTCATTCATGTTCGGAGCCATCCAACTCAAATCATGGCCTTGAGTGTTATCCGGAAAAGAATTGGCGTTGTCACCGGCGTACATGGCCATCCCGATTCCCCACTGTTTCAAATTATTGAGGCACTGTATTCGGACGGCCTTCTCCTTGGCTTTAGCCAGGGCCGGCAACAACATCGCGGCCAGAATGGCGATGATAGCGATCACGACGAGCAGTTCGATCAGGGTAAAAGCCTTGAGGTGATGTTCGCGGTCAGTTTTCATAAGCCCGTAAATGGTCCATCTCGGAAAGGTGTGATAGAGCGATCTTACCCATGACTTCGTAAAAAAACAAGGTCACGATTAGAACCCATCGTGCGCACTGTTCCTGGTGGCACCGGAGCGCGGCTGTGTCGGAGACCACTCCCATTAAGTTAAGGAGATCAGCATGAAAGCAAGTGTGCGTGTTCTCTCCGCCGGACCGCGGCTGTCCCAGCCGCAGCGGATCCGAACAAGCCAAAACGCGTTAGATTAGACCGGCGCCGCCCGATTATTTCACCCGCTGCGGCTGAGACAGCCGCGATCCGTCAATCACTCTCTGCCTCTTCATCGACATCGTCTGATCTCAAAACGTTGCAAAGGCGCAGGCGCTGGTCCCGGAAATATCCGGACTTAAATCCTTTATACGTTACGAATTGCACTTTACCAACCGCCCCGCCATGCGCGCCCAGAACCAGTCCCGTATAACCGGTGGTGCTGCCATCCACATCAATCGCAATGACCACATGCCCATGCCATTTGTCCTTGTCATCGCGATAGCCGTAAACCAGCAGGTCGCCCGGAGCAGCTTCTTCAAAAGTAACCTGGTGCAGACCATGGCCTTTCTTCAACGTGGACATCTTTAATGTGTTCAGATACCGCTCGTAGGTCAGGCCCACCTTCTTAAACAGTTGCCAGGTGTAGTTCGAGCAATCGATCCCATTCTCAAGGTCGGAATGTCCCCAACGGTAAGTAACTCCGATCGTCGGTGGAACTTCCTTGAGCAATTTGCCAATCGTCTCCCCCGACGTCGCCGCCTTCTCGACCGCCGCATCGCTCAACGAAACCACCGTGATCTCCTGAGTTGCGGACGCTGCACCGATTTCCGGTGGAGTCGAGGTCAACGTGTTGGTCTCTGCTGCGCGTAAGAGAGGAAAAAGCGACAAACACCCGATAACAATGGGGATCAGAATTTTCATAACTGATTAGATGGGAAAGCGACATTACCCCGGGCAACAGTGTCCTGCCAGCATTAATGGGTGACCCTTTCCGGGATAATAGAATAGAGTGATTGCCAAAAAATTTCCGGATAGATCGTAGGGGGCAGGCGAAAGGAGCGCGGCCAACCCTGGTATTACGGAAATTATGGGCGTGTTGCCCAAAAAGTGGAGCGCGGCATTTATGCCGCTTCACCGTGATAAAACAAAAAGGCGTTCATTCGATTTAAAGGCTTTCGGTCAACAGAACGTTGAAGCGGCATAAATGCCGCGCTCCTTTCACCTCAAAATCCTCTCAAATCGCTTTCGGCAACAGACCGTTATTTTTGGCAACCGCTGTAGCCCCGGGTAAAGCAAAGCGATACCCGGGGTCAACGTTCCCAAAAAGATCAACTATTCTGCTGCAGGCGCGAGCCCGGCGAGTTTCAGTTCCGTTCTAGTGTAAATACCAAGGACTGATCTTTTCGTTATCCCGTCCTGATCTAGATATTCATTCTACTGCACCGTCACGTTCAAACTCCCAATGGCAGTGTTGCCACTATTGTCCGTGACGGTCGCTCGGATGGTATAGGTTCCGCGAACTCGAAATAATTTGACCCACGAGAAAACATTCGTGGAATAAGCGCAGTCGCCGTCGTCAAAGTTCCAGACCACTTCCTGGATTTGACCATCTGGATCGCTGGCGTTGACCGTGAAGAGGCCAGTCTGGCCCGCGGTCACCACGGCTGGACCTGAAATCGTGCAGGTAGGCGCCTGACCCACGACGTTCCTTCTTAGGTACCAGGGAGTCGTGGTCGGGTCCGTTTTGAAAAACGCGAGGAGTTGACTCGCCACTTTGTAAACCCCGTTGGAAGAGGGATGCGTGTAATCATTTTGTCGCAAGTCGTCGCAATTCCATAAGGCCCCATCTGAACGCATGTTCAAGCCATCAACCCAGGTGTACGGACCCCAGGAAAGGTAAGGAGCCTTGGGGTTGGTCCCGCCAAACTTCAGGCTGGTATCGCCGCTGATCTGTTTTTGCATCATCCATTTCACGGCAAATCCTGTCTCATAAGCGCCAGGTTCGGGATTAAGGGTGTTCGGATCATCGGTATATGCGCGGGTCCGGCTGCTCACGAAGGCCATCTTGATGTTCGGAAACTTAATTTTCAAATTGCGGCTGATAATTTCCAGATCGTTTTGAAGGTGCTGCGCATGCGCAGGAAAAGCGCCATAGCTGAGTTCATTGGCCAAAGCCTGTTTTATCCAGGCAATCTGCACCTGATTCGTGGTGACTCCGGCGTTGGTAATGCGGTCCAAGGCCACAGTCCACGTGGGATCATTGAGGTTGGTCCAGAACTTGGTATCGTGACCCGACTGCGCGCCGTCCACGATGACAATTTTTCGATTGAGACTCGGGTCGTTGGTGGCGCGGTAGCGAAAAGCCCTGGTGTAATCGTCCGTGATGGTGTCGCCGATGGCCCATTCATGTGTCGTGTGGGACATGCCGATTGAGATCATGACAATTTTGCCATTGTTACTGTCCTGCTGGCCGGCGGCATTCAGGGGACGCACCTGATTGGTGGCAATTTGCAAACCGGAATTGAGATGAGCCAACGGCCGGTTATTTTGATTGGTTCCATAAAGACCACCCGGTGCTCCTTTGTAAGGAGCAGTTAGTTCGTTCAATGGAAGGACACCAAGACCGGTGAGGCTACAGTCGGCTTGCATAGAGACAGCAGCCAGCGTGAAGAAAGAAACGAGCGCGAACGTTTTCATAATAATACCTTTCGCTTGGGGAGAAGGGTTAATTATTACGGTAGCGACGTGTTTAGTCCCTCCCCATGTTCCCGGCAACGAAAAACGATCTAAACGTTTGCGCGCAATTCACTTCCGATCTTGTGTAAGGTTCCTCGCTATTTTCAGTGGAATGCAAATGGGACTCCCAAAGATTGAAGCCGCCTTGGTATGAGGATGTTTTCTCCCTCACCCTAGCCCTCTCCCGCTGGGAGAGGGGACCTGCGCCTCTGTTGTTCAAACGATTCAGTCCGTGCCGGGCGCGGCGGCACCGTCCGAGATCCCAAGCAACCCACGGCCCTCCGATTCCCTCTCCCACCGGGAGAGGGTTAGGGTGAGGGAGAGTCGTTTCATCGGATCAGGACGCCAAACGTTGAAGAAAAACGCCAATACTCGCGTTTCATTCCACCGAAAACAGCGAAGAACCTTGTGTAAATACCAGTTGGAACGATGCAGAGGACCACGGACCCGATCAGAACCCCGGTTTTTCCAAGCCTGTGGAAGGACCCGTTTGATAGACGATTTCTGCTGATTGTTTGTAACGTTCGGCGAGTTTTCCTTATTTAACACGTGATGAACACATTTAAAGGGAATGAAGCAAAGAGCGATCGACAAACCGCGGATTTGACTCTCGTAACCGATTTGTATTGACCGGATTATATCGGGGAGAATACTAGCGCACGTGACGAGGGCTCCCCGATGCTGACTGGCTTCGAAAGAGACGGTTCGCACCCGACAACGGTAGCCCATGAATCCAGACAAAGAGCACAACCAAGCATGGTTCTCGTTCCTCTCCAGTGCCTTCCGACAAAACTATTTCACGTATTTTAGCAACTTTTTCGGCTTAGCGTTGTCTTATGCTGCTGGCGGGATACTTGAATCACCCGCGCTTGGTTACTCAGATGGATGGTGTTGGACGTTTGATTCGGAATTACAAAGCACATGAACACCGGCGGAAATACGGAACGACCAGCGTACGACCTCGGCGCGACCCCTGAGGTTGTTGCGCCGACGGCGGGTTCAGACAAAGGACTTAGTAAGGCCGTAATATCGCCTGAAGCGCTGCGCGCATTGCCCGCTGAATTTGCCAAACGGCACCAGGTCATGCCGCTGGCGCTGAACGATGGCATTCTCGACATTGCCACGGCGCAACCCGGCAATCATCGTGTCATCGACGACATTCGCCTGGTCACCGGGTTGGAAGTTCGCGAGTTCATATTCCCCGAGGCAGAAATTCTAGAGAAGATCGGCGAATCCTACCGGATCACCGTCGAGAAGATGATCGAGAAGTTGACCGCGGACGGCGGCAGTGTCGAAGGTAAGAATTTGCACGACATCGAGGTGATGGCCAATGAGCCGACCGTCGTCAATCTCGTCAATGTCATCATTTCCACCGCGCTTCGGGAGCGAGCGAGTGATATTCACATCGTTCCATTCGAAAACGTCATCCAGGTGAGATACCGCGTGGACGGTCTCCTGCAGGAAAAACAACCCCCGCCGAAACCACTGCACGCCGCCATTGTGTCTCGCATCAAGATCATGGCCGACATGAATATCGCCGAGCGGTTCATGCCGCAGGACGGCCATATTCAAATCCATCATCGCGGCAATCGTGTGGATGTGCGCGTCGGCACAATGCCAACGATTTACGGCGAGAGCCTGGTCATGCGTCTGCTGGAAAAGAATTCACGTGTCTCAACGGCGAAGGAACTTGGGCTCGATGCGGAGCGGGCGGAACTGCTGTCGCGCTTGATCGAAAAACCGCACGGCCTTTTCCTCACCACGGGACCGACCGGTAGCGGCAAAACGACGACGCTTTATTCGATTCTACAAAGCATTTACACACCGGAACTGAAGATTCTGACGATTGAAGACCCGGTCGAATACGAGTTGCCCGGCGTATCGCAGACACCGGTGCGTCCGAATCGAAACTTCACCTTTGCCAATGGCTTGCGCGCGATCCTGCGTCAGGATCCCGATATCGTCATGGTCGGTGAAATCCGTGACTCCGAGACGGCCGAGATTGCGATTCGTGCGGCGCTGACCGGTCACCAGGTTTTCAGCACGCTCCACACGAATGATGCCACGGGTGCAGTGACCCGGCTGCTCGACATGGGAATCGAGGCGTTCCTGATTGCATCATCCCTCGAAGGTGTGCTGGCGCAGCGATTGGTTCGCCGCATTTGCGTGCATTGCCGTACGGAAACGCCGGTCCCTGCATCCATGCACGAGCGGATGGAGGCGTTGAGCGGACAAAAATTGGAAGGTGCATTTTATCGCGGCAAAGGCTGCGAAGAATGCCGCGGCACAGGATACCGCGGGCGTATTGGTATTTACGAGTTGCTGACGATCACGTCCCAGATTCGCGAGTTGATCGTGCAAAAACGGTCAAACGTAGAGATAAAAAATGCCGCGCAGGCAAACATGATGACCATGCATCAAGACGCGTTGCGCAAAGCAGCGGCGGGCATCACATCGCTGGAAGAAATCTTGCGAACCTCCTCGGGGGATCAGCGCGAATGACGGCATTCCGGTATCGAGCGATGGAAGCAAACGGCGCCTCGATCGAAGGCGTGGTTGAAGCCGAAGATCGAAAGGCAGCCTTACGGTTGCTCTCCGAACGGGGATTGTTTCCATCGACGCTCGACAGCAGCGGCGCCAAACAGGTCGTTACCGGAAGTTCGGCAGCGAGAGCATCGGTTGCGGGTGAAACGGCTCGCGGCAAGCGCATCAAACGCAAAGATGTCTCGGCGTTGACGCGTCAATTAAGTGCGTTGCTGGGTGCGGGCATTCCGATTCCGCTCGCTCTCGAGAGTCTTGCCGAAGAGGAGGAGAATCCGACGTTGCGCGAAGTTGTCGCAAATATCGCGGAGGCGGTGCGCAAGGGCGATTCACTTTCCGGCGCCATGGACGGGCATTCGCGCCTGTTCGGAAAACTTTATGTCAGCATGATCCGCGTGGGCGAAGAAGCCGGTGTTCTGCCGAAGGTGATGAACGACCTCGCCGATCTTCTCGAACATGAAGATGAAGTGCGAAGCGAAATTTTCGCCGCCGTGGCCTACCCCACCTTCGTCCTGGTGTTCGGGATCTTGACCGTCACCGTCTTGCTCACGGTCGTGCTGCCGCGTCTCTTCAGCATGTTGCAGGAGATGATGTCGGCGCTTCCCCTGCCGACGTTGATTTTATTGAACGTGAGCGGCTTTCTGCATGAACACTGGCTGGTGATGATCGTCAGCGTTGGCAGCATCTCGTTTGGTTTATGGCGCTATCTCAACACCGCTAAAGGCGCAGAAAATTGGGACGCCATCAAACTGCGTTTGCCACTGATGGGAGCCGTGTTTCATTCCGCTGCCTTGGGTCGCTTTGCGCGAACGCTCGGGACGCTGGTGCGCAGTGGCGTGTCGCTGCTGCCAGCCCTGAAGATAGTTGAGAATACGATTGGCAATCGGGTTTTGGCGCGGCAGATCGCCCAAGTCGCCGAAGAAACCCGCGGGGGAAACTCGCTCGCCGGACCTCTGCGCAAGCTGGGCGTATTTCCGCGAACAGTCGTCCAGATGATCAGCGTCGGCGAAGAGTCCGGCAAACTCGACGAAATGTTGCTCAAGGTGGCCGAAATTGAAGAGCGCCAAATGCGAGCGCGGATGAAAACTTTAATCTCGCTCCTCGCGCCCCTGATGATCATGGGCGTCGGCGCCGTCGTCGGCTTTATGGTCATCGCCATCCTGCTGCCGATTTTCAAGATGAGCCAGGCTTTGCACTAAACCCCGATTCGAACAGAACAAAATTGATGAAAACGCCATTGAAACACAACCGATCACAAGGCTTCACGTTAATCGAAGTGATGGTGGTCGTCATTGTTATCGGCATTCTTGCCGCCACAATTATTCCCCAGTTCATGGGAACCACCCACGACGCGAAGGTCAGCACGGCCAAGTCGCACGTCGCCGAAATGGAATCCGCGCTGGAACGCTTTTACGTCCATATGGATCGTTACCCGACGACGGAAGAAGGGATGAAAGTGCTCGTCGATGCGCCAGCCTCCGACGCTACGAAATGGCGCGGCCCGTACATCAAACAGTTGCGCCAGGATCCCTGGGGTAATCCGTATCAATTCCGCTCACCCGGCACGCATCACCCGACGAGCTTTGACATCTGGTCCCGCGGTGCGGATGGTGCCGATGGCGGCGACGGCAAAGGTCTTGATCTTGGTAATTGGCAATAATGCGGGCCTCCCTCCAGCAGCACAATCGACCACCGGCCGGCAGTCACCCTGCCGGAAGGCGCGTCGCTGCGTTCACCCTCATGGAACTCATGGTCGTGATTGCGCTGATCGCCATCATGACCGCTGTCATCGTTCCCGAGATGAAGGGAACGTTTGAAGATGCACTGCTGCGCTCAACGGCACGTGACCTCGTCAGCGCCGTTGAATTAGCCAACAGCCGCGCGGTCAGTGGAAATCAATCACATCGGTTGCGGATCGATTCGCGCTCGCATCAGTTTACGATCGAGAAGCAGGTGCCGAATGGTTCTCCGGACGAATTCATTCCGCTCGAGGACGTGATCGGTTGCCAGGGAAAACTCGACGAGCGGATCGTGATCGAGTCCCGCGAACGACAAACATCCGACGAACGCGAAAGGCCAGACGCAAATCTTTCGTCCAGCCCCGACGGCATTCTCTTTCAATCCGACGGCACAGCAGAGGCCCGCGACCTGGTCCTCGAGGATCGAACTGGCCACTTTCTAACCCTGCGGATCAACCCCATCACCTCACGCGTACGCATTCTGGCCGGGAAACAAGAATGAGCGCGAAAATGCGTCATGGCGGTTTTTCGCTCATCGAAGTGATGGTGGCGATTCTGATTCTTGGTGTTGCCATCGTCGGCCTGACGCATGGCATCACCACCGCGCTCGCCTCCGGCAAACAATCCGAATTCCAAACCCAAGCCGCGATGCTCGCCGCTGGACAAATAGAAACGCTACGAGCGGACGGCCAATTGGTTGATGGCGATGAGACGGGTGATTTCGGCGATGACTTTCCGCTCTTTCAATGGAAACAAACCATCGCTCCGGGCGGGGTCGAAGGATTGCACGAGGTGACCGTGACCGTGGAAAACGCGAAGACAGGGCAGTCTGTTTACGACCTGACGACGATGTTATTCGAAGTGCCCGATGAGACTGGTAGCAAAAAAGATAAGGCAGCGCGTAAAGGGGAGGCGAAATCCGAATGATCCTGCGTCGCCAGAGCAACGCGGGTTTCACGCTGATCGAGCTCGTCATCAGCGCGGCGTTGATGGCACTTATTTTGACCAGCGCCTATGTCTGTCTGCACGCCGGGATGGTCAGTCGAAAACAAATGGAGCCCCGTCTCGAGGCCTTGCAAAATGCGCGGGTCGCGATGGCGTTGATTGTCGCTGATCTTCGCACGGCGTGTCCTCTCCCACAGACCTCTGGCTTTGTCGGCATGCACCGGACGATCGACGACGTCACAGCCGATAACATTGATTTTGCGACCCACAACTACACGCCGCGTCGGGAGCATGAGGGAGATTTTTGTGAAGAAAGCCTCTTTCTGGAGAAAGAAAAAGAAACGGGAGAGTTTGTTTTGTGGCGGAGGCGGAATCCGACTCTGGCCATGGATCCTCTGGTTGGCGGCAGTCGCGAGGAACTGGCGCGCGGCCTGCGAGGACTCACCTTTGAATACTATGACGGCCTTGAATGGTATGACAGCTGGGGTGAAATAAAGCCGGGCAAAAAAAAGACCTCGAGCAAGAAACGTAGCAACTTGGCCGATTTGCCACAAGCGGTGCGCGTCACGTTGCAATTCGACGTCGCCCATCGGACCACCGATAAAACCGAAAGTTCCCGCGTGCCAGAGCCACTCTCGTTTCAAACCGTTGTCCGATTGAATTTCGCCGGTATCTCAACCGGAGGGTTTGATGCCTCCGCTGGTCCGGATACTGCGCAGGGAGGCGGAGAATGACGATCCAACGCCGACACACGAGGCGAGAGGCCTCAATTCTAATTGGTCTCCTCTGGTGCGTCGTTTTACTCGCATTGCTGGTGGTCGGAATGTTGCACAGCGCACGGATGGATCTCATGGTCTTCAAGAACTACGGCGACCGTTTGCAGGCTCACTACCTCGCCGTGGCTGGAATCGAAAAAGCAAAAGCGCTCCTTTACCATGACGCGCGCGAGCGGAGCCGGAGCCAGCGGAGTTACAGCCCGGCTTTGTTGGATTCGCCCGATGATTTCCGCGATGTGCGTATGGGCCGTGGAATGTTCCGCGTCGTCCACCGGGGACGCAATGACCAGGGTGGAGCCATTCAGTATGGCGTCAGTGAAGAAGAGAGTCGTTTGAACATTAATACCGCCTCGACGGAAGCGCTCGCCAAACTGGACGGGATGACGCCAGATGTGGCCGCTGCAATTAATGATTGGCGCGATGGCGATAACACGGTCACACCCGCCGGGGCGGAAGTTGAATACTATGCTGCCTTCAAGCCCCCCTATACACCGCGCAATGGGCCCCTGGAAACAACTCGAGAAGCGTTGATGATCCGCGGCATCAATCGCGAACGCCTGTTCGCGCGCGATACTCACGGAAACGGCCTGCTCGATACCGCCGAGGCCATCAACAGCGATTTGGAACTCGGTTGGGCGGCGATGCTCACCGTCAATTCTGCTGTTGAAAATGTGAGCGCGTCCGGATCTGCGCGCGTTGATGTGAAAACAGCAGATGAAACTGCGCTGAAAGGCGTTTCCGGAATGACCCCTGAAGCGGCCAAAGCAATCATCGCTTATCGCGGGGAGAATAATAATAAGCTCAAGAGTATCGCCGACTTATTGGATGTTCCGGTCCCGCAAAACCAAAATCAAAATAACCCGTCGCGCACCGGCAGAAGCTCTAACAGTGGAGCGGCATCCACGGCCTCGAAGTCAGAAAATGGCCCGAAAGCGATCGACGACGATCTGCTCCTGAAAATTGCCGACGAACTGGCGGTTGATACGAACCCGGACAGCGAAGGATTGATCAACGTGAATTGCGCCAGTCGCGAGGTGCTCATGTGCCTCCCTGGAATCAGCCGCGAATTGGCGCAGGCTGTCGTCGCGTATCGTGAGTCCGCCGGCTTTTTCCAGAACATTGCCTACCTGTTGAAAGTGCCGGGATTGAACCGGGAGCTTTTTAAGCAGGTTGCTCCGCTGGTCACGGTGCGATCCGAAACATTTCGGATCCTGAGCGAAGGTGTGGTGAGCTCCACCGGCACCCGCCAACGCGTCGAAGAAATTGTGCGTATCCGCCTTCACACTGTAAAAACTGTTTCCTATCGGGAGGACGACTTATGAAGCCAGCCAACGGCCTGAAAGCTCATCCCGTATTCATCGACGTCGGAGTCGAGTCGCTCCACGCCTCTCATGGCGGACAAACGTTAGAAGTGCCGCTGCTGCGGTCCACGAACGGGAGCCTGACCGACGAGTGCCAGCAGCAGCTTGCCGCGACATTGCAAAAATTCGTGCGGCGCAAATTCTGGCAACCAGCCATTCGCGGGGTCTGCGCCATCCCGGCACGCGGCGTTTCACTGAGGGCATTCTCAATTCCATCGGCCAAACCGGAAGAAACAGAACGCTTGCTGGCCTTGCAAATTGAAAGTGAGTTCCCGCTTTCCCCCGAAGAACTCGCCTGGGGCTGGTGTCGATCCGCCGGCAAAACTGAGGTTGGTAAAACCAATTCGATCCTTGTCATGGCGGTGAAGAAGGATGTGGTTGAACAGTATGCCACGATCTTTACCCAGTGCGGTATCGCACCAGAGTTCACCTTGGGGGCTCTCGCCCGAAGTGGCCTGCTGAAAACAGCGGTCGCTTCCTCTGGTTTTCTGGACCTTGGAACCACGCACTCGGAATTCATCAAGTTCGAGGACGGCGTGCCATCGCTCGTGCGTATTTTGCCCTGGGGATTGCAGCACGTTTCGCAGAATGCGACCGCCGAACAAAGGAAAGCCGCGCTGACTTGTCTGAGCGCAGCGATGGACGAACTCTGCAGCGCGGGCAAACTTTATGTCTCGGGGCTGATCTCAAACGAGGCCGGTTTGATCGCCCAACTACAGAAACAGTTTGGCAAAAGTTACCAGTGCGAAGCGTTGCTTTCGGATGCATCGGTTTCCGCGACACTCACAGGTCTCAGGCAAAACTTTGAAACCGGCAAAGAGTTACCGCTAACCTTGAGGACCAAAACGGCAGCGTCCCGCAAAAAGCTTCAGCCGATCGCTTTCAAGAAACAGGTGCTTGTCGCCGCGGGGCTCGTGGTTGGGCTTTTCGCGCTGCCCTATCTCGAAGCCTTGTTGCTGACGCCGCATCTCAGAAATCAACTGGCCACAATCGAAGCCGAAAAAAGTAAACTGACGACCATCGATCGGGAACTTAGCTTCCTGCAGAATCTGAAACAGAGTCAACCGCCGCATCTCGAGGCTCTTTATCTTCTCTCCAAATCGGCGCCGAGCGGTACCCGCGTTGATTCTTTAAGCATGAATCGTCGCGGTGAAATCGTGCTTCGTGCGGCGCTTCAGAATGGACAGCAAGTCTCTGATTTCCGCAGCAAGCTGATGGATTCAGGATTCTTCTCAGTGGTCACAGTGGAAGAACAAGTGCCGACGCCCGATCGCCAGAAAGTCAACATACGTATGGCGGCACAATGGAAACCGGCCGCAGAGCGCACGACGCTCGCCATCGGCCCGAGTGCCGATGAGATGGCCAAAGAAAAGACCGACAAGTCCAAAACGGATCGCCCGCCTGTTCGGTCGGCCAAAGGTCAGGAGAAAAAACCATGAACAAACGTGCTCTAACTCCACATGAGAAGAAGACGGTTCGTCGCGCGGCCGTGGTCATTGGCATTTACCTCGTCTTATTCTGCGGTTTCAAGGCCGTGAAGTTTCTGCAAGGGCGTCGATCAGAGTATCAGCAACTGCAAGCGCAGGCTCTCCTGCTCAAGCAGCACATTGCTCCGTATCAGGCCAAGGTTCTGGTCACGACGAAACTCATGGAAACTTTCCATCTGGATCCCGCAAAACTAACCAGAGGAACCGTCGTCGCCGAGGCGAGTGCTGCGATTCAAAAAGCGGCAATGGCCGGCGGTATTCAAGTCGGCACGGTCCGCGAAGCGGCGGCGCGCTCCGGCGGTTCAGCAAAAGAAGTCGCTACGGTTCAATTCGACGGCGCGGGTCAGGTCCCCGCGTTAATGAATTTTCTGCACCAGATTCAGACGCTCGGTTATCCACTCGTTGTCGATTCCGTGCAGCTATCACCCGACACCAGTCGTCCAGGCCAAACCAAAATGAATCTTACCATCGTGATCCTGGACTTTGAACAATGGAAAACTGAGGAGGTTCCCCATGCCTGAGCGATATGAACGCATTTTGAAATGGGTCTGCGTCGCGCTCGCCGCCCTGCTCGTGGTCCAGTTGACGCGTGTTGTTATTCGCGCTAACCCGTTGCGAAACGTTGTCATCCCTGCGCCGCCCCACCTGGACACGAAGTCCGCTGGACCTGAATCGGAAGCCAAGCGTCCGGGAGGTGAAACAGTCCGCTCAAACGCAGTGTCGTCGAGCGGTGAAAATCGGAAGACAACCAACGCGCCTGGGACGGTGCAAACGAACAGCGTCAAAAGTTCATCCACGAACACGACAGTTGTTGCAACTTCGACGTCTGCTGCCACCAACGTCGCAACGTCAAAAACGAACAGCGCAACGGTGTCGACGAATTCCGTTGTTTCGTCGAACACCAACCGGACTGATCGGCACGCCATGCCAACATCTCCTTCGGGCACGAAGTCGTCTGAGTTGCCGGCAATTGTGCAGTCGCGGGTCAGCCGAATTGTCGACAGCGAACTCTTCGCGCCGGTCGTTCGTCCCATCCCTGCGGCATTAATCGGCATTGGCGCAGATCGAGCCTTTCTACGTTCCTCCAGCGGCCAGACCGGCATGGTCAAAGAGGGCGAGGAAGTGGGCGGGATGAAGTTACTGCAGATCGGCACAAACCGAGTGCTGGTCGAAGAATCGGGCGAGAAAAAAGAACTGACTATTTTTGCGGGCATAGGCGGCGAATCGCTGCTGCCAAAAGAGCGGAAAGATAAATGAACTCCAAACAAACTATGACAACTGAGAAAAGCCACTGGGCGACATTTTGCGCTGCGATATTAATTGCATCGCACCTGGCCTTGGGAGCGGAGACGGACGACAAGAAAACGGAACCATCTGCTGCCGTGGCTGCGGTGGCTGTCATTGCGACGAACACGGCGGAAGCCGTGATCACGAATGCCGTCGTCGTTACCAATGCTGTATCCACCACCAACATCGCGAATGCGGCGACCCTGGCTGCGATAGACAGCGCCGCTGCTTCTCCAACCGATGCGGCGAAAGCTGGAATGGCATCGACCAATGAAGTTCAACTGAGTTTCCAAAGTGCGAACATCGACGCGATCGTGCAATGGCTCGCCCAAACCACGGGCAAAACGGTGATGAAACATCCGCGGGTGCAATGTCAGATCACCATCATGGGTCTGAAGAAAGTCACACCGAAGGACGCCGTTGCCATGGTCTACCGCGCCTTGTCCATGGAAGGGTTCAACGCCATTGAAACCACGAAAGCGATCCTGATCGTGCCAGAAGGGCAGGAGCCCAAAATGCCTCCCGAGCTGTTTTCCTCATCCAAGTCGGAACTCCCGGATGGTCGTCAGAAGGTGCTCAAGGTTTTCACCCTGCACCATCTGCAATCGGCTGAACTGAAGGACAAGATCAAGAGCGTGCTTTCCGAAAAAGCAGTTCTCGAAGTGAACGAGCGCTCCAATCAGATCATCGTGACTGATTACGCCGACAATGTTCGGTTACTGGACTCGTTGATCAACGCTTTGGATGCCGACAATCCGGAAGATCTCAGTGTCCGCATGCTGCCGCTCAAGCATGTTACCGCCGCTGAACTCGCCAAGGAGATCGGGCCCATTTACCAGAAGATGGCCGGCAAAGCTGTCCATGATTTGATTGAGGTCGGTGCTGATGATCGATCCAACTCACTCATTATCCTGGCCAATGAAGCCAACTTTAGCCGCGTCAAGGCTCTCGTCGATAGTCTCGACGCCGAAGATGCGCAGGAAAAAGTCATTAAAACGTTCACGTTGAAGAATGCGGATGCGCAGGACGTAGCGAAACAGATGCAGGACCTCAATCAAAACCAGGACCGTCAAACGCGCTCCCCTTACTATTACGGATTCCAACCTGAGACGCCAAAATCCAACAAGAAACTGAATGCAGTGGCCGATCGTCGCCGCAACGCCGTCGTGGTGCAGGCGCCACCAGGTGACATGGAGGGCATCACCAAAATCATCGACGAACTCGATTCACCGGTCATGGACAACAGTCTCGCGCCAAAGATTTACCCGCTGAAATACATCAGTGCCACGGATATTGAAGATGTCCTGAACGAACTGTTCCTGAAAAAACAACAGCAACGTCCGTACTGGGGGTATAATCCGTACGAAGAAAGCGGTGCGAGCAATACCGAGCAGGATGCCGGGC
Source organism: Verrucomicrobiales bacterium (assembly GCA_028293445.1). Lineage (GTDB taxonomy): Bacteria > Verrucomicrobiota > Verrucomicrobiia > Limisphaerales > JACDHS01 > CBHWET01. Next base: position 2,114 of record JAQGOU010000530.1, on the reverse strand, counting down.
GTCTTTACGGCAAAGTTCGCATCACCAGCGAGCCTCACGCGAATGCCATTATTGTCACCTCGAACTCGAAGGAAAACCTCGCGGTCATCGAAGATGTGTTGCAACAGCTCGATCACCCGGCCGATGCTGGTGAGAGTACCCTCCGGATTGACCTGAAGTACGCGAAGGCATCCACGGTGGCCAACGCCATAAATATTCTTTTCGCAAAGAATGGGTCGCCGCCGCTTCGTCCCGTGGCGCAGCCAGGCCAAAACCAGCCACAGTCGTCGCCCCAGGGCCAGAATCAACTTGGCTCCACACGCACTGGTTTCGACCTGGAACAGTCCCTCAAGGAAGATGGTTATTTTCCGTGGCTCGGTGGTCAGCCCGATAATCCGCGAACCGACGGCAAAAATGGTATTCGCCCGGTGAGCGACCTTGTGGGACGTGTCCGTTCCGTCGCCGATGAACGGAGCAATGCGCTGCTTATTTCCGCCAGCGTCCATTTTTTCCCGCAGATCGTCAAACTGATCAACGAAATGGATGCGCCGACGGACCAGGTGTTGATCGAGGCGCGCCTCATAGAAGTCTCCAGCGATTTCCTCGACAAACTCGGTGTGCGCTGGTCTCCCGATGGCAGCAAGGTTTTGACGCCCGATGATTACGACAACTCCCTGCTCGCTCACGCCACCACCACATATCAAAAAGGGTATGGCGGGAACACGACCGTGAATACACCATCCAGTGCCACGCTGGCGCAGGCCCTGGGTTCCTTGCGATCCGGCGTGGTCAGCGGGAATCTCAGCATGGATTTCCTCGTTCAGTTTTTGCGCAAAACAACCGAGGCCACCGTGCTGGCCAACCCGCAAATCAATATTCGCGATAATGAAACCGGCCGGTTGTTCGTGGGCCAGCAGGTTCCCATTCCTGACAACACCTCCGTGTCACAGTTGGGCGGCCAGAACACCAGTTTCAAATACAAGGATGTCGGCGTAGTCCTCGAAGTGACGCCGCACATTAATAATACCGGCGATGTTGAACTGAAGCTGCATGCCGAATCCTCGACCGTTGTCCCTGGCCAAACCGTGCTCAACGGACTGATTTTTGACACCCGTAATTTCCGGACCGACCTGACCGCTAAAAATGGTCAGACGTTGGTGGTGGGCGGGATCATTCAACGGCAAATTTCTGACACGCTGCGCAAAACGCCAATCCTCGGGAGCATTCCTGGTCTCGGCTGGGCGTTCAAAAAACGGGATAAAAACACTCGCGAAGTGGAATTGCTGGTCTTCCTTCGGCCCAGAATTGTTCATAACGGGGAAGATGCGAAAACGTTGCTGCGCGAAACGACAGAACGCGCGCCGCTCATCGAGGACGCACAGAAGAAGTTCGACGAAACCAACAAGCCCAAGCAAAACAAAAAGAAATAGACGCGGATAGTTCAGGGCTGAAAGCCAGTCATGTGAAAGCCCAGGCTAAAGCGAGTCGGACGAGCGGCGGCTTGGGTATATCGTCGCGTTAGTGAGCAAGGCCTGTAAGGCCGAGACAAATCCTCTCTGTTAATCCCACGATGTTGGCAAGAGATTCGGCCATGAACGCCCGTCCTCACCCCGGCCCTCTCCTCCGAGGAGAGGGAGAATCGTTCGTCCACGTTTTTGAAGATTCACGCGGCGGGATTTGACGGACGCAATCCGAAAACCAGAGACGCGCAATGCTGTTCCTTCTCCTCGGGGGAGAATAGCCCTGTTGGGAATTGCACAACGAACAATTCACCTGTCGCGCCGCCCCACCGCAGAGGGGCGCCGAGCCAGGAAGACCATTCCGACTGTCCCGAAAACATTGGGTGACCGTATCTTTCTAAAGCGCTATGAGCAAGGCCTTAAACAAGCTGAGGCGGCTCAAAGGATGGGCGTTGCTGAATTGCTCATCTCCCAATGGGAACGGGATATTTGTCAACCGAACGACGGACAATTGCGAATTCTGGAAAGCATTTTTGGTTCGATCTGAGTTTGGAAACATTCAAGCCCAACACGTGAGCCAGTGTTGGGGATTACACACTCAATTCATCTGAAAACGGCGCATTTCGGACGAAAAAATTTCCGATAATAGGTGAAAAACGCCGCGACCTTTAATGC
>JAQGOU010000629.1 GCA_028293445.1 Verrucomicrobiales bacterium | reverse complement strand
TGGCGTTGTCGAGGTCTCCAACTTTTGCCGTGAGAATTGCCATTATTGCGGGATGCGCCGCGACAACAAATCTCTTTCCCGCTACCGCGCGCGTTACGAGCAACTTGCAGAAATGCTGCTGCAACATCGTCCCGCCAAGATTACCGATCTCAACATCCAATCCGGCGAAGATCCGGTCGTGGTGCGCGAAGTCGTTTTGCCTTTGATCAAAACCTTGCGCCGGGAAACGTCGCTCGGAATCAGTGTTTGCCTCGGAACACTCAATCCCGCGATGTATGCTGAACTGCAGGAGGCGGGCGCCTCCATTTACATCATCAAGTTTGAAATCGGCGATCCACAGTTCTACGCCCAGATGCAAGCGCCCGGAAACCATTTGGAGCGGCTTGAGCACATCCGGCTTCTTGCCACCAATGGATGGAATGTAAGTTCAGGTTTTATTACCGGACTGCCTGGCGAAACGCCCGAACGTTTGCTGGCCAATTTTGAAGTAGCACGCTCGCTCCCGCTCGGTGGCTGTAGCGTGAGCCCGTTCATCCCCGGAGACGAGACGCCCTTGAACAGCGCGCCAACGGCAAATATCGATCTAACCTTGAACTGCATGGCCGCACTGCGCCTCATGCGTCCTGATTGGGTTATTCCTGCGGTGAGCGCCTTGAATCTTTCTGACCCTAACGGTGGCTATCGTCGGGGTCTCCGCACCGGCGCAAACCTCGTCACGATCAATCTCACGCCGACGGATGTCCGGGGGGATTATCTACTCTACAAACGCGATCGCTTCATCATGACCGAAGAGAGAATTCTCGCCGCGATTGAAGCCGAGAAGCTCAGTGTTTCCTCACAGAGCCTCTCGGACTTTTATCGTCAGCGGAAAGGGAAGCTTACCGCGTCACCGGTTTCGGTCGCCGCTTAATCACGCCCGTAGAGCCGTTTTTCTCATCGTCTGCAAAAACATTCCCGGCTTGGGATTGCTGTCCATTTCTTCTTTAACTTTTTGCAGGCGCAGCAACGAAGTATCCGCACGAACGAGTTTCCGCTTCCAACGCTCGGCTTTTGCGCGCGTTGTTTTCATGGGGATGGCTTCGGCCGCGACAATCAGTTTCTTGAATTTTTCTTTTTCAAACAACAGGCGCTGAATTCCGTAGCTGATGGGGTCAAGTTGCACCGACTGAAACTTCTGCGCCTCGATTTCGACCCGGAGTTTTTCGAATTCTTTTCGTGTCATATTCCCTTTTTGCTCTTGCGCGGATGCATTGCATTTTTATTGCTCCCCAGTTGGTGAATTCCGCCGCCAACTTCCTGCACACCCGATTCTCGTTTGCAGAATTTCCTCAGGACCACATACCCGAGTAGCATGAGAATAGAGTCTTTTCGGTGATCTTGTCTTGTCCGTACTTTTTCGTAAGGGTCCCCTACGTACTATCCCTAAGGCCGAAGGATTGCGGGCGCAGAGTGTTCTCGAATCAACACGAATAAAACGGCGGGTAAATCAGAATCACCGCACGTAATCGTCTATGCTCGGGCGCGGATTTTCGGCGGGATATTTACGTTCGACTAAATGATTTCGTTGGGCCAATTCGATTAAGCGCTGCAGCACCTCTGGATTCTCGGCCGCCACATTTTTCGACTCCGCGATGTCCTTCTTCAGATTGTAAAGTTCCACTTTCGCATTCGGCACTGGCCTGATGGCCTTCCAATCTCCCATGCGAATGGCGAAGGTGGGATTCTTGCCAGTTCCCATTTCCCAATAGAGCGACTCATGTCCGCCTTGTTTCTTTCCGAGCAGAGTCGGCAAGAGCGAAATGCCATCGATATTTTTTGGCGCAGCCACTCCTGCGATTTCTGCAGCAGTTGGAAGAAAATCCCAAAAGGCACAAAGGCGATCCGAAGTTGTGCCGGCCTTAATTTTGTGCGGCCAACGCGCAATCAGCGGCACGCGAATGCCCCCTTCATAAAAATCACCCTTGTAGCCACGCAACGGACCGGCGCCCTGGAAGAAATCCGCGATGCGTTGCCATTGATTTCCTTGCGGCCCGTTGTCGCCGCTGAAGATCACAATCGTGTTATCGTCGATTTTTAATTCCTTCAGCAGTGCCATCACTTCGCCCACGCTGCCGTCGAGACGATCAATCATCGCGGCAAAGGTCGCGTATGGTTCGTCACTCCCGATGTAACCTTTACGCGGATCAGGCAACGGCGTTTCTTTCCATTTGCCACGATACTTCTTCATCGAATCTTCCGGCACGACTAGTTCGACGTGCGGCAAGGTGTAAGGAAGATATGCGAAGAAACTCCCGTCCTTGTTGCGGCGAATAAAATCCAGCGCCTGCTTGTGGATTTCGTCGTGCGAATAGCGCGCTCGTTTATGTCCTTCGTTTTCCGGCAGGAAAAACTTCGTGTCGTTTTTTGAAAGCCAATACGGATAGAAAAAATGCGCGTGCACTTGGTGAAGGTATCCAAACCATTCGTCGAAGCCTTGCTTCCACGGTGCGCCGGGGGAATCTTCCGTCCCGAGTCCCCATTTGCCGAAGCCGCCGGTCGCGTAACCAGCTTTCTTCAATACTTCAGCCGCAGTCACGTCCGTATCGTAAAGGTAGCGATCACCACCATTCGCGCGAACCGGCGTGTGGCCCGTGTGCAGTCCCGTCATCAAGGTCGATCGCGACGGCGCGCAAACGTGCGACCCTGAATAGCATTGCGTGAAACGCATCCCTTCGCTGGCGATCTTATCGATGTTGGGCGTTTGAAATTTCTTTTGCCCGTAACAACTCAATTCCCCATACCCAAGATCATCCGCGAGAATGAAAACGATGTTCGGCTTGCGCGCGTTTTCGGTGGCGATAGCAAAACCAGCGGATGAAAATAGCGTCGCGAGAACGAGCGCGAAAGAGAGGCGGGTGCCGGCGCGAATCCGACGGTAAAAAGAGATCATCACGTCCTTTGACGTTGCATCTCCTGCTTCGGTTTCGCCTGAATTACAACACGACAGGTTCGGTCTGTTCGTGGCGGAGTTGTTGCTCGCGAAAACGACGCAAGCGATGGGTGCCGAGACTTTCTTCAAACAAATCACGATTAATTGATTGTGCCGCAGTGGCGCCCTGCCCCGCAGCAATAATCATTTGGCAATTCGCCGGCGTCACGCAACCGGCCGCATACAACCCGGGAACACTGGTACGCATGTAAGTGTCCACGCGGATTTGTCCCTCGTCATCGAGTTCTGCGCCGAGCATTTTTCCGAGGTTATTGTGAAAGATATCTCCGCGCGTGGTAAACAACGCCTCCACAGCGACGCGTTGCCCATGCTCGAACTCTAGCGATCGCAACAGTCCGAGCTCATGTTCCACCTGGGTGATCCGTTCCGTGTAAACGGGAATTTCGTAATCGTGCAGCCAGCTTTCATGTTGTTCATCCCAGGCTGGGCTTTTGCCGCTGGTGGCGATTACAACACACGATGAATAGAAGAGCATCCCAAGCGCGTAATCGACCGCTTCATTGCCGTTTCCAATCACGGCGATCGATTTGCCTTCCACACGAACTCCATCGCAATCCTTGCAGAAGAACATGCTTTTCCCGAGGCAATCATTGACGCACGGGATCTCCGGCGGCAAATGATACAAACCGGTCGCGAGCAGCAAGCGGCGCGCACGATATTCCCGTTTCTTGCCGCGCATTAAAAAGAATTCACCTTCCCGCGTGGCTTCCACGATCTCGTCCGGAAGAAAAGTAACCCCATATTGTTTGGCTTGCTGACGCCCTCGCGTCAGCAGTTCTTCGCCGGAGATGCCCCTGGGAAAGCCGAGATAATTTTGCACATCCGGCTCCCAGCGGGCCAACGATTGTTTGGAATCGATGAGTAATGTCGCGCGCCGGGCGCGTCCGAGGTAAATCCCGGCGGAAAGCCCCGCCAACCCGCCTCCAACAATCAATACTTCTTGAACTGGATTCTCGGGAGTCATAACAGATGCTTTCGATGTGGAATTGTCAGAAGCGAGGAAATCAGAATACTTCCTTTAGTTTGTTCGCTATACAATTGCCTCTGGGTTTCTCTCCTCAGGCTTGATCATTATCCAAACCGCATTTCGTCCAAGAATCCCAACGGGATTCCGTCCCAAAGCCCAGGGTTGTCACGTCGGCGGGACTACCCTGGGATAATCGCCCAAGAGATTCATCAACCACAACGTGGTTGCGCCCACCCCGTTCCCGAATAGATTGTGACGCAACCCCTTCAGGGTTGAAACAATTTCATCGGTGCACCCAGGGTAGCTCGTCCCTCGCAACCCTGGGCTTTGGGGCGGAATCCCGTTGGGATTCGGGCCTACAAGGGACCTCCGATTTCCGCCACCGATCCGTAAATATGAAGCCGGGCGTCGCTTTCTCTGGGAGTTCAAGCCCATTCCAAAAGCGGCGCCCGGCTCTTCGCTTCATCCCCTTTTTCCCATTCCAACCCTATTTCCCCTTTTTCTTTGCAGAAGGCGTTTCCGCTTCTTCTTCCTCCCCCTCCGCGGCTTCCACATTAATTGTGTTCTCGGCGATGTCGGTCAGCGTTTCGTCCGCTTCCTTTTCTTCATCCAGGGTTTGGCCGAGCAAATCCAAATCGTCTTCACGTCCGAGCAATTTCGCGAACGTGGAAACGGTTCCATAAACGGCGATCTCATAATGCTCCACGCGTTGGCAGGCGCCGATCAAGGCGGCGTCGCGGACTTCATCCTTCATGTCTTCGGAAATCGTTTCCTGACATTCCTTGAGCAGGCCTTCCATCGCCATGCACTTCTTGCCCTTCGGACTTTCATCCAATGATTCAAAAATCGTGTCGAGACGTTCGACCTGTTCCTTGGTTTGATCGAGATGATCTTCGAGAGCCGAGCGCAGTTCGTCACTGGTGCATGCCTCGATGACTTTAGGCAACGCCTTCACCAATTGGGTTTCGGCGCTGTAGATATCCTGCAATTCATGAATGTAAAGGTCCTGGAGCGTGTTGATTTTCATAACTTTTTTCGATTTGTAATTAAATGCTGATTGAAAACGACGCGCTGAATATCGGTTTCTGGAATGCTTTCCTCAATAAGCCGCAAGCCCTTTTATCCTTTCAAGGCATTCGGCAATCCGCGCATCGGAAAAAAACGTAGTGACCCTGGAGACTTCCCGATTATCTTGCTTCAGAGAAATGCCGATTTTCTACGAATGCCAGCGTTGCACCGCCTGCTGTCGATGGCCCGGTCAGGTGCGACTGAGCGATGAAGAGATTGCGCGCCTCGCCCGATACAAAGAGGTGAGCGAATTCGATTTCATCCAGCAATTCACCCGTCTGACCAGTGACCGCACCGGACTCGCCTTGAAAGACAAAGAAAACGGTGAATGTATTTTTCTCGAGGGCGAAAACTGTGCGGTGCAATCCGTGAAGCCGCAGCAGTGTCGCGACTTCCCCAACCTCTGGAACTTCCCTGGATTCGAAAAAGTCTGTCACGCCATCCCGCGCGACGTCTCCGCCGAAGATTACCGCGCCGCAGTTTTGAAAGCGACCGGCCGACTGCCGTAGACACGAACAGCAGCAGGAGCAAGATCAGAAGGTTTCGACACGAATTACACAGATTAACACGAATTGAAAACAAGACCTCTGCAAATGAGCGATTCTTGTGTTTCCCCTTTGTCTTAAAAATTCGTGTTAATCTGTGTAATTCGTGTCGAACCTCTTTTGTCCTAAAAACAAAAAGGCCGCCCGGTTTCCCGAGCGGCCTGCTGAATATGGTAAGGATGACTTCCACGTCGTCCCATACTTTGTCTTCGTTTGATGACTCGGAGGCCATTCACCGCGTACGCGGACAACGTCTCCCAATGCATCAACTGATCCGGCTTAGTTAGGGACGAGGTGGAACTCATCCTTACCAAGTTTAGTTGGGACTTAATGCGTCACAATCGTCACCGTCGGCGAGAGATGACCTTCGCCACCGTCGTTCACTGCGGAGACCGCGATCTCGATGGTCGAGTTCGAAGGCAACTCTTCCATGTTGAAGTCGATGTCTGCCGGTGAACCGACCAGGACCGGTTCCGCATCTACACCCACGACGCGGCGGAACACGTGATAGAACTGCGCACGTGCCGGGGCCGGCCATTTCAATGCGGCCGTATTCGGACCGATCAACGCCACCGTCACATGATCCACACCGTCCGGCGTTTCCTCCGCACCCGGTTTGTTGAAGCCAAACGACAACCAACGCGCATCCAGTGGATCGAGCAGATGATCCAGCTCATTGATCAAGTCACGCAACCCCTTCCGCATCGACTCAAACTTCTCATCCCGTTCCGTCATGAGATCGTCCACGGCTGTTCTCTGGTTCAACACCCCGTCGTTCGCCGCGTTGATCGCCGCCAACAATACCAGGGCGTGAGCGGCCGTGACATTGCGATCAGCCCATTCCATCGTGGGATTCGCCGTGAAGAACGCGATGAGGCATTCCAACACGCGAATCATTTCCTCACGCGTTTCCGGCACCATGAGGCTGCCGTGGAAACCGACCGCCTCCCACGCCAGCGAATATTGTGAGCCGAGGAACGGCTTCAGAATATCGCGCGCCAGCGTCGCAAAGAGGCGCGCCGTCTCCACCGCCGACGACAACACCGCACGACGATCGCGCAGCAATTGACGTCCGGTCTCCAGGTTATTGAACGCCACCAGCAATGCCAGGCGCAGGCCCAGCAGAACGGATGCGGTCATGTGTTTAAGTGCTGCGCCCATGGCGTTGGCACCGTTAATCGCGCTCATGCATAGAGCCAGCGCGCCGTCTGTGTTTTGTGTTATTGGATTCTTCATATGTTTAACTTTCTCTTTCTGTTTTGTTTTCTGTTTTCTAGCTACTAACGACTGACTACCGACTTCTGCACCGCACGGGACATCGCTGTCGGCCCGAACATTTGTCCGTAACCCGCGACTGAAAAGGAGGTTTCTAAGCTCCATTCGGTCCTCGCGTGTTTCATTCAACGACTCGCGTTGATTGCAACGGGAAAGAGTTTTTCACAAATCGAA
>JAQGOU010000567.1 GCA_028293445.1 Verrucomicrobiales bacterium | reverse complement strand
CTTTCGCAATACAATTGCCCGATGCTTCGCGCCCGCGCTTTGTAATTTTCCGGCGACCACCGGCACATCGTGTCCGAATGAATTCAGCACATCGCTTTCATAACGGTTCGAACTAAAAGTGCGCCCGGTATAAACTTCCGAACCGGGATCCACCAACACCATCGAGCGGTCAACCACGACAATAAAACTTCAGAGATCGTTGTGATTATGGTTTTCCCCGTTGTGTCCCCCTTTGAGCGAGACGGCGAATGGAGTCTTGGTGTTTGGCGGTTGACGACAGATCAACACGCCGCCATCCGGGAACCATGTGCGCAATGGCGATTCAGCTTCCGTCGGCTTTCCAGGAATCAATGGAAGTTTTTCTGGCAAAAAAGAAAACAACGTTGTCGTGAAGAGACTGCTCGCTGGCTGAACAAAGACGTTGCGGTCACCACATGGTTTGAGACCGAGTCGTTGACAAATATAGGTATCAATCTGCGGATCCGGTTGCGAAGCGGGATGGCAATCCGCAATGGAAGGATAGATTCCATTCAGCATTTCTGCACGGCGTCCGAACAACGCTGGCAGGCGGACCGCCGGATCAGCCAGCCAGTCAATTTCGCCGCCCGTTGCCTGACGAATCGTTTCACTGAGCATGATGAAATGTCCAAAGCCGTAATTCCAATAACCCATCCCCTCGCTGCAATAGCCATCTGAGCCGAAGCCAATCAGGAAGTTTTTGATGTAAACCTGCGACGACGCAATAAACCACGCGCGCTCCTCCGGTGAATCGATTTCCGCGAGCGCTGCGCCGACCACTCCGGAGAGGCAAACTGAATTCCAGTTATTGTTCACCCGCAACCAGTGGTTCTCGGCGACGCGCCCCTCAACCATGTCGCGATAAGGTTTGAGGATACGGCGTTGTAAATTGTCGCTGATAAGCTTTCGGGTCGCGAGCGAAAGTTTATCGCCAAGGAGATACTTAATCGTGGCAAGTTCCCAGCCAACTCGCGCCGACCCGAGATCAATGTCAATCTGCGTCTGGTTGAAGTTCCCAAGGCTACGGTCGTGCGCTGGAAAGACCCACGTCCGTTCGGCGCAAACCTCTTTGATCATCGCTTCAAGCGGTTGGAGAAAAGCGCCTTTGTCTTCCAGACACTCGGCCAGGGCGAACGTCGTCAACCGACTGCGCGTTGCAAACTCCACATCCTGCCAATGGTTCCGATTGCCAGTTCGGGAAAAATCCAAATAAAGGTCATCCGTTGCTTTTGGATCTTCGACCGCCAGTTTTGCATGTGCTGCCGCGAGCCAATGTTCAAAGACCGCTTCTTTGGCCAGCTTGCTCCAGGACTCACGGTGACTCGCCACCTCGCCTAAACCCATTGCATGCTTCGGCAACATCGCCGCAATCTTTCGAACCTGCGCGGCATCAATTTCGGTTTTTGCGCTCAGTCGAGTGACACAGGAGAGCGCGATAAGAATCAGAACATTGGCGATCGGCCGTCCACGAAGGAACTCTCTTAACATGCGGTTTAGAAGTTCGATAGCTCTCGACTATTCACGCTGACTTTCGTGAAGAGTATCCACACTGAAGCGAGCCACTCTTAATTGCTTCAACGAATACAAGCGATGATGCATTGCGACTGACTCCTTGACCGCATGGGCAGGCAATTACGCCTTTTCCCAGAGGGCGAACGTATTCTTCTCGGTGTCCTTGCAAATCGCGAAATAGCCCATTTCAGGTATTTCCGTTTTCGGTTTGCAAATCTCGCCACCTAGTTCTTTCACTTTCTCGATGGATTCGTCAATGGACTCCACGTTGATGTAATTAGTGATTGGTTCTTCCGGAGTTTTGCGCGCCATCAATCCGCCGTCGGGTGATTTGTCCGGCCCGCCGGTGTCGATGTGCCAATAATCTTTCATCCCGGGAAACAGCTCAATTTTCCAGCCGAATAATTGGCCGTAAAATTCCTTCGCCCGTTCCGGTTTGTCGGCCGGGATTTCAAACCAGACGATGCTGGCTGGTGTTTTGGTCTTCTTGGCCTGACGAGGTTTCTCTTTGGTAAGTGTGCTCATAAATTGCCTTTCAGTTGTTTTTATTCCTTGGCCACTCAAGATACGGCGAACGCGCAAATGCGCTTTCAACTTTGGTGGTAATTTTGCCTCGCGGTGAGTCTGCTGTGGCGCATCGGTAAAGCTCTGTTCAATGTTCATGTCTGAGCGGCTACGTTGGGACCTGAAGAACGCGGCCGGTGGTCAATCCGACGCTTAATGAGAGGTTTGTGAGAAAAAAGGCCTCCAACGGGGAGTCTAAAACGGCGTTCTCACGTGAGAATGACATTTTGGGGAGTCTAAAAACATGTTTTCACGTGAGAATGAGTTTTTGGGCAGTCCAAAACTACGTTCTCACGTGAGAATGACTTTTGGGGGAGTCTAAAAACGTGTTTTCATGTGAGAATGGGTTTTCGGGGAGTCCAAAAATGCATTCTCACGTGAGAATGACTGTTTAGACTCTCCCAAAATGCCCTTTTCTGAGGAAAACGACTTTAAAAAGGGTTTTTAAAGGCCCTTAACCGGCTGATCTTCAGATAGAACCGTATTTCTGCTGATTTTCCGCAGGATCGCTTCCGTTTAATCTGCTGAACGAGAGTTGAAGCGGAATTCCGGTCGATGCCCGGTCTCTTCTGAGCCTTGAGTCTCGGAACAATCGCAATGCGATCCAGCCAAAGGTTAGAGATTCCGAGGCTTAAATTTTTTGCGGAGGCTTACGGATCGTCCGGAGATCATGAACACACCTTCGCCTCGATAATGGAACGTCACGGGATACTTGGGAGAAGTCGCGACATGAGCCTTCACCACCTCCCAGATGAAAAGGCCGTATTTGGAGATCAGTTTGCCCTCCGCCAAACGGCACTCAAAGTTTGCGTAACATTCTTTGATCAACGGAGCGCTCACTTTGTCGCCGACCACCGGCGTCAGTCCGAACTTCTTGAATTTATCCACCTTATCTCCCGAGCAGTTACCGATGCCGACGGCTTCGTTGATGAGCTCGATGGTGGGAATATTAATCACGCACTCCTTACTCTTCCGGATCATCTCGAAGCTGTGATTTTTGTCCCAGATATAGCACCCGAAGAGAGCAGGGGAGAACTCCATCATCATGTGCCACCCCATGGTCATAATATTGAACTTTCCTTTCCACGCCGAGCTCACCAGCACGATCGGTCCAGGTTCCAGGTAACGGCGGATCTCAGCCAAAGGATAGTCCTTCTTCTGAAACGCTTTCATGTTCACTCCATCACTCCGGTTCGTCGGAGCGTCAACCCGAGTGCTATGTCAGGGATGCCGAAGGAAGCCTGCTTACGCCAATACGGCTTTGACGACTTCGCCGTGCACATCGGTCAACCGGAACTGACGACCCTGGAAGCGATAAGTCAATTTGGTGTGATCGATGCCGAGCGTGTGGAGGATCGTCGCCTGAAGGTCGTGGATGTGGACTGGATTCTCCACGATGTTGAAAGAGAAGTCGTCGGTCTTGCCGAAGGTGATGCCGGGCTTCACGCCACCACCTGCCATCCAGATGGAAAAACATTTGCCGTAATGGTCACGTCCGTAATTGTCCGCCGAAAGATGGCCCTGGCTATAAACCGTTCGTCCGAATTCGCCGCCCCAGACCACCAGCGTGTCTTCGAGCAAACCGCGTTGTTTTAAATCCTGCACTAACGCCGCGGAGGCCTGATCGACATCGCGCGAAAGAACTTCGATTCGCTCCGGCAAACTGCCGTGATGATCCCAGCCGCGATGATAGAGCTGAATGAAACGAACGCCGCGTTCGGCCATGCGTCGTGCGAGTAAACAATTCGCGGCGAAGGAGCCGGGCTGCTTCGCGGAATCACCATACAGTTTGAAGGTCGCTTCGTTTTCGCCGCTTAAGTCCATGAGGTTTGGCATGGAACGTTGCATCCGATACGCCATTTCGTATTGGGCAATGCGGGTTTCAATTTCAGGATCGTGTGTCGCCTGATATTGTTGGTGATTTAATTTTCCCAACGTATCGAGCCATTGCCGACGCGCCTCGCGATTCATTCCCGCTGGATCGTTCAAATACAAAACGGCCTCGCTGCCGCTACGGAGTTTGACGCCTTGATGCCGACTCGGCAGAAACCCGCTGCCCCACAAACGCGAGAGTAATCCCTGATCGCCGGTGCCGGTGCTCGGTGTGGAAATTAAAACAATGAACGAGGGGATGTTTGAATTTTCCGAACCAAGTCCGTAATCAACCCACGACCCAAGACTCGGACGTCCGGGTTGTTGACTGCCGGTTTGAATGAAAGTAATCGCCGGATCGTGATTGATCGCTTCGGTGTTCAGCGAATTGATCACGCAGATGTCGTCGGCAATCTTTTGCGTGTGGGGAAGAAGGTCGCCGATCCAGGTGCCGGCCTTTCCGCATTGTTTGAAACCAAACTTACTGGGCGCCACGGGAAGACGCGCTTGCCCCGTCACCATGCCGGTGATGCGTTGTCCCATGCGGATCGAGTCCGGAAGGTCTTTGTCAAAATGCGCTTTGAGTTGCGGTTTGTAATCGAGCAACTCCAGCTGTGAAGGCCCACCGGATTGGAAAAGAAAAATCACCCGCTTGGCGCGCGGCGCGAAATGGGCACCGAGTGTGTTCCCTCCCGCAGATACTGCACCCGAGGCAAGGCCGCCGAGCAATTGGCTCAGCGCGGCCGCACCCAAGCCCATCGTGGAACGAGCAAGGAAGTTTCGGCGTGAGAGCAATGAAGATTCGTTCATATCAATTGCGCGTAATCGTTTCGTCGAGGTTGAGGATCAGACTCGCGATGTTCGCGTAAGCAGCGAGCTTCGACTGATCGAGCTTTTCATTTTTGGCTGAGGCGCCGACAGCGAGAAAACTCTTTGCCGCTTCCTTGTCACTGCGATAAAAGGCGAGTCGACTTTCCAAAAGAGTGAGCAGCTCTTTCTGTTCGGATGAATTTGGTTTCCGCGCGGTGGCTAGTTGAAATGCGAAACGAATCTGTTCGGGTGCTGTGGTGCCACCTTCCGTCAACATGCGTTCGGCCAGCTTCCGTGACGCTTCGAGTTGAATGGTATCGTTCATCGAAGCCAGCGCCTGCAACGGCGTATTTGTTTTCAAACGTCGGGCCACGCAAACCTCGCGATCGGGTGCATCGAACGTCGTGAGAGTGGGGTGGGGGATCGTGCGCTTCCAAAAAGTATAAAGGCTCCGTCGATAGAGTTCGTCACCTTTGCCGTCGTTGTAAGTCGTGCCGGGATAAGAGGCGGCGACGACGATGCCCTGGTAAAGATTCGCGGGTTGATAAGGATAAACAGGTGCGCCACCAATTTTTTCGCGCAGAAGACCGCTCAAGGAGAGCGACTGGTCACGTAACATCTCCGCCGGGAGTCGGAAGCGCGGCCCGCGTGCAAACAGGCGATTCTCCGGATCCAGTTCATTTAATTCCGGCGTGGAGCGAGAATCCTGTCGATAGGTGGCGGAACTCACCATCAAGCGCAGCAGATGTTTCGTATCCCAACCGCTATCGACAAACTCGCGCGCCAACCAATCCAGCAATTCTGGATGACTCGGATATTCTGACTGAAAGCCAAAGTTTTCGGACGTCTTTACGATCCCGAAGCCAAACATATTTTGCCAAAAGCGATTCACGACCACGCGAGCGGTGAGAGGATTCGCTGGATCCGTGAACCACTGCGCGAGGCCGAGACGATTGTGCGGTGCTCCTTTTGGCAGAGGCGGAAGAAACCCCGGGACGTCCGGTTCCACGATGTCGCGCGGTTGATCATATTGGCCGCGGAACAGGACGTGAGTTGCACGCGGCGACGACAGATCCTTCATGACCATAGTGGTCGGCGCTTCACGTTCGAGATTGAGGAACGTCGCGCG
Organism: Verrucomicrobiales bacterium; assembly: GCA_028293445.1. Classification (GTDB taxonomy): domain Bacteria; phylum Verrucomicrobiota; class Verrucomicrobiia; order Limisphaerales; family JACDHS01; genus CBHWET01. The sequence goes on along the minus strand of JAQGOU010000567.1, from coordinate 1,433 downwards.
CGCTTTGCGCCAATTGTCCTCTGTTTGTGCAAAGTGAGAATCGTTTTTCGCCAGCCAGGCCTTCTGTAAAATCGTAGGAGACGACGTAAGGAGACTCTGACTGTTTTGTTTGAGGTGAGCCTCGTTACGGAGGGCGAACTGCACGACTTGTTCTCGTGCTTCGGCAGACGTCTTCTCAAGATCATTCCATTTCGCCCAAACACGTAAATCGGCCAAGGCTCCGACAAATTTCGGCGCACCCTTTTCATCAGAGGCGCCAATCAAGGCATCGCCGGAAAGACCGCAACTTGCAAAATCATCCTGCAATACATCGCGGTAACATTCTTCGCCATCGATAAACACACGGAGGCCTTTGGCTTTTTCCGATCCATCGCAACCGACGAGAACATGATGCCATTCAGCGACGGGAACTATTTCGTGCGTGACGATGTTCGCCGAATACGCGGGCCAACGCCGCACGGTGCGGACTTCCACTGCGCCATTTTCGGTAAAGCGAACTTCGATGCCCTGACCATATTGTTGCGAAGAAGCAGGAATGCCAAAATTCATCGTGGAAAAAATTGGGCCTTCCGCGGCTTTATCGCGACGCGCCCAGACGGCGATCGCCCACTTTCCATCGCCCTTCGGCAGGGCAGGGGTCTTCAATCCCGTTTCTCCATTGAACAGCAGCGCAGCATTTTCAAGCGGGCCATTGGTTGAAGTCACACTGCCTTGAACTTTAAATGGCTTGCCTCCAGCGACGTTGGAAATGCTGGTAGCGCCGAAGGTAGCTGCATCCAGTTCAACAATTCGTTCCGCGGCGGGAATGGTCCAGGAAGCGTTCGTCTTATTCCGGAGAGTATTGAACAAGACGTTCTTCCAATCCTGTTTTTTCAGAAACGCTTTCATCGCTGCCTCGGCCTCCGTCATCGTGAGACGTTGCTTCTCCATTTCTTTTTGTTGGTCGGCCGTGGGCGCGGTGATGAATGGAGCGGCATTGGCAAGGCGTCCGGCTTCGCCTTCTTCACGGACACTGTTGAAGAAGCCGAACATCCGGAAGTAATCCTTCTGCGTGATCGGATCGAATTTGTGATCGTGACAACGGGCGCACTCCATCGTCAAACCAAGCCACGCCATGGACGTCGTGCGCACGCGGTCGGCGACGTATTCGACGCGGTATTCTTCATCGATAATGCCGCCTTCGGAATTGATGACGTGGTTGCGGTTGAAACCGGTGGCAATGAGTTGATCGAGGGTCGGCGTCGGTAACAGATCGCCCGCGAGTTGTTCGGTAATAAATTTGTCGTAAGGAAGATTCTTATTGAAGGCGTCAATCGCCCAATCACGCCAGCGCCACATGCTGCGGAGCGAATCATTATTGAAACCGTGCGTGTCGGCGTAACGTGCAATGTCCATCCAATCGGCCGTCATGCGTTCACCGAAACGGGTGCTGC
>JAQGOU010000528.1 GCA_028293445.1 Verrucomicrobiales bacterium | reverse complement strand
GCGGGCGCTGCGTTGGACAAGGTTGTAAAGATTTTGCCAGGAGTCTTTTTCCGAGCCGGCACTGATGCGCGTGTAACTCATGCCGTTCAGCCAAAGCGACGGGTTGTCGTCGTGGACGGCAGGCCAGACAACTTTGGAAAAATCGAGCCCGGCGAAACGGGCATCTTTAAACGAAACATAACCGCCAAAGCGGCAAGCGATGAAACTCGTTGCCGCACCGACCTTCACGTCTTCAAAGTTGATGAGGGCGGTGGTGTTCGTAAAGAGACAGCTATCAAAACGCCAGTTCTCCGCGATCTGCGCAGCTTGAAAGGTAACCGGCCCGGCAAAGGTAGACTCAGAAAAGAAAACATCCGCTCCTGTTTTCAGACTGGTGAAATCAACCGGGTCAGTCGGGCTGTTGAAGCGGGCTTTGCGGGCAGTGAAGATGCCGGTCACTTCAAGTTGCGCCGCATTCACTTCGGCCGCAAAGGTGGTTCGATCGAAGTTGGCGAGGCGCCGGATCTTCATGGACGAAAAACTCACCGAACGACCGAAGGTGGAACCGGCGATCGAGAATCCATTTTCAAAAAGACTCTTCGCGAAATTCACTTCACCGTCGAACTGGCATTCGATGAGACCGGTTTCAAAGTGCACCTCCGCATTGCGAAGATCGAGTGCGTCGGGGACGATGGCGTGCTCGATGGAAAAGCCGTTCCGATGGACATTGGTGCCGCTTCGGGTCAGAAGGGTTTCGAGAAAGGCGGCGCGCAAAACGCGATTGGTCTCATCACTGAACTCAAGCTTGAGGTCAGCCGGTTTTCCAGCAATGACCTGGATGAAAACAAATTTCTCCGCAGCCGTGAGCGGCTTTGCATCCAGAGCAGCCTTGGGCGAAGGAGCGCCTTCAGCAAAAAGGCCCAGAGGTAGGAGCGCACAGGCGAGGGTCTGGAACAGGCGGTTCGAAAACATTGACGTGTAGCATAGAACAGGAACGAGGAGAAAGCGATGCTATGGAAGCAAAGAAACACGAACCAGAAACATCCAACCTCAAAAACCCAAACACCAAAGAAATTTCAAACACCAAACACGAAAAACAATTTATTTGGTGTTTGGGCTTTGGTGTTTGGTGTTTCCCCAAGTTCCCCGCCTCACTCCGTTTTGACGCGGAAGAACTCGCTGCTCGCGCCGACCGCAATGCTTCGCGTCATTGTTCCATCAACGCCGGTCATATTGGTATGTGGCGAACGGTTCGTCCAGGCGATCGGGCTCAGACTCGGGGTCGATTGGATCGTGTAGCGGGCAGCCGCTGCGCCGAACCAACTGAGGTTGAAGTTCCCATTCGTCACGGCGACGCCGGTAATCTGGGGCGGCGCATTGCTGATCGTGTAGGTGAAGGTATTGATCGGGCCCATATTGACGATCGAACTCGCTGGCCCCACTTTTATGACCACCGTTTTATTCTTGGGCACCGAGTTGTGGATGATTTTTAGCGGGATCAACTTCGTCGTCGGCACGGTGCTCCCATAAAAAGTAAACGCGCCACCTGACATTTTGTAATCGACGCCATACTCGGCGGTGCCGCTCCCATCTATCCAGTAATACACCGCCTGATCGGCAACCCACGTGTTGGAACCCGCCGGCAAGGTCATCGTCACCGGAATATTAATCGTGCCGACAGTGTCGTCGCTGCGGGCGCTGTTGGTAGTAAAGCCTACCTCAGGCATACGGCCGGGAATCTTCACGTCGAAATGGAGCAGGTTAAAATCGTTCGCAACGAAGTAGGGATTGGGAAAATAGTTTAATACGGTGTAAGTCGCGTTGCTGGGTGTCGCGGTGAGATTTACCAGCGAGCCGTCGGTTACCGTCATTTGCCAGGAACCCGAAGTGGCGCTCACGGTCTGAGCACCCGTGGTTACCGTCAAAGGCCCATCGGTTGTTGGTTCATAGCTGCGTCCTGCGACAACGACAGCACCGGAAATAGTGCGAGTAGCGCGCAGGAGAGTGAAGTCGACGTTCGTCACACTCGAAGAGGTGATGGCGATCGCACCACCATTGACGGAACAGGAAAAGGAGTAGCCCTGGTAGAGAACCGAAAGGTTGTAAGTAGCGGCGCCAATGGCAGGGAGTTGGACCATATACTTACCATCGGACCCCGTTTCGCCGGAGGCCGCGAAGTTCGTGGCGCCGTATAGGACGACAGGATTGGTAGCCTTAAAATTATTTACAACAGCGCCGGCTAGCGGAATGCCGTGATCATCTTTGACGACGCCGCTGATGGTGAGAATGCCAGCCACGCCATTCGTGATAGTAACTTTCGCTGAAGTGATCGTGGTGTGGCCTTTCATATCGGTTACTGTGCAACGCACGAAGTAATCGCCGTTACGAGTCCACGCATGACTACCTTGAGTAGAGAGTCTTGAATCGGGATTGGTTCCCCCTGACTTACTTCCACCTTGCTCCGCTGGATCATCGAACTCCCAATAGTAAGCCAACGTGTCGGCGTCCGGGTCCGAAGCTGTGGCCGTGAAGGTCTGAAGCACCCCCGCGTTCAACGTTACATTGGTCGGTGTGATGAAGAGGGCGGGCGCTGCGTTGCTGGGAAACGGGCCGTGGTTCACGACCACATCGAGCGACTCCGGCGTGGTGCCACCTTTCTTAATCGGTGTGATATGGAGATTCGCCTCGGCGTCGGAGTAGGTGCGGCCAATCGCCAGCGGCGCGTCGTGCATGGTGGCATAGGATGTACCCGAGAGCCCGCGACTACCGGGCGTCATGTCGAGCAACGAAGTCTGGCCAGCGGTGGCCGCGATGGATTCGCCGCCGAAATGAACTTCGAGTCCGTTCTGCGACCACACAGCATCCGCATTCGTGATCGCTTGTCGGAAGTCCAACCAATAGGTCCGGCTCGCATCCCGGACTATCTTCATGCCATAATATTTTCCAGCTTCAATGCTGCCTTGATCGAACGCATAGAGGCGATAGGTGCCGGAGTTGGTGTCATTGATAATCTGAGCGTCGGGCAACCATCCGAGCATGTTCTTCCAAAACACATTCACCTCGCGGTCGGGCGGCAAAGGAATCGGAGCAGTATCCTTGAAACCCATGAGATCGAAGACATCACCGTAAGCATCAAAATAAAAGGTGTTGTTCTTCAGTGGAGAATAAAAGGAAGCGCGCGACATTCCGTTAGCGTGTGAGAGTCCAAGGTTGTGACAGATCTCATGTGAGAGCGCTTTGAAGGTCGTCGCAAAGATACCTTTGCCATGGGATAACCCCGAACCGATGGTCCCTTGCCCCGGAATAAATCCAGCAGCAACGATGTCCAGGTCGTAATTGTCTGTATCGTAAAGAGCGGAATTACCGGCGGTCACACCAGCCTGCCGGGCCTTCGCGCGAACATCGTCGGCAAAAGATCCAGGCTCGGACCACGCTGTATACTTAGGAATCGTGGTGGGCGGGTACACCCCGTTGTAATTGGTGTAGCTAACGCCCATGTTGATTTCCGGCAGCACGGTGAAGACGAAACTACATTTGCCATAGGACTGCCGCACAAAGAAATTATTGATATCAGCCGTGGCGGTGCCATTGGTCACATTCCCCCAACCGGAAAGGTATCCGCTTCCATTCGGGACATCAGACGGACCCACTTGATCCGTAAAACGCACGGGAATGATGAGAACCTTCTTGATTCCAGTCGTCCAACTCGATGCCGGAAGGGCCTGAGCACTTTCAAAACTAAAACCAAGGAACACCAACATGGCGAAGGCCGCCCGAGACATAATCCGCCTGATTGAAGGTAGAGTTGACATGGGTTGTTTAGGTTTCTAGGACGCCTACCTGAGTTCCGTCAATGCGCCCAGGTAATGGCGAATAGGTTTTTTCTGGTACTATCCCACTCAAGCAGGATCGCGCGGCACCGACAATGGGCGTACCGCCGCACATCCCCCCGCCAGCGGATCAATTTCTGGAGTACATGATCACGAAGTCGACGAGTGGCTGGGATTGAAAAAACCCGGGCCACATGTTGTGTCCCTGGCCCGGTGGAACAACCAATTCGATTTTACCACCCAATTCCTTGTAACGCCCCGCGAGCGGTCCGGAGTTGGCGTCGAGCGGAACAACTACGTCGGCATCGCCGTGGATGTGGAAAATGGGGACGTGCGCTTTTGCGAGCGGTGCAAGTCGGTCGATGGGATTGTACTTTGGGAGTTGTACCTTCAGCTCCGCAGCGGTAAGCCCATAGGCACTCGCAGCTTTGTCGAGTCCGGGATAACTCGCGGGATTACAGACAGGATAGATACCCGCAATGCAGGCAACATTCGTGGCGTTCTCGCATGCCCATGAATAAAGCATCAGGCCACCCCGACTCCGCGCCAGTAGACATGGCTTGGCAGACATGCCGCGTTTTTTCGTCAGCTCGCGATAAAGTGCCGAGTAAATTGCTCGACCCGCTGGACTTCCATAGGATTCACCTACATCAATCCCGGCGATTCCGATGCCGGCAGCTAGAAATTTTTCGAACATCCATTTTTCCTCGGCGGCGGGCAGACCGGGCAAAGTGGGTGCATACCATACCCAGGGCGTCGGGGTTCCAGCCGTTGGCTTCGCTGGCAGGATAAGAAAGGCTGTGTGGCCCTGGACCGTAAAAACTTCACCGTTCACCGGCAGCTTTTTCTCTGGAACTATCGAGATCGCATTTGTTGCCGATGACGTTGGGGCATCAGCACTCCATAAAGGAACAGCCGTAACTATCACGAAGAGGATGATGGAAAATAATCGTCTCATTGGTCAGGTTCCTTACCGCAACCACTTTTCACGATGCTTCGCCACAAAAGCATCGTCGTTGAGATGCGGATAAGCCCGGTAAACACGGTCAATCTCGGCCGCCTGTCCTGGACTTAGTTTCTCTTTGCGATCAAGACACCAGATGCCTTCCAGCAAGCCTTGCCGACGCAACACCTCGTGTAACCCGGCGATACAGCCCGCAAACTGGTTGGCGGAATCGAAAAAGGCTGCGTTACAATCCGTGACTTCAACATTGCGACGCAACAGCTCGGCTGAAATTGGTTTTTTACTTCTCGCGACGGCCTGACATTCGGCAAGTAGTTGCACCGCCGCGCGCGTCCAGACCGACCAATGACCCAGGAGTCCTCCGACGATCCTTCGTTCCGTCGGTTTCCCATTTTTCAGGAATCGATAGGGCGTCAAGAGATCAAGAACGATGTTGTCGTCATTACCCGTGTAAAGAGCGATGTCGTCGCGACCCGATTCGACCACAGCGCGGACGACGTCAATCGTTTGATAGCGATTGAAGGGCGCCATTTTAATCGCAACCACGTTTTTGATTTCCGCGAACTGTCGCCAGAAAGAAAAAGGCAGGACACGTCCACCGACGGCCGGTTGCAGATAGAACCCGATGACGGGTATGATTTCAGCGACAGCCCGACAATGAGCGAGCAACTCTTTTTCTGTCGCATCGCGCATCGCCGCGAGACTCAGCAACCCGGCGTGATAACCGAGATCGCGAATCAACGTCGCTTCACTGGCCGCTTGCTTCGTTTTTCCACAAACGCCTGCAACCCGGATCAAGGGCGAACCGCTCTTCGCATCCGCGCGGTTCATCTCTTGACGACCGATTTCGAGCACAAGATAAAATAAATCGGTCTTCGGATCGCGGATGGCAAACTGCGTGGTATGAACACCAACCGCAATTCCGCCGACCCCTGCCGCGGCATAATAGCGAAACAGCGCACGCTGCCGTCGCTCATCCAAGCGACGTTTGGCATCCAGAGCCAAAGGAGAAGCCGGAATCGCCACGCCTTCGCGAAGGGTCGTCAGCCAATTTTGTGAAGATCGTTTCATGCGAGTTGAAGCAGAATCAGAATTTCCCATCGCGCGATTCAAAGTGTGTTGGTTTGCCCAAAGTTGTTCCCCCGCGGCCAATCCACTCGGCAACCAAGGTGATTAATTGCTCAGCACTCAATCGAGGTTGGCCGAATAATTGAAATGCCTGCGACGCGTTGTTGAGCAAGGCCGAGGGGTTCTCCGTTCCGCAAAACGAAACCGGTCGTTTCATCTTTTCCGCAAGCTCAGTGCAAACATGCCGAACCTTTAGAGTCTCTGGTCCTGTTAGATTCAGGAACAACGGTGGTGATCCAACGTGATCGAAACTTTGCAGCGTCATCGCATTGGCATCCGCTTGCCAAAGCACATTGAAGCTGCCCATCGCCAGATCAATTGGTTTGCCGTCAGCGATTTGTTGAGCGAGATCCACCAGAACGCCGTAGCGCAATTCACAGGCGTAGTTCAAACGGATGATCGCCATTGGTATCTTCAACGTGCGGCTGAAATGTTCGAACATCCGTTCACGGCCAAGGCAACTCATCGCGTATTCGCCCATCGGATTGGGCAGATCGCCTTCCACAGAACCGCCGGAAGTAACTGGAACCAGTCCATAAACATTACCGGTGGAAAACGCGACGATTCGGCTCTGTGAAAACTTTTTGCATACGACCGCAGGCAAGTAGGTGTTCATCGCCCAGGTCAACGACTCCTGGCCGGTCGAACCGAATTTCATTCCTGCCATGTAAACAATGTTCGGAACGTTCGGGAGTTTTTGCACCGCAGCTTCGTCGAGTAGATCGCAACGGATCGTTTCAATACCTGCCTTCTGCAACGCGTTCTCGTCCTGTGCCGACGAGAAGCGAGACACGCCAATAATGCGACGGGGAATGCCTGCGAGGTCCGAGGCGCGGCGCGCCATGCGTGCGAGAGTTGGCCCCATTTTTCCGGCAACACCCAGGAACATCAGGTCCCCTTTAAGTCTTCGCATCGTCTCGACGACACCGAGGGCGGGTTCGCTAAGAAGGGTTTCCAATGTTTCAACAGAATCGATGGAGGAGATCACAAGTGGTGCAAAATGTGTTTACCGAAGCAGCTTCTAACAAACGCTAACGAACTCGGCTTCACTTGCACACCACATTTTTTTGGGAACTGCATTCGAATGTCGTTCCCGTGCGGCGATATCTACTTTGTGCCGCGTTGCAACATCCAGAAGATCAGGAAAAGAAAGATGATCAACGCGGGAATCAACCAGAGATAGAGCATAGCAACCTTAACGAAGCGCGAGTCTTCGTGGCGTTCAACCCGATTGTGGAATCAGATAACTCACTCCCGGTGCGGACGGCGGCCCATGTATTCACGCAGACGCGTTCTAATATCATTCACCAACCCCGTTGCTCCGGCGGATTGCGCAATCTCTATCGCCTTCTTTGTAGTCTCAATCGCCTTATCAAATTGGCCGGTTTCGGCGTAAGCCGCCGCGAGAGCATCAAGCACAATCGGATTCTCACCATTGGTCACCAATGCGGCTTGTTCACCCACGCGCACCGCTTCAGGTCCGTTGCGCATGGATGGATTGCGATGTGTCGCTTCGAGCCAGACCAGAGGCTGCATCGCCTGGATGAGGTTTGTATCGTATTTGAATGCTTCCCGAAATTCCGCAATCGCAGTGCGAAAGTCGCCGCGTCGCGTCATGACATCTCCCACATTGCAATGCGCCATGGCGTGGTCAGGTTTGATTTTCAATGTCTCCTGAAAATGCGGCAGTGCTTCGTCGAAACGTTCCTGCTGAAGCAACTCCACCCCAAGGGTATTGTGTGCCATCCATGATCTCGGATTTTTCTTCAGCACATCCTTAAACAAGATTTCATCATTCTTATAGACCTTAGATTGCAACGAGGTTTGCCAACCGAGGAGCGCCACGACCGGGATCGCGAGGAAGGCCAGCGGCGCAAAACGCTTTTGCATAAAGCCGACAAGCCCCACGGCTAACGCAATGATTCCGATGACGGATGGATACTGCCAGTAATCGGCAACGAGCGTGTACTTCTGGAAATAAATATTAAAGAAGCCGAGCACCGGAAAGAGTGTCACGAGGAAATAGCCCAAACCAAACAGGGGCGGTCGTCCCCAGGTTTTGCGGAAGAACCAAAATAGACCAAACGCACCGATCGCGGCGATTCCCGGCAAAAAGCTCACCACTGACTTCGCATCGATCTCCCAGCGCGGATACATAAAGGAGAGTTGCGCAGGCCACAGAATCTTTCCCGCATAAAACCAGACCGCTCGTCCCGCGGTTGCCATCCGGGCGGGGAAATCGGAAGTGCTCACGACATCCGTCGAAATCGCGTGTTGATATTGAAAGTTGATCGTAATCGCCGCGAATACAATCGAGAGCGCAAAGAATGGGAGAGTCTGCACCACCGACCTACGATCTAGTTTTCCATGCGTCCACCACAGAATACCCAGCAGCACCACTGGCAACATAATCACCGCTGCTTTACTGAGAAGACCGAGCACAAAAAAACCAAGGGCGGCCCAGAACCATTTTCCAGAGTTTGAAGTTTCCGGTCTGAGGTTTGAAGTTATCTCTGACTTCACAAAGGCCCAGAGCGACAGCGCGTAGAATAAGAGCGAGAGCGTATTCTTGCGTTCGGTGACCCAGGCGACCGATTGGACGTTCACCGGATGCACCGCGAAAATAAGCCCGGCGATCCACGCACCAGGAATTTTCAATCGCTTCAACACCCGCCAGAAAACAATTGCCGTCAATGCGTGCAACAAGATGTTCATTGCGTGATACGGCTTTGGATGCATGTCGTGTGCTTGCGTGCCCGGCTTTTCCCAGAGTCGGTATTCGATCCAATAGGAAGTCAGCGTCAGGGGAATGTAATCGTAAAACTTTGTGCTGAGGAACGGCGCCTTGGCTTCGAACCAGATGTCACCCAGCGACCCGCGCACCCCTTCGTTTTCGGTGAGCATGTCGTCGTCGTCCCAGATAAACCCTGCGCTCATCGCCGGACGATAAACAACGAAGGTGATAAGAATGATAATCGCCGCAAGCAACAGCTGCGTGGACATCGACGGCTCGGCGCTTTTAGGCAGCTTGGGGGAGACAAGTTTTTTGTCAGGCTGCGTTGTGGACATTGAATAAGGGTAAGGAATGCACGTTGAGAAACAAGTTTCGTTTGTCCGAATCCCAAGGCTGGACGAAAAACTTTCAGCTCCGTAGCCTCCGTCATGCCCAAAACGGCAACCAGACTTTCGGCGTTCACAGAATCAGTCATTCGCGGCATGACGCGCCTGGCCAACAAGCACGGCTCGATCAATCTCGCCCAGGGGTTTCCTGACTTTAATCCGCCCATCGAATTGCTCGACGCCCTCGAACGCGCCGCGCGTGGTCCGAACCATCAATACGCCGTCACCTGGGGCGCGCCAAAATTCCGCACGGCTCTCGCAAAAAAGATTGAGCGCTTCACCAGACTCGCCATCAATCCAGACGAACATCTCGTCGTCACCTGCGGCAGCACCGAAGCGATGATGGTCGCAATGATGACCG
>JAQGOU010000521.1 GCA_028293445.1 Verrucomicrobiales bacterium | reverse complement strand
TTATCAATCGCTGATTTTAGATTTACACCAGGTTCGCGCGGGATTTGCGCCAACAGCGATGGTCGGCAAGAGACCGCTGCGCAAATCGCAATGGATTTTGGCCGCGGGTGTCGTCGGTTGCGTGATCATCGTTGCCGTAGCTGCGGTAATAGCAAACCGATCAAAATCCAAGTTAGCCGTCAAACAAGAGGTCGTGGCCGTGCAACCTCCCAATCTCTCTCCGACCGAGGGAACAGAGGTAATCCGTCCGGCGGCACGAGAAGGTCGTTTACGTCCAGGACCTCAGGCGGGCGAAAACGGGCAATTCGAACCGAGACGTGGTCCTGAAGGCGGAGGAATGCGTTTGCCAATGGGAGTTCCGCCAAGGCGTGACTTCTACAATATTCCAGAAGGTCCTGTTGCGACAATGCTGGCGCAGGCTGATAAATACGCTGCGCAACATAAGGAAAACTACGAAGAAATAATCGACGGCTACAGGCAGGTTGAACAGAAGGCGGACGGCACACCACAGGCGGGTGAAGTTGCGAAACGAGTGCAGGATTCCATCAGCAACAAGGACCGTGCTCTCAAGAGCGAAATGCAAACTCGGGAGGCCAAGATGATGGACTTTGTGCGTCAGCATAAGTTGCAAGAGGCATTTAAGGTCTGGAGTGATTTTCCCAGTGGGTTACGCAACCGCGAGGTGGATGACTCGATTCGAGCCCTTCTGGACAAGAACTTTCCGGCCAATTGGCAGGCAAATTGATTCTAAGCTAAAGAGGACTTTCGGCTTGATATAAAAATATTTAGTTTCGTCAAAATTCGCTTTAATGGCCGATAAAACAAAGTTTTTCCTCTGGGAGCGATGGGGCGCTTGGCTCCTTCTACTGTTGATCATTGCTTTCGCGGCATCTATCCGGATTCGCATCGCTGATATGCCACTGGAACGGGACGAAGGCGAGTATGCCTATGCCGGGCAACTTCTTCTGCAAGGAATTCCTCCCTACGACCTGGCTTACAACATGAAGCTGCCAGGGACTTACGCCGCCTATGCAGTGTTGATGGGAGTCTTTGGGCAAACCCCGCGCGGCATTCATCTGGGAATGACATTACTCAACGCTGTCGCGATCTTCCTGATGTTCTTACTCGGTCGCAAACTGTTCAATCCAGTGGCCGGACTGGTTTCCGCAGCGAGCTTTGCTTTACTCTCCTGCTGTCACACCTCTTTAGGCATGGCAGCACATGCAAATCATTTCGTTGTGCTGTTTGCCGTCGCCGGATTGCTCGTCCTCCTGCGAGCTCAGGATTCAAACAGCCCGGTGATTTATTTTTCAAGCGGACTGCTGCTGGGCATGAGTTTTCTCATGAAACAACAGGGGGTGTTCTTCATTCTCTTTGGCGTTTTCTCAATTATTTTGCATTTCTGGTGCAACCGGCCATGGAAATGGCGTCTATTGAGTTCTCTCCTCGGAAGTTTTTCCCTCGGATGCATTGTGCCGTTCGGCTTAACTTGCCTGATTCTTTGGCGGGCTGGAGTATTCGGGAAGTTCTGGTTTTGGACATTCAATTACGCCAGCGAATATGCTACGAGCGTGCCTCTCTCGAAGGCCTTCTCACCTTTTCGGTCCAATTTCACCAATAGTTTTGAATACAGCGGTTTCTTTTGGGTTTTAGCCCTGGCTGGAATAATTCTATCGCTGTTTGTAAAACCAGCGCGCGGAAAGGCCATCTGGCTTCTTGTTTTGTTGTTCTTTTCCTTTTGCGCTCTTTCAGTTGGGTTCTACTTTCGCGGGCATTACTTCCTTTTACTATGGCCGGCGGTCTCCCTACTGGCAGGCGCAGCGGTTGCCTTGGCAAAAACACTCTTACCACATAAGGCTCTACATCAAGGCATGCTAATCGCGGTGTGCGCAGGCTTTTTCGCTCATTCAATCTACTTGAACCGGCTGTTTTTCTTTCGACTCACCCCCAAACAATTGATGGTCGCACTTTATTCTGGCAACCCGTTTGGACCGGCTGAGGCCCTCGCACGCTACATCCGGGAGAACTCCTCCAAGGAGGCACGTATTGCCGTATTGGGGTCGGAGCCAGAAATTTACTTTCTGGCCGATCGCCATTCGGCCACCGGATACATTTATACATATGGATTAATGGAGGCACAGCCGTTTGCCCTACAAATGCAAAAGGAAATGGCTGCAGAAATAGAGGCTGGCGCGCCAGAATTCATTGCGATGATCCAGTTTAACTTTTCCTGGTTGCGTCGCTCGGATTCAAATCCGTTCATTCTCGAATGGCTCAATCGTTACACGGCAAACCAATATGAGATCGTCGCCTTGTTGATTATATTAGCCCCATTCAGATTGAGTCGTTCTGGGGGGCAAACAATATACAGCACAAAGCAAGAGGGGCGGATTTCATTGTTCTTTTCCATCGCAAGGATGCAGTGCCGAAGCAATAGCTTCCCACCTCCGATAACATCCTTGACGTAAAGATATAAACACGGTCAGATCCAACCAGAAATGCCCGCTCACTCAGGAGTCCAAGTCTGGCTGGCGCTCTGGAAAGCAACGAGCGCAATCGAAGTGCACGCCGGGCGCAGTGGTATGCAACTCCAGATGTGCCGTTCGGACTTCGCCATTTTGGAGGCGTTACTTCAACAGGGACCTCTGCCGGTAAACACTCTTGGCAGAGAAATGGCATTAACCAGCGGCTCCGCGACCACGGCAATAAATAGATTGGAAAATCGTCATCTGGTTCGACGCGTCCCGCAGGAGGAAGACCGGCGTGTCTGCCTGGTGGAACTGACGGATGAAGGGCGAGCGCTGATTGAAAATGCCTCCGATAATCATTCCGCGTTGATGGAATCTGCCTGTTCAGGCCTCACCCGCGCTGATCGAAAAATTCTTTTGGGATTATTGGAGAAACTTGGACTGGCCGCTGAGTCCCTGGCAGAGAAAGAATGCCGCTCCCCGCGAAAAGAAGACGCACCGACAAAGGATCAAGCCTCGTTCAAAGATCCCCCTTCGAACAAGGACAGCTCCCAGCCTCCAGCCGAGGAAATCGGCTTTGCCGGTTTTACAGACCTGGACTAACGCTCGGGGCGACTCACTTCTTGAGTCTAACCAACAAATCTTTGCTCTCGACCGTATCTCCGACCTGAACGAACGACTCGCCCACGACGCCATCCACTGACGCATAAACAGTCGTCTGCATTTTCATCGCTTCCATAACGATCAACTTGTCGCCTTTCGCGACTTTCGCGCCGACGGTCGCGTTAACGGAAGTGATCAGTCCAGGCATTGGCGCGCCGATTTGAAACGGATCTGCTGGATCAGCCTTCGCGCGGGCTTTGGTTTTCGGTTGCACCGATTTGTCGACGATCGAGGTCACACGCGTGACGCCGTTTAACTCGAAGGTGATGCCACGACGTCCATCCTTATCGACTTCTCCGACGGAGATCAGCCGCAGGAACAACGTCTTGCCTTCTTCGATTTGCACGGAAACTTCTTCACCCGGCTTTAGACCGTAAAAGAACGCCGGAGTCGGGATCACACCAACATCGCTGTAATCGCGCGCAAACTTCGTGAACTCCGCGAACACTTCCGGATACATCAAATGACTGTAAAGATCGTCCTCCGTCGCTTCGCGTTTCACCTTCACCGCGACTTCTTCTTTGATCTTCTTCAGGTCAGCCGGTTTGTAATGTGCGCCTGGTCGATCACTGAGCGGCTTCTGTTTTCCGAGAACAACCGCCTGCAATTTCTTCGGCCACCCCCCCATCGGCTGACCAAGGTTGCCCATCAGCATGTCTTTGACCGACTCCGGAAAAGACGTCGCCGCTGGATCCAGATTCAACACGTCCGCCGGCTTGATGCCGCGCGTGATCAAGAACATCGCGAGGTCACCGACCACTTTGCTGCTCGGCGTGACTTTCACGATATCACCAAAGAGTTGATTTACTTCCGCGTACGTCCGCGCGATTTCCGGCCAACGATGCGAAAGGCCCATGCTGGCGGCTTGTTCCTTGAGGTTGGTGTATTGGCCACCGGGCATTTCGTGCAGATAAACTTCGGCACTACCACTGCGAGGCGCGGTATCGAACGGTTTGTAAAAGTGCTGCACGTGTTCCCAGTAATCCGAGAATTCATTGAGCGCTTCGATATTCAGGCCCGTGTCACGCGGCGTATTTTGCAGCGCAGCGACAATCGAATTCAGATTCGGCTGGCTCGTGGAACCGCTCATCGAGGCAATCGCGAGATCAACAATATCCACACCGGCTTCGCTCGCTTTAATGATCGAGGCCGCCGTCGTGCCGCTCGTATCGTGCGTGTGGAAATGAATCGGAATCCCAATCTCCTGCTTCAACGCTTTGACCAGCGCGTGCGCCGCAAAAGGACGACACAATCCGGCCATGTCTTTAATCGCCAACGTATGCGCACCCATACGCTCTAACTCTTTGGCGAGCTTCACGTAATAGTTCAGCGAATATTTGGTGCGCTTCGGATCGAGAATGTCGCCGGTATAACAAATCGCCGCTTCGCAGATCGCGTGCGTGCCTTGCACCGCTTCCATCGCGACTTTCAGATTCGGTGTGTAGTTCAGCGAATCGAAGATACGGAAGATATCCATCCCGTTCGCGGCCGCGTGCTTCACGAAACCAGCGACGACGTTATCCGGGTAATTGGAATAGCCGACCGCGTTCGAGCCGCGGAACAGCATTTGAAAACAAATGTTCGGTATGCGTTCGCGCAGCTGACGCAGACGCAGCCACGGATCTTCATGCAAGAAACGCATCGCCGTATCGAAGGTCGCACCGCCCCACATTTCCATACTGAACAACTGCGGCGTGCGTCGTGCCACGGCATCCGCCACGGCGAGCATGTCGTAGGTGCGCATGCGCGTCGCGAGCAACGATTGGTGCGCGTCACGAAACGTGGTGTCTGTGACCAACAACTTCTTTTGCTTGAGCGTCCATTCGGCGAATTTTTTCGGTCCCAGTTCGAGCAGCAAATCGCGCGTCCCTTTGGCGGGCGCTTGTTTGTGGTCGTAAGCCACGCGCGGCGCTGGCGTGAAAGCGGTATGGGGTTTGTAACCCTTGGCTTGCGGGTTGCCATTGACAATGACGTTCCCGAGAAAATTCAGCAGCTTCGTTGCACGATCACGACGCGGTTTGAACTCAAACAACTGGGGCGTCGTATCAATCAGCGTGGTTGTCGCCCAACCATCGCGGAATGTCTCGTTGTGAATGACGTTTTCCAGGAACGGAATGTTCGTCTTCACGCCACGAATACGGAACTCGCGTAGCGCACGGTCCATCCGTTGCAACGCCATGTGAAAGTCCTGCCCATACGCAGAAATCTTCACGAGCAATGAATCGTAATACGGCGTGATCACCGCGCCGGCGTAACCCATGCCGCCATCGAGACGAATGCCATAACCACCGGCCGAGCGATAAGTGAGGATCTTGCCGTAGTCCGGCGTAAATTTATTTTCCGGATCTTCCGTCGTGACGCGGGCCTGCACGGCATAACCCATGCGCGGAATCTGATCCTGCTGCGGTAAATTAATTTCCTTCCCGTGCAAGGTGTAACCCTGTGCGATGAGCATCTGCGCGCGGACAATATCAATGCCCGTAATCACTTCCGTGACCGTGTGCTCCACCTGAATGCGTGGATTCATCTCGATGAAGTACCACGCCTTCGTATCGACATCGTAGAGGAACTCGATCGTGCCCGCGTTGTCGTAATTCACGGCCTTCGCCATCTTCACGGCCGCGTCACACAATTCATGCCGCACCTTGTCATCGACTCCGACGGACGGCGCGATCTCGACCACCTTTTGGTGCCGACGTTGCACGGAGCAATCGCGTTCGTGCAGGTGCAAAACGTTGCCGTGTTTATCGCCAAGGATTTGCACTTCAATGTGCTTGGCGCGTTGAATGTACTTCTCCAGAAACACCGCGGAGTTCCCGAACGCGCGACCGGCTTCACCGCGAGCTTCGTCGAGGAGATTCTGCAAATCAGCCGCCTTGTGCACGACGCGCATGCCGCGTCCGCCGCCGCCGAAAGCCGCTTTGATAATCAGAGGAAAACCAATTTGATTGGCGACTTTCAACGCCGTGTCACGGTCATCAATCGCGTCTTCGGTTCCAGGCAACGTCGGCACACCAATCTTCTGTGCGAGAGCACGGGCCGCTGTCTTGTCGCCCATCATTTCCAACAGTTCCGGGCGCGGTCCGACGAAAGTAATTCCCGCTTTTTCGCAGGCACGCGCAAACGTCGGATTTTCCGACATGAAGCCGTAACCGGGATGGATCAGGTCGACCCCTTTTTCGGCGGCAAGTGCGACAATTCCTTCGACATCGAGATAAGCGCCGACGGGCCCTTTGCCTTCGCCGGTCAGATACGCTTCGTCCGCCTTAAAGCGATGGATCGAAAGACGATCCTCCTGCGCATAGACCGCGACGGTGCGCAGCCCGAGCTCGGTCGCCGCACGGAAAATGCGGATCGCGATCTCGCTACGATTGGCAGCGAGGAGTTTCTTGAAAGTTTTTGGAGTCGAAACAACTGCTTGTTTCGCTGAGGCTTTGGGTTTGATGGAACCACGTTTTGCTGACATTGCGGGGGTGTTATACGGATTGCGGGCGGGCTTGGCAAAATGTTTTCCGTATCAGAACAGCTGATCAGGAGTAGGGGGACGAAATTGGGCGAAATTGCGATGTTTTCGGATTTTTTAAGTCCCGGGGCAATCCGCAGCAAAGATTGTCATCGCCGAACCCACGATGCGCCCGTGTAATGAGACACGAATTACACAGATCAACACGAATTTAGTTGAGAAGAACGGGAACATCCTTTCCTGTCTTTGAAAATTTGTGCTGATCTGTGTAATTCGTGTCCAAACGTTCCCCTCTTAAAATGAACGGGGCCCGTGTTGGCGTCGAGGAGTCGGGTCGTAAAACAAAGCCGCCTTCGGTTCGTAAAAACCGAAGGCGGGTGCTGTATCACATGGAGCTTGGGACACGGACGACGGGTTAGCCCGCCGCCACAGTGGCCGTGCGCTAGCACCTAGTGCGTCGTGATGGTCACTTGTTCTGATCGTGCTCCTTCGCCGCTGCTGTTCACCGCAGAGACCACGATTTGAATCGTCGCACCTGCGGGCAAGCCTTCGAGGGTGAAGTCGACGTCCGCCGGCGAACCGACCAGGACGTAATCCGGATCGATGCCCACCACTCGCTTGAACACGTGATAGTATCCAGCGCGTGCCGGGACGCTCCATTTCAAGGCGGCGGTGCCCGGGCCGATCAAGGTCGCCATGAGTTCGGTGACTTGATCGGGCGTCTGCTCTGCATCCGGCTTGTTCAAGCCGAAGCCGATCCAGCGGTTATCCAGGCCATTCATGCGGATGTTCAATTCCGCAATCAGGTCCGACATCCGTTTCCGGAGCGCCTCCGCTTTCGCATTCCGATCGTCCAGGAGACCCTTGACCACTTCCTCCTGTCCTTGCACCGCGGTGACCGCCGCATTGAGTGCGATGATCAAGTCGCCCGCATGCGTCGCCGTGATGTCCTTGATCGGGACTTCCAGGGTAGGATCGTCCGTCAGGAGTTCCTTGAACGCGCCGAGGATGCGCAAGACTTCCATCGGCGTGGCCGGAACGCTCAGCGAGCCATCCATGCCCACGACTCCCCAGCGGGCGTTGCGTTTCGAACCGAAGGTCGGCTTGAAGTTGTCACGGCCGAGCGTGATCCACTCGCGGCTGATCTCGAGGCTCGCGTTCAACGTGTCGCGGCGATCCGACAATTCATTCTTGCCCGTGCCATAGGCCATGATCTTGTCGGTCAACGCCAGGATATCCGCATCGATGTTCAGTTTAAGGTTAAGCACCAGCGGAAGCGTGGCGCCGTATAAGCCCGCGCCGATCGAAGCCTTGCCAGCCATGGTAAGGAGCGCGGGGATTGAGTTTTGTATTTTGTTTTGCATATGTTTTTATCTTTCTGTTTTTGTTTTGTCTTCTGCCTTGCGGCTTCGGACGTTTGTTTTGCATTGCTTCACGGGCTGACGAAAAGAGCAGAAAACAATTCCGCCTTCCCGATTCAGCGCGGGCGTCATGCCCGCGGGTTCCGATGACATTCGCGCCATCCTCCCCCATCCGATTCACCCTGCGTTTACTGATGACTGTTTTGCTGACTACTGAACTTGCGCCGCAGGCCAATCAAACTTTGAACTTTAAACTTCAAACTTTAAACTGGCGCGCTGCGCGCACAAAGCACATCGCTGTCGGCCCAAACGTTTTGTTCGTCACCCGCGACTGGACGGGGTTCTTAGGTCCCGCCCGGTCTTCGTGTTGCTCGACTGAGTGACTCGCACTTAATCGAACGGCGCTACTGTCCGCGATAGTCGGCTTACACGCAATAGAAAAATAAAAATATTTTCTAAATCGATCAGCTTGTCGCGAAGGATGGGGCGCAGAAAGTTCTGCTGCACGGTCCGAACGGGCCAAGCAGGGCCGGGAGAAACACGAATACCTATGCCAGGGCCTGGGTCCCTCCAAGTAACCGACGAACGCACCCCCGCCGCTGGGCCGAAGAAGCGGAGAAACTGGGATTATAAACCAAGCGTGGCGACCATATTCTAATCGGTAGGGCGAAGTTGCGCTCCGCCCTGACTAAGCCAGAACAGCGTCTCAATTTCCCATGGGTTTAATGCGTACGAGGACAACCGCTTTCATTGCCTCTTGTGATTCCAATCACGAAAGCCGATCGAATGCAAATGGTCCACTAAGTCAGGTTGCCCGAGGCTATCCGGATGGCGATAGTGCCAGTGGTGAATGCGATCATCGATCGTCACCAATTCGTCCGCTTGCACGTAGCCTAAGTCCGCCAATACCGTGGCGTAGTCCTCAGCGATGTCATCGGAATACGTGGTAATAACAATCTGCTTGTGATCTGAAATATTCAGATTCGTTGCACCTTCTTCATGGTAGGCCGTCAAAGTGACATACCCATTCATTACTGAGTCCAGCGGATGCTCGTGCAGGTGCGAAAGAATTTTGTCTGGACTATCAAGCGCTTCATTTACCAGAAAGTGGTCTTCAGAATTCGTCCAGTGATCGTGGAGCAGATACCAAAATACACGGTAGGATGCTCGAGTCCTCAAAAGACGCTCGTATAAGGGCAGGAGCGCCGTTCGTTCAACATTTATAGATATTGTTATCTTGCCCTGATCGTCTTTGTGCCGAGTGTATCCTTCGATTATGTGCTTGGCGTCCTGTTCACCTTCAATACAAGACGCAATAATGCCATAAGGCAACTCGACGATCGGCTCTGGCGGAAAGGCATAACGATCAACCGCCCAAAATGTCTCCGCATCGGGACTCGGTTGGACAGTGCATTTCAAATTTTCAATGTCGTAAGGGTCTGCTTCTCGTGGCTGGGGATCCTTCAAGCCGTTCAATCTAGCCGCCGCAAGCATTTTTTCGATAGCGACGCCCATATGGTCAGCCCTCGCCCAATAAACCTGAACAAACGCCTGTTCGTCTGTCAGCTCTTCAATGAGGCAGGTGTACAATTTCTCATTCATACGGATTATCACACACCCGTCTCAGCCGTGCCTTCGGGAACGGGCGGGGAGAATTGTGGATTGATTTCCTTCCAGAAAAACTGAAGCAGAATCGCCCGAATACAGAGTGCTTCGGTTGAGCGGTAACTCTTTTGTCGCCGATAGCCAGGAAGTAACTTTTTGACGATGAAGTTTAAATCGTATTCCGGCAGCGAAGCGTGGATCGTGAATTCCCGACGGAGATGCTCCCATAACTTCACACTCTCTGGAAAACCATAAGCAAAGATATCAGTCTTCATGTCCCAACTGCCATCGGCCTTCGCGATTTCATTTTCCGCGGTATTGTCATACCAACGGGTAGAGCCATCATCGAAGAGGTTCATATCGAAAAACCGGTCACCAAATCTGAAGCAGGCGCAGAAAAGATGTTTTTTTGGTTTGGGAACCGGATCCATACGAAAGTGTTTATCTCGCCCGTCACGATAGCGAAACGATGATCGCCCAGTCGACTTGAATATATAACGCCCGTAGATCAATCACTTTGCCGCAGGCGCGAGCAAGTTTTGCTGTTTGTCGTTCCACGCGCTTGGCAAACACGAGGAACTCATTACACTGTCGCGCGTAGCGACCACAACGCAATGGGAACAAGCACACAAACCGATGTTAGACAACCGGTGGACGCTCAACTCCAAAGAACGTTTTGGCAACGCATAGTAGATAAGTTTTTTGGTTACGATTTTTTTATCTCTTACGCGCACGCCGATGGAAAGTTTTATGCGGAAGGATTGGGGCTCAAGTTGAAGGATTATGGATTCGAATGTTTTCTGGATACACAGGAATACGCGAAAGGTGATGATTGGAAGACAATTGGCGCTTGGGCATTAAAGAGAACCAGCCAATTGATTGTCGTAGGCACTCAGAGGGCTTTGGAATCTGCTCCTGTCCTAAGAGAAGTCGAAATTTTCACGCGTAGCGGCAAGCGGGTTATCCCCGTTGACTTCGAAGGCAGTCTGTCACCGGAAAAGAACCCGAACAATCGGGTGTTAGAACTTATAAAGCCATCCGTTTTACAGATTCGTGAACGAAAGGAGACGTTACAAAGTGGCCCTTCCGACCAAGCTGTCAAAGATCTTGTAGAATCCTTTAGGAAAACGCGCCAAGCTGTAAAACGACGTCGGTGGCTTCAGGGATTTGCTTTCGCCGTAACCACCTTACTCCTGGTGGCAATCTCGCAGTATCACAAAGCAGAAGGGCAGCGAAAAGAAGCCATTCGGCAATTAATGACTGTGACTTGGATGACAGCCACGAGTGCGCGGGACTTCGAATCTGATCCTATCAAAGCAACCCATCATTTTCTTTTTGCTGCAACACTTGCCCAAGCAATCGGAGATTCTGCGCAGCTGAGCGACTTAAGCCTCGCTGCTCAATTATCGGGTGCGCCTATCCGCCGGAGTTTCATTCACGACAAAAGTATACGCGGTGCTCTCTTAAGTCCGAATGAAAAATCCGTTCTGACTTGGAGCGATGTGAGTGATGCACGATTATGGAAAGAAAGTGATGCTTCACCGATCGGAAAGCCAATGAAGCAATCGGGTGGCATCTCCACGGCAGAATTTGGCGCAGACGGTCTCCGTTTTATAACTTTTGGGACGGACGGTAGTGTTAGGCTCTGGGATACCGCGAATACATCGTTAGTAGGGGAGCCAATTAATCATCTAGGAAGTATGGGGGGAGCGGCCTTCAGTCCGGATGGACAATTTGTTTTAACCTGGGGTCAAGACAATGCCGCACGGCTTTGGAAAGCGAATGATGGAACGTTGGTTGGCCCACCGATGGATGTCGGCGGTCAAATCTGGGATGCAACCTTTGATTCCACTGGCAAAAGGTTTTTGACGTGGAGCAGCACAGGCAAAGCTCAGGTATGGGATTTGGGTTGTCGGCCTATAGGCGCTCGTATTGAAAGAGAAGCTTCATTCGAAGCTGCTTTTTTTGCAGACAATGGCAATGAAGTGATTACATGGGACAGCGAGGGTTTTGTTCGTCTCTGGGATGTTATGGCTCCGTCTAAAACAAATGTAATATGGCATGGAGGCCCGATGATTCGTGCCGTAAGTGGTCTGGGGCGAAGTTGGATTTTGCGCAGAGCGATGGATAACACCGTGCGACTTTGGAAGGTGATTGATAAAAACTCTGATACGGCCTTCCGGAGAAATCGAATTTCGATTTCACAAAGTTTTCTCTTCAACCCGGGGCCGTCGCCAAAAGCAGATTTAGGGAAGCTTACTGAAACAAGACTTAGAATTTGGGACTCCAGTGATGGGACTGAATTAGGCGAAGCATTGGGCCACGACTTTGAAACTGATTTCGTCGCGTTTAGCGCAAATGGACTTCGAATCGCAACGTTGAATCAGACAAAGAAAGGAAACCTGTGGAATGCAGAAAGTGGGAAAAGGATTGGATCATCATTAGAACATGCCAGCACAGTTTCGGGTGCAAGTTTCAGTAGGGACAGCAGCCGTCTTTTGACCTGCAGCGATGATGGAACAATTAGGATTTGGGATGCCAGCAAGGGAAGCCTCCTCAGCACAATGAAACACTTGCAGTCTGTGGGCGGGGCGTACTTTTGCCACAATGGCGATCAAGTTGTTAGCTGGAGTGCTGATAGTGTCGCGCGGATTTGGGCAGTCGACGAACCTGAAGTGGCTGGTATCAAAATGAATCATCAAGGTGCGGTCAAAGGAGCGATTTTCAGCAAAGACGGAAATTACATCCTAACTTGGAGCAACGATAAGACCACGCGACTGTGGACAAGCACGACAGGCACGCCTATTGGAGAGGTAATGCACCACAATGCTGAGGTAACAGGCGCAATGTTTGATGACAGTGGGAAAACGATTGTCTCTTGGTCTACCGATGGTGCAGCAAGACTTTGGCGTAAGGATGGAACTGCTCTCTGCGAACCGTTGATGCACGATGCCCCCGTGACCGGATTGGTAATTAACTCGAATTCACATCGCATGATAACGTGGACATCTAATCGCAAAGGTCGATTGTGGAACACAGACAACGGGCAGTTGATTGGAGACATCATGTATCCAGTTTTTGAAGCAGCGTTTAATAACGACGGAAAAAACTTTATTACGCACGGTCAAGCGCAGGACAATTTCCAGAATCAATTCGCACAGATTTGGAGTGCAGAAGACGGCAAAGAGATAGGGTCCCACCTTTTACACGATAATACGGTTGTTGGCGCCACATTCACTCCTGATGGTATGCGAGCAGTGACGTGGGGAATGGATTCAGCCATTCGGCTTTGGACAACAAATGGCAAAGCCATCGGGGTGCCAATGACCATCAAGTTCACGGACTACAGATCAAATTGGCTGAGCCAAATCATGGGACTCTCGTTTAGTCCGAACGGAAAGGCAGTTTTAGCTTGGAACAACTTAGGCGCCGCTAAGGTTTGGAATTTGGATACATGCAGTCCAATTACCGCTCCCATGGTTCATAGAGTAGTGGATAAGGAGGGAATCGTTGGTGGTGCCTTCTGTTGTAATGCGTCAACTGTTTTGACTTGGGGAGCAGATGGTGCCGCCCAACTATGGAATGCAACAAGTGGCAGTCCTATTGGCCAATCAATGAACCATGAAACCAAGATTAAAAACGCCTTCTTTGGCGATGTACAGAAATGTATTTTGACCATTGGCAACAACGGCATTGCACGACTATGGAGCTCCGTTGACGGGCGTGCAATCGGTCAAGCGCTGGGACACGAATCATCAATTGAAGGAGCTAGATTTGCTTCACGGCAAATGAGAGTTCTAACCTGGAGCGCGGATGGCACTGCGCGGCTCTGGAGCACAATAAATGGCGCCTGTATCGGAGTTTTTCAACACAACGGACCTTTAAGTTCTGCTGTTTTCAGCGCCGACGGAAAAAGAATTTTGACTGCAAGCGATGACGGAACTGCTCGGCTTTGGGACATTGCCACTGATGTGTCTATTTCGGCTAAGGAAAGGCTTTTAGAATTTGAGGTCCGCAGCGGAACGCACCTCAATGCCGATGGACAAATCAGGGTAATGAAAGTTGAAGAGTGGAACAGCAAGGAGGACGAATTAGCTCGCATCTCTCATTTCAAAAATTAGCAAAAGGGTCACAATCGGAACGCCATTCCCATTTACACTCGCTCAATCCAATGGATGAACCGAAATGAGTCGTTCACAAACAGAGCAATGCAATTAAAGATTCCTCCGCTCGGGCCTGCGGCAAAGTGCTCGATTTGGGTGTCTTTAAGTCCGGCTTGAAAGTCGGACCTATCATCAGGTCGTCCCGATGGGACTTCGGAGTCGCAACTGCCGTGGACGCCGGATTTCCCTTCGACGGAAGGAGCCTTTCTGATTCCCGGTTTTGTCGTGGCTGATTCCAGGCGAAAACAGCAAAGAACCACACAAAACATCGTAAGTGATTGGCAATACCTCTATTACACCTGCTCCCAACGTGATTTTCCGATGGAAAATGGCGTTGTCCACGCTCTCAACGGGATTCTCAGGTTGAAAATGGCGTCGTCCACGCTCCCGACGGGATTTTCAGGTTGAGAATGACGTTGTCCACGCTCCCGACGGGATTCTCAGGTTGAAAATGGCGTTGTCCACGCTCCCGACCGGATTCTCAGGTTGAAAATGACGTTGTCCACGCTCCCAACGGGAATTTCCGATGGAAAACGGCGCTGTCTACGCTCCCGACGGGATTTTCCGATGGAAAATGG
Organism: Verrucomicrobiales bacterium; assembly: GCA_028293445.1. Lineage (GTDB taxonomy): Bacteria > Verrucomicrobiota > Verrucomicrobiia > Limisphaerales > JACDHS01 > CBHWET01. The sequence continues at coordinate 4,995 of JAQGOU010000521.1, read as the reverse complement.
CGATGTTTTCTTGCGGAATCGCTATCAATAACCAGAAAAGAGACCTGCCCTTCGAGAAGTGCGGGACAACAACGACCTGATCTTACGGGTTGACCGGCTTGACGCCGGGATTTCGCGGTGGTTGATTCAATCCTTCACTATGATGGCAGCGAGGAGAGGTTTGTCATGGACGGTGGTCGCGCTCTTGACCCTGGCGATTCAATCGGCGCGGGCCGAAAGTTGGACCACGAACTTTTTCAGCACCACATCGACGGCGATGTCGGCGGACGGGCGGGTTCAGGTGGCGAGTGGCTCGGGGACCCTGGTTTCATCCGACTACGGCGCCACGTGGCATTCAAACACTGTTTCTGGGCCGGTCGCGGTTTCGGCCAATGGAAGCAATATTGTGGTGGCGGGAACGCCTCTGGTCTGGATCTCAAACGACGTTGGGACAAACTGGGCTTCGTATCCTGCTCCCAATACAACGTTTCCCGCGCGGCACATCGCCTGTTCCGCAGACGGGAGTCGGGTCGGCGCGGTCTTGTTTGGCAGCAATCCCATCTTCATCTCCACCAACGGCGGCGTGGCCTGGACCACCAATAATGACGCGCCCATCGCGAGCTGGACTGGCATCGCCTCTTCCGCGAATGGCCAACGGCTGGTGGCCTGCATTCAAAACGTGGGCGTTTGGCTTTCGACCAATTACGGCGTGAACTGGTCGTCCATCCTCGCGACGAACGACTTGTCGGGGGTGGCCTGTTCGGCGGAGGCAAGGACGATCATCGCGACCGAAAATAATCGGGTTCACTTCTCAACGGACTCCGGCGCCACATGGTCTTTGCTGCATCCGTACACTTTCGGTGGCAGCGGTGCGGCCTGCTCTGCGGATGGAACTCGCCTGGGAGTGATTTCCTACTTCGGCACGTTTATCTCCGCCGATTCCGGCCTGACGTGGACGGCTGAGCCCGGAGCCGGCACGGTTTTGGATGCAATCGCAACCTCGGCGGACGGTCATCGTTGGATGACCGGTCATAGCGGGCAGGGCCGGCTTTACCTTGGCACTTCGACGCCCCATCCGAATCTCTCCCTCGTGCGCACCAACGGAAACCTTCCGATTTCATGGACGGTCCCCTCATCGCCTGTTGTGTTGCAACAACTGGAGGGCGCCTCCTTGAATAACAGTAGTTGGACCCCGGTAACTGATTCGCCGACCCTCAATCTGAACACGTTGCAGAACGAGATGTTGATCCCCGCGACGAACGGTGGTGCATTCTTCCGGCTTTCCGGGCCGTAGCCGTTGCCTATACTGATTGCCAAATGTAATTTCCGGATAGACTGCGGAATCTGAGCTTTGCCCGCAAATTATTTTGCAGCCTCAATCCCAAAGGGATTGCGTCCCAAAGCCCAGGGTTGCGACGAAGGAGCTACCCTGGGTAAAGGGCGGACGAATCATCAACCCCAACGGGGTTGCGTCCATGGTGTGGCTGAATCAATGACCCGTGACGCAACCCCTTTGGGGTTGATGACAAATGCAACATTCTTACCCAGGGTAGGCTGCGCCAACCCTGGGCTATGGGACGGAACGCCGTTGGCGTTCTTACGGGAGTGTTCCGAGCCTATCCGGAAATTACTTTTGGCAATCGCTATAATCCCAAACCTATCCTGGTTAAAGTGGATTCCGTGTCGAAGAATCGCGCACGGTGAACAAAACTTCTTCGGAGCGCGCCTGTGTGCAAAGCACCAGGCGCAGCAATGTTGAAACGTGCAGCGGTGTTGGAATTTTAAGCGTCTTCGTCCTTTTACATTGCTGCGGCTGGCTTTCAGCACAGCCGCGCTCCTCATCCACCGGTTACATGTCCAAGGTTGTGCAAAAAAGGGTTAGCGTTAGATTTGAATGAAATCTAACCTCAACCATCTAAGTATAAGAATGAAACTGTTTCAATCCATCAGTCTGGCTCTCGCGCTCTCGTCCGTCGTCGCATTCTCGGTGAACGCCGCGGAAAAGGAAAAGAAGGCCGACAAGCCAAAGCCTTACACCTTGGACACCTGCCCCGTTTCGGATGAGAAACTCGGCGAGATGGGTAAACCTTACGTTTTTGTCCAGGACGGCCGCGAAGTGAAACTCTGCTGCGAATCCTGCAAAAAGGATTTCAAGAAAGATCCGGCAAAGTTCATGAAGAAAATCGACGCCGCTGAAAAAGCCGCCGCCGCGAAGAAAAAGTAATTTGATTCCATGAGAGCCTGGTTCGCCATTTTATTCAGCCTGTTGGTTGCCACCACGCAACCGGCTCTCATGGCGAATGATTTGGCGGAGGCGACCAAGTCGGCATGTTGCGGGACATGTCCTTCACCCTGCTGCCAGGCGAAAGCTCCTGCGGAATCCGCGCCGATCCCAGTGGCGCCAACTCGTTCGATATCGCAGAACGATTGGCAATTTGTTTTCGCGCTTGTTACTCAGTTCACTCTTTCCCCGACCGACGCGCCGCAAAAGATTGCGTCACGCGCCTACTCCTCTCCTTCCGCCAGTTTAGTCCCACTCTTCCAACGGGACTGCAGTTACCTGATCTGATCTTCCTCTCTCCACGCCCGTAGTGTGCCTATCGCAGGCGCAGTGTGTCTTTGTCCGTTGTGTTTTGACCCTGTGGGAGAGTTATGAAGCATTTTATTATTCCGATTTTTATCATCGCCGTCGCGGGAGAAGTTTTTGCGCAGGAGCATCACCCGTCAGCTGCGATCACGAACGTCTTCCAGATTACACCCGCGTTTGTGAATCAATTAGCCGACGAGGCGCGCACCAACAATCCCGGTCTGCGCGCCGCCGGTGCCCGCGTCAATGCCGCGCAAGAAGGAGAAAAAGCGGTGCGCACCTGGGAGGATCCCATGGCCCGATTCGGCGTCATGGCGGCCAACGAAGCAATGCGCGCCGACGATGGTGATTTGTTGTATGGCGTCGAGCAACGACTGCCACTCTTCGGAAAAGCCAAAGCGGCCCGGACCGTTGCCAAAGCGGAAACCGCCGTGGAACAGGCAGATTCCGAAAACAGATTTCAACAATTACGCAAAGAGATTGCTCAAGGGGTCTTCCGCGCCGGACTCGCCGACCGCCAGGTGGAACTGGGCAAGCAGGATGTCGGCTGGCTCGAAACGATGCTCGCCGTAGCGGAGCAACGCTACGAAATCGGTGAAGCGTCGCAGACGGATATCTTGCGTCTCCAGAATGAGCGCGCGAAACGGCTCAACGACATCAAGACCGACGAACGCAACGCGGAGCATGAACGCGTCAATATCAATAAACTCATGGGGCGCGATCTGCACGTCGCGTGGCCGTTACTGCAACTCCCGGCCATCGCCGGTCCCGTGGTCTACAATCCACGTCTGGTAAAACTCGCGGTGCAGAATGATCCGAAGTTGAAGGTGCTCGCTCAGGAAGTTAAACGCGCTGAAGCGATGACCGGACAGGCGCGACGTCAGCGTTATCCAGATTTCAACGCGGGCGTTGAGGCGCGCAACTATAGTGGCAGCGGGGAGTTTCGCCAGAGCATGTTCACGCTCAGTTTCAGCATCCCCTGGGGCAATCGCAAAAAATACGACGCCGATATAAAGCGCGAGGAATTCAAAACCAAAGCCGCCGGGTTCGAGGCCGTCGACTACGAACGAATCGTTCGCGACGAAGTGTTTCATCTCACCATCCAGATCGATGCGGCCCGACGCGAAGCTTTGCTGTATCGCGATGAAATTATCCCCCGCACCGAAGGATCGCTGGAGACGGCCCGGATTGCCTGGGAATCCAACCGCGGAACCTTTCGTGACCTGATCGACACGCGGCGCATGTTGTTGGACGCCCAATTGATGTATGCCCGCGCGGTGGCTGAACAATACGGAATGATGTCGGAACTGATTCTCTGCTGTGGCCTCGGCGATTTTGAATCACTGCAAATGATTGGAGCCGGTCCGGAAGTCGAACCCAAAAAATAACTGACCTATGAAAACCAAAATTGCGGCTTTTTTTGACCGACTGCGGGAAGTGATTTCCGAATTTGAATCCCAAAGGGATTCCGCCCCAAAGCCCAGGGTTGCGAGGAACGAGCTACCCTGGGTAAAGCGATCCAGGGGTATCAACCCTGAAGGGGTTGCGTCAGAGAATCACGAACGGGGCGGACGCAACCACGTTGTGGTTGATAAATTCTTTTCGCGATCATCCCAGGGTAGGCTTTGCCAACCCTGGGCTTTGGGGCGGAATCCCTTTGGGATTCTTAAAGCCAAAGCACTTCTCCGCAAGGATCAGCCCGAAGCGCAGAAGGCGAGAGCGTCGGGCCGTGCGCTCCTTTTAATTCGGAAAATGATTTTCCCAATCGGGCTGATCGCTCTGGTCTTGGGCACTTCGCTCATCACCGGATGTAACAAATCAGATGGGCCAGGCGCCGCGCCAAAGGCTGTGGCGAAATACTTTTGCCCAATGCATCCGACCTACACGAGCGATCGTCCGGGAGATTGCCCGATTTGCGGGATGAAGTTGGTGCTGATTAAACCTGCCAGCACATCGAGCGATGCCGCCGCGCCCATGACGAATGTCCCCGGTCGCATCACCATTCATATCGACGCGGAAAAGCAGCAACTCATCGGCGTAAGCACCTCGCCGGTCGAACGGCGTGACCTTGTCCGCACCGTGCGCACCACCGGTATTGCGCAACACGATGAAACGCGTCTTTTCAAGATCACACCGCGCTTCGGTGGTTTCGTGCGCAAACTCTTCGTCAACTACACCGGGCAGGCGGTGAGCAAAGGTGATCCGCTCTTCACCGTCTACAGTCCGGAACTATTCGCGACGGAACGCGAATATCTTCTGGCCTATCAACAACTGCAGAAAGCAACGACCGCCTCGCCGGAATTACAGAAGACCTCCGGACGTCTCCTCGAATCGGCGAAGAAACGGTTATCCCTCTGGCAAATCAGCGATGAAGAAATCCAACAGCTGGAGAAACGTGGCGAAGCCAACGATGAACTCATCTTCCGTTC
>JAQGOU010000515.1 GCA_028293445.1 Verrucomicrobiales bacterium | reverse complement strand
GGATCGTTACACGCCCAAAAAAAAGAACGGATCGAGTTTGAAGGAACCGCCGATTTAGCAAAGGCAATTCCCGTTTCTCTCACTGGCTTTTCCGGTGAAGCGCGAGCCGTTCTCGAAACAGATTTGTATGTGATTGGCTTTGAATTCGTCGATGCTACGAAAGCAAAATATATCATCAGCGGTTCCAACAACGGTCACGTGGAAGGCCGTGTGACCGACGCGGCGAAAGGTGAGGTCCTTAAACCAAAGGCTTACAACGGCGGCACGTCACGAGCGCAAGCGCATGCCTTTGCCAATGACATCGCCGTCGCATTTGGACAGAAGCCGATCTTTTTTGGCCAGATTGCTTTTCGCAAAGGCTCGGGCGAAAATGCTGAAATCTATATTGCAGATTTCGACGGAAACAATGCTCAACAGGTCACTCATGACGGTAAAGATGTGAAATCGCCCTGTTGGGTGCCGGGAAAACGCCAACTGGTTTACACCTCCTATAAATCTACGACGCCGGCAGTTTACTTGCAGGATTTGGAAAGTGGCGATCGGCGCCCAATCGCCCAATATGGCGGCAGCAGCTATTCGCCTTCGGTGTCTCCAAACGGGCAACATTTCGCCTTCGTGTCGAGTATGAGCGGACGCCTGGATCTTTATCTTAGTGCGATCGACGGTTCTGGTTTGAAAGCGTTGACTAAAAGTGCGGATTACGAAGCCTCACCGAGTTGGTCAGCGGACGGCAGCAAGATTTGTTATTCGGCTCCCTACAAAACGCGCGCAGCGCTTTATACGATTTCCCCCAACGGCGGCGAACCACATCGATTGAATGTCGGTGGATTTGTAAATTTGACCGAGGCAGCATGGTCCCCAGACGGCAAACAAATCGTGTTCACCGCTCAAATGGTATCATTTCGAATTTGCGTGGTTCCTGCGCAAGGCGGAGAAGCGAAAGAAATCACGGATGCAGGCGAAGATCCGTCGTGGGCTCCAAATTCCCGGACCGTGATTTTCACTCGTCGTAAAGGTAATGGGCGCGTTCTCTCTTTGCTTGACGTCCCCACGAAACACGTCAAGGATATCGCGCAAATTTCGGGCAGTTGTTCACAGCCTAGTTGGGCAAAATAAAGCAGCATACATTTTCCGTTAAAGCACAAATTTAATTAATCTCACAACATGAAACGCTCTAGAAATTTTAGTCTGATGATCCTTGGGCTCGCGCTCCTCGTAGTCGCGAGTGGTTGCAAACATAAAGCTGTCGATGTGACGCAATTCCCGGGAAGGAATACGAAAGTAACTCCCACGCTGAACAATGGCAACACGACCGACTCAACTCCCAAATTTCCGGTCGACGACACCGTTCGTGGCGGTAACATCCCGACAGGAGAACCGACCCCACAGCGTGGCGGGTTGCTCAACATGCCACACACTGAAAACCGCGAACTCTTGAAAGCTGAAACTATTTACTTCGATCTCGATAGCGCCACGGTAAAGAGCAGCGAGAAATCAAAACTGGAAGCGGCGGCCAAGTACCTTCAGTCCAACTCCCATGACGAAATTCTCGTTGAAGGACATTGCGACGAGCGCGGTACCGAAGATTACAATCTTTCCCTTGGTGAGCGCCGGGCGCTGGCCATTCGTGAAGGCTTGATTGCTCTCGGGGCTTCTGGCGATAAGGTTCACACCATCAGCTATGGGGAATCCCGTCCCGCAGATACAGGCCATGACGACTCTGCCTGGAAGCGCAACCGCCGCGGTGACTTCGTTGTCCTGCAACCGCAATAATCCAACGTTTCTTTCAACTTCAGGGCAGGCCAATTGAGCTTTACTAGTGGCCTGCCCTGATTTATTTTAATCGAGAATATGAATCTGACATTTGCTGTACTCGGACTCGGCGGCGGAGAATTGGTTTTGATCCTGGCCGTGGTCCTTCTCTTCTTCGGTGGCAGCAAATTGCCCGGTCTGGCCAAAGGTCTGGGCCAAAGCATCAAGGAATTCAAGAAAGCGTCCCGTCCCGAAGACGAAAAGCAGAATAGCAACAGCAAAGCTTACGTCGAAAAGAGCTAGATATGAATTGTACGCTCGCGTTATTGGGTTTGGGTGGTGGCGAAATCGTTTTGATTCTCGCCGTTGTTCTCCTGCTGTTCGGTGCCAAGAAGTTGCCGGAACTCGCCAAGGGTTTGGGCCAGGGTATTCGTGAATTTAAAAAAGCTTCCAATGAAGTGACCGATGAACTGCATCGCGCGATGGATGATCATAATCCGCCGCCGTCGGCCCCGATGAAAAAGCTTCCGCCGGAAGGGACTGAAGTGCGCAATAAAGAAAGCGTCGATCCTTCCCATCCGTCCTCGACTGAGAAACCTTCATAATTTTCTTCGGCGCAATTTTTCCAGATGGAAAACGACTCCGAAGATTCCTATTCCTCTCGCGAACCTAGCGACGAGGGCGGGCCAACCAAAACCTTTCTCGAACATCTCGAAGATCTTCGCTGGGTTTTGATGAAATGCGCCGCGTCGATCGCGGTCGGCTTTTTACTTTGTCTGCTGGGCGCGCCGGCTCTCGTCCGAATCCTCACCCGTCCACTCGAACAAGCCAGCGCCCTTGGGCAACAAAAAACTCCGTCGGTGAGTTTTTTCATGGGCACAAATCGCCTCAGCACGTTCAACCTCACAACCAATCAGGCCGCGTTGTTCGGGACGAACGTGCATACGGTTCTCGAACTGGCTCCTATCGTTGTCGGTACCAATACATTTCTCGGGCTAAGGCCGGTAACGGATGAAACCACTCTGGCGAAAGAGACAAAGGTTAACCTGATCAATCTCGGGCCTGCCTCGGCCTTTTTGCTGGCCGTGCAGATGGCGGTGTATGGCGGCATTGCGCTGGGATCGCCGTTCCTGTTTTACTTCATCGGTACTTTTATTTTCCCGGCCCTGCGGATGACGGAAAAGAAATATACCTATTGGGGCCTCGGATTTGGTCTCTCGCTGTTCATCATGGGGGCCTGCTTCTGCTATTTCATTCTCATGCCGGTGGCGCTCCGTGCCTCGTGGCAATATTCCGAATGGATGGGGTTCAAAGCGACCGAATGGCGGGCGGAAGAATACATCAGCTTCGTCTGCAAATTCATCCTCGGCATGGGGCTCGGCTTTGAATTACCAGTCGTCCTCCTGGTTTTGGTGAAGATCGGCATCCTGAGCTATTCGAGCCTGGCGAAAATGCGCCGCTACATGATCGTGATCAACCTGGTTCTGGGAGCTGTTCTTACCACTCCGGAAGTGGTCACACAGGTGATGATGGCGATTCCATTGCAGATTCTTTACGAAGTCAGTGTCTGGATCGCCTGGTATTGGGAACGCAGGGACAAGAAGCGCGCGGCCAAACTTGATCAGCAATAATCAGCGAAAAGCCTCTTTACAGGAAAGGGCCAAACGCTAAGCTGGACACACTTATGCAACGATCGTTGTCCCTCTTATTTTCGTTCGTCGGTTTGGGCATTTTGCTGACTGGATGCGTCGGACCCGAGAAAAAACTTGGGCGTGGAATCAACAACTTCACCGAACTGGCCCGTGGCGGCGAAATCAGCCGTTCCATGGAACAAACCGGAATCTACAATGGCGCTGATGTCGCGTATACGACCGGCTTCCTGCATGGATTCAATCGCAGTCTCGCCCGCACGGCGATCGGCGCGTTTGAAATCGTGACATCTCCATTTCCGCCGTACGATGACGTTAAGATTTTCCCGATGAATCCGGTGTATCCGTCCGCTTACGCTCCAGGTCTTCCGGACGACTCAATGTTCGCCACCGATGTCAGCTCTGGTTTCAGTGGCGGCGAGGTTGCCCCGTTTATTCCCGGCAGCCGCTTCCGTGTGTTCGACGAACATTAATTGGAGTGTAAACAATTTCGCAGCGCCAACATTCGTGTTGGCGCTTTTTCTTTGTCATGACGCTCACGAAAAAATCGCCCTGCAAAGTTAATCTGATTCTCAATATCCTGGGAAAACGCGTGGACGGTTTTCACGAACTGGAAACCGTGATGCATCCGGTTAACCTCTTCGATGAACTCACCTTTGAGCGCGGCGGCACGGGTATCCAGCTCACTTGCAGCGAACCGGGCTTGCCGGTGGACGGGAAAAATTTGGTCTATCGTGCGGCCGAGGCTTTCTTGAAATTTCACAAACTGGAGGCGGGCGTCCGCATTCATTTGGAGAAGAAGATTCCCATGGCGGCGGGACTCGGTGGGGGTAGTGGTAACGCGGCAACAACGTTGCTCGGCATGAACGAGGTCTTTGGTTCTCCCCTGACAACGCCAGCGCTGGGATCACTGGCAGCTGCACTTGGGTCGGACATCAACTTCTTTTTGCAGGAGAAACCCGCTTTAGCCAAAGGCCGGGGTGAACACATTGAATCGCTTGAGTTTTTTCCAGCCTTACGCGGCACCTATATTTTTCTCGTTCATCCAGGCTTCGGAATTTCAACACCTTGGGCATATCAACAGCTGGCGAACTTTCCCGCGGCTTTAAACGGCACGCCGGGTCGGGCGCAAACGCTGGTGGACCTGTTGCAACGCGAACCACTCGAAGTCGCAGCGCGCGAATTTTATAATTCACTCGAAGCGCCGGCGCTGCAGAAGTATCCGCTTCTCACTTTGTTCCAGGAATTCTTTCGTGAGAACGGCGCGGCCGTGGCCTTGATGTCCGGCAGCGGTTCAACGACGTTTGGGATCACACCCAATCGCGCGACGGCGATTCAGCTACGCGAAAAGTTTCTGGTGAAGTTCGGCGAGAGCTTCTGGACGGCGATTGTGCCACTGGGCGAAAGCTAAGCCGTCTTGGGAAACAATCTCAGCTGGGAAAAGCAGTGTTTAACCACGGATGAACACGGACCGACACGGATAAGAAACAAGCGGACCATCTTTTCGACACGAATTCGTGTCAATCCTCCGGCCTCGTTTTATCCGTGTTTATCTGTGTTGATCCGTGGTTAAAAAAAGTTCGGGTCATTTCTTTTTGCCCTGCGCCCGGACGAAGTCGATGCACTGCTTGATGTCGGAAACGGAGTTGGTGCCGAAGTTTTCGTACTCAATCGAGATGAAGCCATCGAACTTTTGCTTCTTCAATTCCTGCAGGACTTCCTTTACGTCGCCGACGCCTTGTCCGTAGATGGTGTCATGGCCATCCGCGCTGATCGGGTCTTTCAAGTGCAATGAGAACACGCGGCCTTTCAAAATCTTGAGCGCTTCAACCGGCTTCAACCCGGAACGGACGAGATGACCGGTATCGAGGCAAAAGCCCATGTGCTTGTCGCGGCCTTTCATAATCGAGGCGGTATACGTGGGGTCCCAGTTTTTGTACTCGGGGCGCTTATCGTCCTTGCGATGGTTGTGCAGGCAAAAACGAATGTCGTATTCCTTGCAAAGTTTTTCGACGAGATCAAATCCGGTGGCGGGTGGTTCACCCGTGAGTGCGACAAAATCCATTTTTCTGGCGAATTCAAACGTCTTGCGCAGTTCGGCCTCGGGATCTTTGGCTTCAAACGCTTTATTGCCAAAATACATGCTCGTCGCCCGGAGTCCGGCTGACTTGAGCTTGGCTTTGAGTTCGCCGATGTATTTATCGGGAAGAGTCGAATTCACTTCGAGCTTGGGATGTTCCGGACTGAGCGTTTGCCATGAGAAGAGCTCGATGGTCTTGCCGCCAGTCGCCGCCGTTTTGTCGATTGCTTCGTAGGCGGTGAATTGATTGAACGAGTAGGCCTGGCAGCCGAGTGAGAAACCGCCAATTTTGGTGGAATCGTCCAGGCGTGTTCCCGCATGAGCGGCGAAATGGACCGAAAGAATGAGGGCGGCAAGGCGAAGCATCGATTTCATATGCATGTTGTAACGTTAATGGATTGCGGAAGGTTATACTTTATTCAGTTGAATTTTCGAGACAATGGAGACTTCTATTAATGTAAGTCCACCATTTATGAGGTTTACGCAGCTATTGTCATTGTTCACGTGTCTGTCGGTTTTTACAGCGAAAACCTTCGCCCAGGGATTTTCACCCGAGGAGGCGGTCAAGCGGATGAAGTTGCCGGAAGGGTTCCATGCGAACCTTGTCGCGAGCGAACCGATGATTGCGCAGCCGGTCTGTATTGAGTTCGATGATCGCGGAAGACTCTGGGTTATTCAGTATCTCCAGTACCCGAATCCGAATGGGTTGCAGCGTGCCCAGGTCGATCGCTTTTCCCGCACGAAATACGACAAGGTTCCCGAACCGCCGCCGCGCGGACCCAAAGGGGCTGATCGAATTACTATCCTCTCCGATTTTGATGAGAAAGGGCATGCGCGCCACGCTAAAGATTTCGTGACCGGTTTGAATCTTGCGAGCGGCATGGCATTCGGCCACGGAGGTGTATACGTCTTGCAGGTTCCCTATTTACTTTTTTATCCCGACAAAAACGGGGACGACGTGCCGGACTCGAATCCGGAGGTGTTGCTCACCGGATTCGGAATGGAAGACGCTCATTCAGTTGCCAACTCTTTGACGTGGGGGCCGGACGGTTGGCTCTACGGCTGCCAGGGGAGCACGGTGACCGCGAACATTCGTGGCATTGAATTCCAGCAAGGGGTCTGGCGCTATCATCCCGTCACGAAACGGTTTGAATTGTTCTGTGAAGGAGGTGGGAATTCATGGGGTCTGGATTTTGATAAGGACGGTAACCTGATCTACTCCACAAATCTCAGTCCGTTTCGGAACGTGCACGGCGTGCAGGGCGGCTACTATTGGAAAAGCTTCGGCAAGCATGGTGCGCTGCACAATCCTTATACATACGGTTACTTCGATCATGTGCCGTACCAGAATTTTACTGGCGGTCACGTAACCGATGGCGGGATTATTTACCAGGGCAATTCGTTTCCAGAAAAGTATCTCGGCAAATATATCGCCAACGATTTGCTTGGGCACGCTGTGCAATGGCATAACCTGGAAAAAGATGGATCGAGCTTCAAGGCCAGTTACGGCGGCGAACTCCTGACACCGAACGACACGTGGTTCGCTCCGTGCGATCTTACGATGGGAGCGGACGGCGCGCTTTATGTGTCCGACTGGAGCGACAAACGCACGGCGCACCCCGATCCAGATGCCGATTGGGATCGCAGCAATGGGCGGGTTTATCGAATTCAATGGCAGCAAGCGGACATTGCTGTGAAGGAACCAGCTCTCCCAGCGTGGCAAAAACTTTCCAGCGAAAAGGTCGTGGAGCTCGTCTCCAGCAAGAATGACTGGATTGTCCGCAAGGCACGGCGGACGCTGGCGGATCGGCGTGATGTGACAATCTATCCGAAACTGCGCGCGCAAGTGTTTGAAATGACGGACGAACATTTTGCTTTGGAATCGTTCTGGGCGCTCTACGTAAGTGGCGGTGCTGACGAGGCTTTCCTGAACGATGCTCTCGATCATCCCTCCGCGAAGATTCGTCGTTGGGCGGTCCGATTTCTCGGCGATGCGGATACTATTTCCCCAACGAGCCATGAGCATCTTTTGAGAATTGCCGTCACGGAACCTGACGTGCTGGTTCGCAGTCAGCTTGCGAGCACGGCTCAACGGCTACCGGCCAAAGTGGCTATGCAGTTGGTCGCAAAAATCGCACGGGATGTCGATGCCAGCGATCCACACGTCCCATTGCTCCTGTGGTGGGCGGTCGAGAAACAATGTGTAGTAGCCGTCAGTGATGTTGTGACTTTGTTTGCTTCTCCTTCGGCATGGCAATCCAAGATCATCGCCGAAACGATTCTTCCGCGGCTGATGCGCCGCTACGCCGCTGAAGGAAAGCAGGAGACACTTGCCGCGTGCGGGACGCTGCTTCTTTCCGCGCCGTCCGAAAAAATCGCCGGTCAATTGCTTGAATCATTCGAGAAAGGTTTGAGTGAACAGCCGAAAAACAAGCAAATCACGAGCGTCGAAAAGCTGCCCTCAACTTTGCGGAAACAGTTAACGGAACTCTGGAACGACAAAACCAACAACCGAACACTAATTCGTCTCCTCTCCCGCTTGGGATACAAACCAGCCTGGCAACGCACTCTCGCCCTCGCCGCAGATGCGTCCAGTCCGCTGGACCTTCGACTGGCCATGCTGCAATTCATCGCGGAGATGGCGGATCCGGACGCTATGGGCGTTTTGCTTGGGCTTAGCGCCACGAGTGAACCGGAAGCAATTCAGTTAGCGGCGCTGGAGGCAATTCAGCAGCTCCCGAACGCGGAACTACGGAGCATTCTGGCAAGTTACACGGCGATGAGCCCACGCGTGCGAAGCAAAGCCCGTGATGTTTTGCTCAGTCGTAAACAGTGGGCCTATGCGTTTTTGGGGTTGGTTGATTCAGGGCAATATGACGCGCGCGAAGTAGCGTTGGACCAATTGCAAAACGTCGCGACTTTTGAAGATAAGCAATTGAACGAACTCGTGCGCAAACATTGGGGCAATATCGGACGCGGGACGCCGGAAGAAAAACTGGCGGATATTCGCCGCTTTAATAACGACCTCCGCGCGGCGTCGGGCGATGCGAAACGCGGTAGGGACCTTTTTGTGAAGAACTGTGCGGTTTGCCACGAACTTTTCGGGGAAGGCGAAAAAGTTGGTCCCGAGCTGACTCACGGAAACCGTGCGGACAAAGATTTCCTCCTCACGAGTATCGTTGACCCTAGCGCGGTCATCCGGAAAGAGTTTTTAAACTACAACGTGGAAATGAAAGATGGGCGTTCTTTGAGCGGTTTGATCGCAGAACAATCGGCGAACAGTGTGACGCTCATGGCTGCTAAAAACGAGCGGACGACCATTCCGCGCGACAAAATTGTTTCGATGCAGGAATCTTCCATTTCGTTGATGCCCGAAGGATTAATGCATCCACTCAGCCCACAGGAACGGCGTGATTTATTTACCTATCTGCAAAGCCCACAACCGGTCGTTAAAAAATAATTTATGAAAGCTCAATTCCTCAGAATGAAAACCTGCTTATGGATTTTCGCCCTGGCTTCGCAGTGCCTGGTTGCGGAAGAACGCACCTACGAAAACCGGATCACGCGAATCAAAAATCCCAAGCCGCTCCTCAACGATCTCCCTCAGTGGGTTGAGCCGATTCGCGAGACGAATCGTTTTGAAGCGCCCATCCTCGTCGACGACAAGGATGCTGATCTATCCGTGCGAGCGTGGCGTTTTTCCTACAATGCGCGCGGCATCATCGAAATTCCCAATCGACTGCGGGCCAAGGAAACTGCCGTGATCATGGTTCACCCCTGGGGAACTGATGATGGTCAGGGTTGGAGTACGCCAGAACCGGCAGGGGCGGCGGATTTTTGCACGCCGGAAAAAAATCATCTCGCGGGAAAACATACGCGCGAAGTGATCAATCCGTTTTTGAAATCACTCCGCAGTAAAGTCGGCCTGGTTATGTACAGCCTGCCCGGCAAGGAGGATCCGATCCGCAAAAAGATGTTCCGTTCGTTTCGCGGCAAGCCGACCGAGACAGAACGCGCGGAGGGCGCAAAGGAACTGAAGGAAAAATTAACGAGTTTCCATTATCGAGGCGAACCGTTGCCACCCAATTTTAAAGTATCCAGCGAAAAGCCCGTCGCGGATTACTTCAAACACTTCAAAGGGCTGGATGCCACTGACCACTATGATCCAAAAGGATTTTGGGATTTACCGATCCCGTTGACCATCGATCTTGATGCGGATCCGGAAGACGTGATGATTTACGATGGCGATGGATATCCGGCCTTGAAGAAATTTTTGCAAGAGCATGGGATTCGAAATATTTTGCTCACCGGCTATTGCACCGACATGTGCTACGCGAAGACGTGCGCGGGTTACGAAAACCTCGACGACGATTTCAATGTGTTTCTCGTCGGCGATGCCACTCTGGCAACATTCCCATCCAATCCCACGCCGCGCTTTGCGACAAATGCACACATTTCCTACGCAGCACTCGAACATCTTGTGACCCAGATTTCGTGGATTCGTTATGAACCCTCCAAATCACGAACGGCCGCAAAATGAGGAACGCGTTTTCACGGCGTGAGTTTATTCGTGGTTCAGTGATTGCCGGAACTGGCCTGGCGCTCGCCCCGAACGCCTTCTCAGTAGAATCAGGAAAGCCGACCGAGAAAAAAGCATTGGTCGCCATTTCGCTCGATCTGGAGATGGCGCGCAATTTCCCGAACTGGGAAGACTCCCATTGGGATTATGAAAAAGGAAATCTTTCCGACAATGCCAAGAACTATGCCGTCGAAGCAGCGCGGCGCATGAAAGCCGCCGGCGGTGTGATTCATTTCTTTCTCGTGGCGAGTGCACTCGAGCAGGAGGATGTGAGCTGGCTTCAGGAAATCGTCAAAGCGGGTCACAGTATTGGCAACCACAGTTACGATCACGTCAACCTCCTGGCACAAAAGCCCGAAGATGTTCAGTTCAAATTCAAACGTGCTCCCTGGCTGATTGAAGGAAAAAA
>JAQGOU010000508.1 GCA_028293445.1 Verrucomicrobiales bacterium | reverse complement strand
TTCCGCCGCCAGCGTTCAGGATGATGGATCGGCCACTGGCAATGACACTGCCGGTGCCCGTACTTTCAAAACGAAGGGTACCGCCGTTGAAATTTACTGGACTGGTTGATGATCCCAGCGCCGTGTTCGTGGTAAGAGCTAGAATGCCAGCGTTTAAATTGACGGGCCCGATGAATGTATTTACGCCCGTCAGACTCAGAGTTCCGTCACCGGATTTTGTCAGGCCAGCGGATCCTGACAGCACGTTCGCAACTGAAAGTTTAGACCCTGTGAGGACACCAATCGTAGCTGCACCGTTTAGCGTTATGCCGAACGTGCCAGTCAATGTGGGTGATCCTTCTTCGACAAAAATGCTGTCCACTGTCTGGGCTGACCCGACCGTAACCGTGAAAGCATTGGTTGCATTGGTTCCCGCAGAAAAAACAGCGGCGTTGCCAAACGGAAATGTCCCCGGCGCTGACGTGCCGCTCGATGAAGAATTCCAAAACGCAGTGGTGCTGGACCAGGTTCCGCTCGGCGCGCTCGTCGGCCCAGATCCGTTGGTCACTCCATTAATATCCCAATAATAAAGCGTAGCACCGCCGTGAACATTTGAAATCAGGGCGACGGCAAAGGCGGCGATGAGGGTAGTAATTTTCATACGAGGGCGAAGTTCACGTTTAACTACAGTGCCGGAAAAGGCTCCGGCTAAAAACTGAAGGAATGCTACTGGAGACCCACTGGTAACCTTAGAACGAGAATGCATAAATAGGTTTTTGGACCGTCAAAAATCGATCACCAGCACTAAACGCTTTCAGGCGTTCACTGACTCAGGTTTAATCAAAAACCCTAATAACACGTTTTGCAAAAAAAACACAATTCAAAAATGAATAATTCGTCACCTTATTTGCTTCCGAAGCAGTCGACCTGGCAGAGCGCCTGCCATTTTAGTTCAGGCGCGCAGTGCAGCTGGGAGAATACCTGTCTCAGCCGCGACAACGTGAAAGGTGAAATTTGCGTTCGGCATTCGATTTCCGGCAACTAATACCGGTGACAGGAAAAGCAACTTAAGCATCGAGTAACAACTTTCCGTCTCGGAAAACTCTCGCCTTACGACCGATGACCAACTTTCTGTCGCGGGAAACTCCCACCTTTGCGTCGAGTAGCCATTTTCCGGAGCAGGAAACTCCTGCATACGCGCAAGGCACTATTTCCCACTCCGGAAAACTCCCGCATTACCGTTCAACACCTATTTCCCGGCGCAGGAAATTGCCCCCATGTCATCGAGTAGCTATTTTCCGCTCTAAAAAGTCGCCTCATACGCGTATGAGACGACTTTCTGGAGCGGGAAAGAGGCGTCAGACCGGTATGAGGTCGTTTTTGGGCGGAAAATACGCGTCATATCGGTATGAGGCGTCTTCCGGACTCCGGAAAACTACGTCTTACGCGTATGAGGTGGTTTTTTGGCGCGGGAAACTGGTCCATACCCGTATGAGGGTCATTTTCCGGAAGGGAAAGTTAACGAATAATCTCATGGGGGAGTTTTCCGCTCCGGATTTTTGGGCAATATCCGTATGAGATGGTTTTCCCGGAGCAGGAAATGGGTGTCATCCGCGAATGAGGTTTTTGCAGGAGGCTGTTTATTAACCCTTTAGCCCAAGTGTGAAGTTTGAGGCTCAAAGTTTAAAGTTTTGGACGGAAGGGAAATTTCAGGTTTTGTGCCACAATTCAGGCGAGACCAAGGTGGCGCCGGAAGAGAGGTTCGAAATCCGCACGACGCAACCTTCGGTGGATTGGAGTATTCGCCCCGCGGAAATGTTTCCCTGACCAGCCACGCTTTTCACTTGGTCAGAAATTAAATGATGCTTATGTTTGCCGCGCAAAAATGAAAGTCACTCTGAATTGGCTCAAGCAATACGTTGATTTCAACTGGACCCCGGAAGAATTGACTGAGCGCCTCACAATGCTCGGCCTCGAAGTCGAAGGCGTCCAAAAAGTTTCCGGCGAATTTGAAGGGATTGTCGTCGGGCAAATCCTTACCAAGGATAAAGTTGCGGGGTCCGATAAGTTGTCGGTGTGCAAGGTGAATGACGGCCAGATGGAACGCACCATTATCTGTGGCGCGCAGAACCACAATCCTGGTGATAAAATTCCCGTGATCCTTCCGAATTTTGCGCTGCCACTCAAAGCGGGAGAAAAAGAACCCTTCGTGATCAAGGAACGAAAGGTCTTCGGCATTACGAGTCAGGGGATGATGTGCTCACCGCAGGAACTCGGTTTACCCGATAACGTCGATGGACTCCTGCTCTTACCTCAGGATGCCCCGGTTGGAAAACCGTTTGCGGAATACCTTGGCCGAACGGGTGGCGATGTCGTTTACGATCTGGAGATCACTCCTAATCGTCCCGATTGGAACAGTGTCATCGGTATCGCTCGCGAAATTTCCGCACTCACCGGAAATCCATTGAAGATTCCCGATACTGGAACTTTGAAGGCGGCCGGCAATGATTCGATCGAGAAATTTGTTTCTGTCCGTATCGAGGATGCTGAGCTTTGTCCGCGATACACCGCTCGTTTGGTTCGTGGCGTAAAAATCGGGCCCAGCCCGGAGTGGTTGAAGAGTGCTTTGGAGAAAGTCGGTTTGCGCAGCATCAACAACGTCGTGGACGTCACGAATTATGTGATGCTCGAAGTCGGCCAACCGTTGCATGCATTTGATTATCATCTGCTGCAAAGCGCCGCTGGCAAAACGCCAACGATTGTCGTCCGTCGCGCCAGTGAAGGTGAAAAATTCAAGACGCTCGATGGCAAGGAATACACGCTGACGAACGGGATGCTACTCATCGCCGATGAAACCAAAGGTGTCGCGCTCGCAGGCATTATGGGCGGACAAAACTCTGAGATTAACGAGAAGACTGTCGACGTCCTGATCGAGAGCGCCTATTTCAAGCCGCAAAACATCCGTGCGACTTCCAAGAAACTCGAGATTCGCACCGATTCCTCCTATCGCTTCGAACGCGGTGGTGATGTGGGCATCTGCGATTGGGCGAGTCGCCGTTGCGCGCATTTGATTCTGGAAACCGCCGGTGGCGAACTTCTGCAAAGCTCGATCGATGCCTACCCTGCCCCGCTTAAACCAAAAGAGATTTCTCTACGTCATCAAAAAGCCGACGAACTACTCGGGATTAGAATTCCCGGAAAGCAACAGGTGGAGTTTCTGTCCAGGCTTGGTCTGGAAACCATCGTGGCCAATGGCGAAGAGTTTTGCACCGTTCGGATTCCGACCTTCCGCGTGGACATGAAACGCGAAGTGGATCTCATCGAAGAAATCGTGCGGCTCCACGGCATCGATAAGATTCCTTCGAGCGCTCCGCGCGGTGCGATCGGTTCAAATGCGTTCGATAAAGTATTTGATGAACTCTCCGAAGCCCGACGCCTTCTGCTCTCGCTCGGATTAAATGAAGCGCAAGGTCAGACCTTGATTTCTGATGCGGCCGCGAAACTGGTTACACCTGAAACTTCCATTCAGGCACTCGCCAATCCGTTGAGCAGCGACATGAACGTGCTGCGTCCGAGCCTGCTCCCGGGCCTGCTGGATTCCTTGCGCCACAACGTCAGCCGTAAAAACTACGATCTGGCCTTATTTGAAATCGGCCGCGTTTTCACGAATGACAATGGCGTGCCTAAAGAAGAACGCCGCGTGGCGATCGCCATCACCGGGCAACGCAATCCTCTCTTCTGGAGCGGCAGCGAGCGTGATGCAAAACTCGACGCCTACGATCTCAAAGGTCTCCTCGAAGAGTTCATCGAGAACTTCGGCCTGCGCGGCATCGCTTACGTCCGTCGCGAAGAAAAATCTGGTTTGTTCCTCGAATCCGCGTCGCTGAATCTGGGCAAGATGAGCCTCGGTGAGCTCGGCCAGTTGCTGCCGCCGTTGGCGAAGCGCTATGATTTGCGTGACGCCGTGTTTCTCGCGGAGTTGAACCTTGATCTCCTGCTCGCCCGCCGCAACACGAGTAAATCCCTCAAAGCATTACCGGCCTTTCCGAGCAGCCGCCGCGACGTCGCCATGTTGGTTCCCGAAACGGTTAATCACGACAGCGTTTTAAACCTCGTAAAGCAAACGAAGACCGCAACGCTCGAGAGCGTTGAATTGTTCGATGTCTTCCGCGGCAAGAATATTCCCGAAGGACAAAAGAGCATGGCCTACGCGTTCACCTATCGGAGCGGAGAAAAAACGTTAACGGACGTGGAAGTAAACGGCGCGCACGAAAAAATCGTTGAACAATTGAAAACTAAATTGCAAGCGGTTGTGCGCGACTCGTAGCACTTTTAGAAGGAA
The DNA here is from genome assembly GCA_028293445.1 of Verrucomicrobiales bacterium. Classification (GTDB taxonomy): domain Bacteria; phylum Verrucomicrobiota; class Verrucomicrobiia; order Limisphaerales; family JACDHS01; genus CBHWET01. The sequence goes on along the minus strand of JAQGOU010000508.1, from coordinate 2,610 downwards.
TAACTTCCGCCGAGAACAACGCCGATGGAAGTTCCAAGGTCCAACTCCGCGGATTTGCCATTCGCCTCCTGCGTATGGGTTCCAAGATTGTAAAATTGAACTCCGGTAAAGAGCGAAAACTTATCGGTCAGTTGGAAGGATACGTTGCCGGAAACGTATCCACCGGCCATAAAAGCGTCCTCGGAACTCGATCCTGATCGCGAACTCGTTCCAATTCCCGCGATATTGACTGTCTCGCGGAACTGGAAGTCACTCGACACTTCCAGCAAAGCAAGGCCGCCGCTGAAAGAAATGGCAAAGCGACGTGACAATGGTAATTCGATGTATGGTCCCAGTCGCATACCAAACAAGTTGGCGTCGAGCTGACGTTCGCCAAGAATCGTCGCGCCGCCGGGTGTTGTGGTGACGGTACGCGTCGGAGTGGATCCTATCATAACTCCCGGTCCGATGAAGGTCCCAGCATACGGCGCCATCGGTGGCGTTACCCCATTGAGCGCGAAGGCATCTGATATCGTCGTGACGTTTCCGGATAATGATCGGTTGTCTGTAATGTTGAGCGCCGCGTAGTTGGCTCCGGCCTCCAAACCCCAGCGCCATCTTTTCGAGCCGCCAAGCTCCAGATTATAGGTCACTTCGATCCCGTGTTGAGGATCATCAGACGCTTCGACCCCCTGGTTTCCATTCGAAGATCGACTACTCATCACGATAGAGTCGCCGACGACCTGGCTGGCACTGTTGTAGCCCCAAAACCAGGTTTGCCCGCCCGCATTACCGCTGACATCAACCCGGTTGAACCCATCATCATACGTGCGATCGACAGCGCTTCCGGTAGCTGGACCTGGATTGCTGCGCGCTGTAAAACCACCGAGATTATTGAACTTTGTGGAGACATTGTAGTTCATTCGATACCCTACTCCGATACGTTGCCGGTGGGTTGAAGTAGAGTCTCCGCCGGCACTCCCGGTGTCCCAGACCGTCTCGCCGTGGACCAGTTGCTCGAATGTAATGAGACCGCTAACCATACAAATAAAGAGGCGTGTTTTCATATAATCCTCAAGGCATCTGCAGAATCCGGTAGGCACAAAACGGTCTTGTCGACGGCCAGGCATCAGTCTTGGGCGGACCATTATCAATCCATTGCATCCGACTGCCTGTCCCCGTCACACATGGAATCGCAGTCTCCCATTCCCTCAAGTCCGAAGAGTATTGAATGTAGTAAACGCGATTGGAGGCAGACATGAAATCAATCAACATCGATCCGTCTGCCAAACGAACCGCCCGGTCAATTTGCATCGGTGTTCCGCTGGGATTTAAGTATGGAGCGGGAGCAACCAGTTCAGCGGAAAGGGTTCGGCTCGGAGTCACCCTACTCGGCACGTAATATTCAATGACGAGATTCACGCTCTGGCCAGCCGGGATCGAATGATTGTATTCCAGATATGGAATACCACTCGAGGAGCCACTCGCATTGTATACCGTCGCTCCATTGGTTAAACCACGCACCAGCACTCGAACACCGCCGAAGGCAACCGAAGAAGGATTGGCAATTTTGACCGTCTCCTCGAATAAGCCGGTTTGCGGGTTGAGATGAATCCTTACAACGACGGTCAATGGCGGCTCTGCAAGCACAGTGATATTAACAGGTTCTGCGCTGCCAGTCAGACCGGCATTATCCGTGGCCGTAGCTCCGAAACGATAAGTGCCGGCAGTGGCACCACTCCACGTATAGAGATGAGACTGCGTTAAATTCGCGGCGAAAATATCCTGCCGAAACAGATCCAGGTTCGTGACCGTGCCATCCGGATCGGTTGCATCACAAAGGATGGAGATAGGCGTTGAAGAAATAAAAACACTTCCATTGGTTGGGGTGATAATTCTCGCAACCGGCGGTGCGTTGATCGTGATGAGGAATTCCTGGACTGCCGACTCATCCTCCCCTCCGGCACCAGTGCCACCGTTGTCTTTGATAATAACCGAGACATGCGCTATTCCAAAGCTCCCGAGGGACGGGGCAAAAGTCAGCGTTCCGTTATTGTCAATCTGAGGCGCTTGCGTGAACAGGACCGGATTATCGTTGGTGACAATAAAGGAGATATTCTGGTTACTCTCATTGGCAGGACCCGGACTGATGTTACTTGCCCACCCCACGACATTCTGACTCGACGCGTTTTGATTGAGAAATTGGTTCGGCCCTTTCGCAAATGCCGGTGGATCATTCACAGGATTCACCACGAGCGTGAAACTCTTCGGCAACGAACTGTCTTTCCCGCCATTCAATGATCCACCGTTGTCCAACAAAACGACGCTGACGATTGAGGTGCCAAACGCATTCGGTGTCGGCGTAAACGTCAACGTTCCCTCACGGGATAACGCTGGTTGAGTCAGAAAAAGGCCGGGATTACTGTTGCTAACCACAAAGCTGAGTTGTTGGTTCGCTTCATTGAACGCTCCGGGGGAAATCTCCGTGGCGAAGGCAGGCACGGTTTGCAAACCGGAATCTTCATTAACAACATAAAGCTGAAGGACGCTAAATGAAGGCGCATCATTGATAGGACGAATAATGATATTGACCGTTGCCGCTGCCGAATTGGTTACTCCATCCCGGGCGTA
>JAQGOU010000457.1 GCA_028293445.1 Verrucomicrobiales bacterium | reverse complement strand
GACTGGGACGGCCAACGGAGCCATGGCTGTTTCGGGGAGTGGCACCAACCGGACGGTCACGATTTCCAGTATCACGGGCAATGGAACCCTGGGCATTTTGATTGCGTCGGGAACGGCCAGTGACACCGCAGGGAATACCGCGGCCGCGGCAGGCCCAAGCGCAACCTTCACAGTGGATAACACGGCTCCTACGATCAGCATCTCGTCTCCTTCCGTCAGTATCACCGGAGCAGGGTCGGTTGCTTATACAGTGACGTATGCGGACACGAATTTTAATTCCAGTACGTTGGCCACGAATAATATCACGTTGAACGTGACTGGGACGGCCAGTGGAGTCATGGCTGTTTCGGGTAGTGGCACCAACCGTACCGTTACGATCTCCAGTATCACCGGTAACGGGACCTTGGGAATTTTCATTGCGTCGGGAACGGCTAGTGACACTGCAGGCAATACGGCTCCGGCAGCGGGACCGAGCGCGGTCTTCACGGTTGATAATGCGGCACCGACGATCAGCATTTCGTCCCCATCTGCCAGCATTACCGAAACGGGGCCGGTTACATATACGGTGACCTATTCGGATGCGAACTTTAACTCGAGCACCCTCGCAACGGGAAACATTAACTTGAATGCCACAGGCACAGCGAGTGGTTCAGTTGCTGTGACGGGCAGTGGCACGACGCGGACTGTCACTGTTTCCAACATTACCGGTGAAGGAAGCCTGGGTATCTCTATAACGGCAAACACCGCAACCGATACCGCGGGCAATTCCGCCGCCGGTGCTGGTCCGAGCGCAACTTTTGCGGTAAATGTAACACCTGGATTTGCGTCCCATCCGGTTGCTAAAGCTGTTAAACTGGGAACGACCGTGACTTTCAGCGTCACAACGACAGGTACTGAACCAATCACCTATCAATGGCGCAAAGATGGCAATGGATTGGGAGGCGAGACGAACAGTACGTTGAGTCTAACTAATGTAACGAGATCATCAATTGGTCTCTATTCGATTAGGATTACCAATGCGGTCGGTAGCGCCGTTAGCAGCAACGCGTTGTTGCGTGTCATGATCCCGCAGCAAATGGAAATGCCCTCACACCTGACAAATGGCACCGTCCGATTGATGTTCCGCGACGCCGATGGGGCGGTAGCCACGTTGCCTTACGCGACCAACTATTTTCAAATGCGTGCCAGCCCAAACCTGGTAGATTGGGAAACGATCAGCGGGAACGTATGGTTAACCAACGGATTCGTCTTATTTGAAGATATCGGTACAACCAACCTGCCATATCGTTTCTATTTCGTTCGAGAGCAATAGAAGACCAGCTCGTCCTAAGTTCTGAGGATGTGAGACAGATCCTCGGCTTTTACTGCAGGTTAGGGTCGAAAGGCTATCGGCGCTGAGTTGGGGAATTTAATGAGCGTTGTCACAGTAAATTTCCGACGGCTGCGCGGCCCACTAACCATTGTCGGTTCACGTTCAACGGTCAGAACGAGAGTTTGGGGCGCTTTTGCGAACGGCTATTCCAGAATGGCCATCGCCACAGCGTGCTGGGCGGTGTGACTGATGGTGAGATGAATGCGTTGGGCGTTGCGGGCGCGGAGAAGTTCGGCCCCTTTTTCATGGAGGACGACGTAAGGCTCGCCCGATTCTTTTTTGCGCACTTCCATGTCCTGCCAGCCAAGTTCCGCACCGATGCCGGTGCCGAAGGCTTTTGAGATCGCTTCCTTCGCGGCAAATCGTGCGGCGAGAAAGGGGCCCGGGTTCTTATGCGCGACGCAGTATTCAATCTCCGCCGGATGCAGAATGCGGTTGAGAAATCGTTCGCCGAACTTTTCGTAGGACGCCTGGATCCGTGACACTTCAATAATGTCGATGCCGGTGCCGAGGATCATGATGACGCAGGGTAGTTCTCCATGAGTTGCAACATTTCGCGGACGGCATTCGCCAACCCGATAAAAATGGCACGGCTGATGATGCTGTGTCCGATGTTCAGCTCAATGAGATGCGGAACCTGGCGCAACATTTGGAGATTGTCGTAATTAAGTCCATGGCCTGCGTTCACGGACAATCCAAGTCCATGCGCCTGGGTGGCACCGGAGATAAGGCGTTGCAACTCTTTATCCCGCTCGTTCGCGTCGTGGAATTTATCTGCAAATGCGCCGGTGTGCAGTTCGATGAATTGCGCCCCGCTCTTTGCTGCAGCTTCAATTTGTCTCGGATCGGGATCAATGAAGAGGCTGACATCGATGCCAGCAGCATTCATTTTCTTACGGGTATCAATGAGGCTGGCGAGATTCCCGACCACATCCAGGCCGCCTTCGGTGGTTAGTTCCTGGCGTCGCTCGGGAACAAGGCAGACGATCTCTGGTTTTATCCTCAACGCGATCTGAATGATTTCAGGAGAGTTCGCCATCTCAAGATTGAGGCGCGTTTTGATGCTTTCACGAAGCTTAACAATATCGCGGTCGAGGATGTGTCGGCGATCTTCCCGCAGATGAGCCGTGATGCCGTGGGCTCCGGCGTGTTCACAAATCAGCGCCGCTGCGATCGGATCAGGCTCGCCGGTTGTGCGTCCGCGATAACGCGCTTCGCGAATGGTGGCGACATGATCGATGTTGACTCCGAGTTTAAGCATCTTTGTTTTGATCACTTGGTTTTGGACGAACCGGTGCCCAGCCACTTACGGCCAAACAGCGGGAAATCCTTTTCATCCGCCATACCAGCGAAATACACCAGTTCCATTCCCGTAAAGCCAGAATGTGATTTTCGCTTGAGTGTCAGTTCGTTTGGTCCAGTTACTGTAACCTCCGTCACGGTGTTGCCCAGCAGCGCGGCAATTTCGCGAATCCACAGATGCGCGGGACTTTTGGAATTTCGAGTTACCCGCAAAGGTCGTACGGCGTTGGTGATGGTTTCGGGCGAGAACACCGGCAAAACGCGAGTGAGCATGTCCCAATGGCCAATCCGGTTCTGGGTGATTTCCCAATCATAATAGACGAGCTTCGAATTGCTTGTGATGTGATCAAAAAGTGTTTTCGGGGGTGGGGATGATTGCGGTGCGCGTGGAAAAAGACCGCTGACTATAAACTGGCCGGAAGAGTCGCTGAACGGTCTGAGATAGGGCGACATCATGTGAGCATTTGTCCAAGCCAATTCATTTCTATCGGCATTCCAGAATAACTGACCAGAGTGGCGTTCGGAAAGAGTGGGGTTTACCGCGGCGGCGAGCTTAGGCGAAATGGTTTTGATTTCGTTCGTCACATCCCGGCTCTGGAGTGCTCCAAACGTTTGGAAAGGCAGGTCAGCCTGTGCCCAAAAATAAAACTGGCGCGTGAATGGATTTAACCCGACTTGCTCGAATAACTTTGATGTTTTGCAAAAGCCGGCCAGTGGTTGAGAGGCCGTAAAGCTGACCAGAGGATCGCGGATGACGCTGGGGACATGCCACGGTTCGGAAGTCCAACCGAACGGCTCAGGAAAGCGGATTCGAACGGTTGTGAATAAATCGTCCGCCTTTCCGGCTAACGCAAATTCTGTTTCATCGAACTTAAAGGGAATTGAAAATCCCATTGCCTGTTGCAGACGAGCCCAATTGACGTTGCCCTCAAGCCAATTAGTCTTTTGGAGGGAAAATTCTTTTTTACGAAAATTGGAAACAAATTGTTCGCTCTCGGTGGCAGAACCGATGGTGACAACGGTCCACGTGTCCTTCCGGTCAAAACTAAGCAGCACGCCTGGCGAAAGCCGAGCCGACCAGGTGTTATCTTTTTTTATTTTTGCGTCCTTGCCGCGACTGAGTGTCGTTAGATTGCTGGACCAAAAGGCAGAACGAGTTGCATCGATCTGCACAGCGACATTTAAACAGGGCAATTCATCACCTCGCAGCTCCAGAATAGATTCATGATGCAGGAGATCTTCGAGCAAGGGATAAATCAGAGCCTGCTGGTTTGTGTCATTTGTTGCAGTGGGCTGGAAAAACGATTGTCCCAGAGCCGTGGCAGTTTTTTCCAAAACATTGCTTTGCATTTGGGCTGTTTGCGGCAGTTCCCAAATCTTCTTTAGTTTGGCAGCATTCGTATTCCACAAAAGCTGGTTGGCGCCAATGAAATGAAGCCGGACGATGGAGGTGGAGGGTTCCGCCGCGTTGGATAAGGTTGCGGTATTCAGTAATACCACGGCGAGCGTGCCAAGAATTCTTTTGATCCAAATCATAAAAGCCGTCAGTGATTGCCAGAGAATGCCTAATTTAGCAAACCTCTTTCGTGGTTTGCAAACTCCCGGAGGGAATCTAACGTGAAGCGTGGAAATTTGCGAAAACGTTCAATGTCCCTTTTGCGGGCAGGCATTTGAATTGGCCATTGATACCAGCGTTCCTTCCCAGCATTTCACGACGGACTGCGAGGTGTGTTGCCGCCCATTTGATGTCGTTGCGGAATGTGAACCCGGCGAGATTGTTTCGCTTTCGGTTCAAGAAAGCTGAATCGGGGCGCTAACTTTGGAAAAACTCGGGGCGCCGGATTCGTCCATCCAGGCATTCGCGGACCATTTGGGCGAGACGCCCGGGTGGATAGGGCTTCGGAAGGAAATTAAATCCTTCCAGCAAGGCAATATCTTTACCAGCCATGCCAGGACTGTAACCGCTGGTGTAGATGACCTTCAATTCGGGCTTGTCCGCCTGTAACTGTTCGGCGAGATCACGTCCGGACATTCCCTCTGGCATGACTAGGTCCGTGAGGAGCAGATCCACTTCGTCCTTGTGTTTAGCCCAAAGCTTCAGAGCGGCAGGTCCGGACTCTGCCTTATAAACGAAATATCCGTAGAGTTGCAGAATATCGACCACCAGGTCGCGCAGCGCCGGTTCATCCTCGACCACAAGAATCGTCTCCTTCCCGCCGGTGGTGCTGGGAGTGATAATGTCCGACTCTGACACTGCCGCACCGGAAATTGTCACCGGAAGATAGATTTCAAAGGTGGTTCCCAGTCCGAGCGTGCTTTGTACCTCCAGCCATCCTTCGTGTTGCTTCACGATTCCGTAAACGGTAGCGAGACCGAGTCCAGTGCCTTTGCCGACTTCTTTTGTGGTGAAGAACGGCTCAAAGATGCGGTTTAAAATGCGCGGTTCGATGCCGCATCCGGTGTCGGTCACCTTCAAACAAACGTAATGGCCGGAGCGGGCCTCGGTATTACGGAGAAATGCGGTGTCATGCAGAATTTTTTCCTGAGTGCCGATCGTAAGCTGACCCCCTTTTTGCATCGCGTCCCGCGCATTGATGGCAAGATTCAGGAGGACCTGCTCGATCATGCTTGCATCGGCATAGACCGTGGGGAGGTTGGCATCACCCTGAAAGTTGATGGTGACATGCTCGCCCAAAATACGACCAATCATCTGCATCAAATCGTTGATGACATTATTGATGTTCAGATAGGTCGGGTGCATGACCTGTTTGCGGCTGAACATCAAAAGTTGGCGGATCAAATTCGCGGCGCGTTCGGAGGCCGTGCAGATTTGTTTCAGGGGACGTTCGACTTCTTTTCCGACGGATGGATGCTCGACCAAAAGACTGGCGTGTCCCTGAATGATCGTGAGGATGTTGTTGAAATCATGCGCGATGCCCGCCGCGAGTTGACCGACGGCGTCCATTTTTACGGCTTGTCGCAGTTGCGCTTCCAGGTTCAATCGATCTGTAATCTCTATGCAGTAACAATGGACGACATGGGCTGCTTGAATTGGAACGAATCGCCAACTGAAGGTTCGATTATTCAGAGACGTCTGGAGGTTGGCGACGTTTTCGCCGGAGAACAAAGATTCCGAAACGATACTGCGAGCATTTGGCGGCAAAATAGGCTCCAGCGATTCCTTCCCGAGTGATGTTGCCAAGAACTGCGCCGCATCATTGCCGTAGGTCACTTTCCCCTCTGCTGAAAACTCGAGAACCGGGTTAGGATTGAATCGTGGAAACGCAGCCAGTTTTTGAATTTCCGTTTCAGCACGTTTGCGTTCAATCGCATAGCGGACCGCGCGTTCCAATTGTTGCGCTGTGATCTTGCCTTTGACCAAGAAGTCTTCCGCACCGGCGCGCATCGCTTCCATATCGATGTTGTTGTCGCCGAGCCCAGTGAGCAAAATCATCGGCGCATTGATGCCGACCGCATGAGCTTCTTTCAGCAACTCGAGGCCACTGTCAGCCCCCAGGCGAAAGTCGATGAGGTAAACATCATGGCACTGTTCGCGCATACGCTCCAACGCCTCTGCGTAAGTCGAAGCCCAATCGACCATGTAGCCCGTTCCAGCTATTTCGAGAAATAAATCGCGCGCGATGATGAAATCATCTTCATCATCGTCAATAATCAGCACTCTGATGCGCGGGAGGGTCATCGCAAACTATTTCACCGCATTTTCCGGGGGTAGTTCAACTATTTCGAACCAGTATTTACCAAGCACCTTGACGGTGTCGACCAGCGATTCGAACGTGACGGGTTTTGTGATATAGGAATTCACGCCCAGATCGTAGGTGCGCAGGATATCTTCTTCCGCCTTGGACGTCGTGAGCACGACAATCGGAATGCGTTTCAGGTCTGGATGAGCCTTGATCTCTTTCAACGCTTCGCGCCCGTCCTTTTTCGGCATATTCAGGTCGAGTAAAATCAGAGCGGGCAGGGGAGTATCCGGTTGGGATTCGTATTTACCTTGCCGCAGTAAATAGTTCATCAACTCTTCGCCGTCTTCGACAAAATGGACCTTGTTGGCGAGGCGGCATTCGGCAAAGGCGTCGGCCGCCAACTCGCGATCATCTGCATCGTCATCGGCCATGACAATCGTAACAACATTGAACGTCTGCTTCATAAATTTTAAATTGGCTGCTGGTTTTTCTGTTTAATCGGAAGCTGAACCACAAATGTGGAGCCTTCGCCCGGTTTGCTGTGTGCCGTAACTGTGCCCCCATGGTGTTCAACAATCTTACGGGTAATCGCAAGCCCCATCCCGGTTCCTTCAAAATCAGTCCGGTTGTGTAACCGTTGAAACACCTGGAAGATTCGATCCAGATATTTCTCATCAAAACCAATGCCGTTATCACTGACGCTCAAATGCAGCATCTGATGGGTGAGACGTGCATCCTCCTCGTTTGGTTCCTCAATTACTTTTGACGTCACCTTCACAACGGGGTTCTCGTTGGGTTTATGGAACTTCAACGCATTGCCGATCAGGTTTTGCAACAGTTGCCGCATGTGCAGTGGTTCGGCTTCAATGACAGGGAGATCGCCAATTTCGACTGTGCCGCCAACCTGTTCGGTGCGCATTTCCAGATCCAGAAGAACTTCCTGCGCCACTTTGGACAGATCCACTTTTACGAATGGTTGTGACTTGGTCGTGATTCGGGAAAACGTCAGTAAATCATTAATCAAAGCCGACATCCGGACCGCCGCTTTTTGCATGCGATCGAGGTAATCGAGTCCATCAACACCGAGCACGGGACCAAACTTTGATTTCAGGCGATCGCCGAAGACAGAAACTTTCCGCAACGGTTCCTGTAGGTCATGCGAAGCGACGTAAGCGAAATCCTGCAATTCCCGGTTGCTTCGTTCCAATCGCGTCGTGAATTCCTTCACTTTGATTTCTGCAAATTTGCGTTCCGAAACATCCCGGAAAATGCTCAGGAGTTTTGGACCTTCCCCTTCGATATCAAGAAATCCATTCGACAATTCAAACCAAATGCGGTCTCCATTCCACAACGACAACTCCCGTTCAAACAAAGGTTCAATATCTCGTTGGGCAAAACGCTTCTTGTGCTTCTCCAGAGCGGTGGCCCGATGACTTTCCTCATAGACCTCCGTCAATGGACGGCCAATGAGGTCTTCTTTTCTCATCTTTACGAGGCGACAAAAGGCCGGGTTCACCAGGAGAATCGTGCCTGTTTCATCCGTCAAGCGCATGCCATCCAGCGAGTCCTCCCAGACGTGCCTGAAAATTTCTTCGGAACGCCGCAGATCGTCGACGGTGCGTTTACGATCGGTAACATCTGAAATGACGCCCATCACTCCGGTCACATTTCCGGTGCCGTCAAGAATGGGAGCTTTTAACGTTTCTACGAAGCGCATCTTGCCGCCAACCAGGAGAATTTCTTCAATGCGTTCGGCTTTCCGCTCCGCCATGACACGCGCGTCGTCCGCGCGAAAT
>JAQGOU010000448.1 GCA_028293445.1 Verrucomicrobiales bacterium | reverse complement strand
GCATCGAGACTGGCGCTGAGCACCAGTTGCTGGCGGTGGTTGAGATTTCCACAGCGACTGACCAGGAGCACCTGCTTTCCATCCTTGCGCAGTTCGGTGAGGCCCGAATCCTCCGGCGAATAGGGCGGCATCGCTTCGTCGTAGCCTTTCACTTTCCACTTCAAGCCGCCCTTGTTCCCGATCATGACACCGCGTGCCCCGCGGCGCTCGGTCGTGGTGCGCGTGTTGAGATAAATGTCGCCGTTGTCCAACTCCACCATGCGGGATTCTGTGGCATTGAGTTCGTCTCCGAGGAACGGCCCGGATTTCCAGGTCTGACCGTTGTTGTCGCTATAGAGGAAGCTGAGGCCGTAGTTTCTTTCCTTGGTGGGCACCTGTTTGCCCTCGGGCGTCACGAGTCCCACGCGATTCCAGAACTGCACGAGCATGCGGCCACTTTTCAACTGAAGTCCATGACCCGGTCCCGGCATATGCACGGCTCTCCCGCGCCAATCGCACGGGAAACCATTGAGATCACGCACCCACTTGCCTTTGGAATCGCGGTTGGGTGAGCCATCTTTCCTGATATTCAACAGGTCGGTGACATTGACCCGCTCCGACCACGTCAGGCCGTCGTCGTCGCTGAATTTGTAAAACGCATGCGTGAAACATTGGGTATTCTTTCCCTCGGAGCCGCCTTCGTTAAGTGCATAAAAAAGAAAAATGCGGCCGGTCTTCCGGTCCACAATCGGAGTGGGCTGCGACCAGCATTCGAGTCGATTGGTCGTGCCCAGTTGTTTCCAGTAGGCTCCATTGGCCTCCTCGACGTAGAGATTGCCCGACCATGTGACTCCGTGGTCGGTGCTTCGTTTCAACGCGAGATGATGCGGCGCTTCGTCTTTCACACTGCCAACGCGCGCCTCGGAAAATGCCAGCAAGGTGTTCCTGGTGGTTCGCGTCAACCCGTAGACGAAGTAAGCCGCGATGCTTTTTTCTTTTGGTTCCCAGATGGTTGATTCGCTGATGTGTCCGGATGATTCGGCAGGCGCGAGCGCGAGGTCGGCGGCGTCGCATGGCAAAAAGCCCATCAACGCAAAAACGATCGAGAAAAGAGAAAGCACGCTGCGTTTCATTGCGAGGGACAAAGCGGATTTCAAGATGAGGAAACAAATAGCATTCGAAAACAGAACGGCGATATGAAAATGACGTGGGAAAGTGTGGCAGCATGGCTTTCCGCGCGCCGCATCCATTGCCGGACTATACGCGGCCGGTGACGTCGGGATTGAAGAAAGTTGGATAAAAAAACGCTCGTCCTCACCCCTGCCCTCTCCTCCGAGGAGAGGGAGAATCGTTCGTCAGCGTTTTTGAAGATTCACGCGGCGGGATTTGACCGACAGTCCTCCGAAAACCAGAGACGTGCGCATGCTGTTCCTTCTCCTCGGGGGAGAAGGTTAGGATGAGGGCGAGCGTTTATCTAACTTGCTTCGACTTGTGTAGATACTAATGCCTCCAAGGAGAGGGGGAACCGCTTGCCGCCTCACCTATCAAAGTCCGCTTTTTTTCCTAAAAGCATTCCCACCGAAATCGCGGTCCTCACTGGGAGAGCTTGAACAGTTTCGCTCCGCCAGCAGGAAGGGTTACTGGCAGGTCGTCGTTGCGTAGTTTCACGGTGCGGAGTTTTCCTTTGTCGGAACTGAGCTCGCGGAGTTTTTTTATTTTTTGCGGGAAATGGAGAGTGGTGGTGGCGGCGTTGCGCATGTCGCGGTTCATGATCATCAGCCATTCCGAGCCGTCCTGATGCGTGAAGGTGCCGATGATGTACGCGCCGCCCCCTTTGAGTTGCACGAGCTGATTCGGCAACGGTTGCGTCGATGACGGCAGATCGCCGGTGTGATAGACGCCGGTGGATTTTAACTTCATCAAGGTCGGCGCCCAGGCGCGGATGGCGGCGTTGACGCGTTTGGCTTGTTCGTAATGAGGCGTGCGTTCGCCTTTGGGACCGATGATGGCGATGCTTTTGGCGAAGACTGGATCGGCCGGCGGATGCCAGTAGGTGAAATAGAAGAGCGCTTTGGTGCCGTAGATGAGGCCGGTGTTGACCTGCCAGCGTATTTCTTCTTCCGAAGGGTCGCGATAACCACCGTGTCCAGTGAGCTGGAAAATAAAGGAGATGGGAACGTTGTGCTTCAGGCCCTGGCGACGGACGATCTCAAGGTTTTCAAAATACTCCGGACGCAGCGTGTTGTTGTCCAGAAGTGCGTAGTGATCGAAGGACAAGAGCCGTGGCCTGGCGTTGGTGACGAAGTCTTCCACATATTGTTCGTAGGTGTGGCCGACGAGCGCGAAGCCGGGAACGTAGTTCGGGTAAAGATTAATGAACGGCACACGTTTGGGATCGATGTCGAGCAACGCCCGATTGATGGCGCCGAAGCGTGCGAGGGCGGTGTAGTCGGGTTCGTCGGTGATGAAGTAGCCGCCGAGGGCCGGATGTTTTCCGTATTGAGCGACGACGGCGCTGAGATTGGTTTTGAACGCGGGAGAGTTCGGGTCGGCGCCAGCGATGCGTCCATCGTAAAGGATGTATTTGAGCTTCGATTTTTGGCAGGCGTCGAGGATGGCTTTGTTGCCTTTGTCCGAGACGCCGGTGCATGGGAGCATCGCGTAGTTGAATCCGCACGCGGCGACTTCAGCGTAGGCTTTATTGAGGTTGGTGACGGATTCGGGTGGGCCGCACCAGTAGCTGAGAATGAAGTCGTCGGCTCTGGCGGTAACGGAGAGCGTAAGGACGAGAAGGCAAAGGAGTTTTCGTAGCGTCATTTGAGTTTAGTGCGTGTGGCCATTTATTGACGATGGCTTTGGAGTTATTAATCACGCTTTTTCGAGCGGACGGAACCTTACCCAGTCAACTATAGCGACTGCTAAATGTAATTTCGGGAACGAAACAACCTCACCCCTGCAGTTGGAACTAGATAATGGCTGCACCGCACAGCGGGTGCTCTCTCCTTCCCAGGAGAGGGAGAATCGTATTCAGTCTTTTGGCAAAACTTACATGCTTGGTTTGCCAAAGCTTCGAAGAATCCAGCGTTGGATTCGCCAGAAAATTATCGACCAATCAGAAAACGTGCGATGGCTGTCCCCTCTCCGGGGAAGGAGAGAGCACCGCGTGCGGTGCAGCGACTATATAGTTCTGACTGTCAGGGTGAGGTTTCTTCTTTTCGGAAATTCCTTATTCGGATTCCCGTTCCTTCAACGCGCGTTCGACCATTTCGCTGAAAATCTTTTTGGAGTTATCAACGACTTTCCTGGGGCCGGAGACTCGAACCACAACATGTCCCTCCTTCGTTTTCACAATCGCGGCGAACAGCATGAAGTTCGGAGTGGTCTCGCGTAACGACGTTCCGTCCATGACGACGTAGACGACGGGAAAGGCAGCAATCTTTTTCTGTTCGGACTGCACCTTTAAAGTTTCAGCTGGTTCCCTGAAGACCTTTCGCCAGGCCTTGATTCGTGTTTCCGGACTCCCCTCGTCTCCTTCGAATTTTCGAAAGTAAACGGAGGCAGTGTCGCTGGGCTGAGCACCCCGGATCTCGAGGAGCAGTCCTGTATTGGCAAGTTT
>JAQGOU010000427.1 GCA_028293445.1 Verrucomicrobiales bacterium | reverse complement strand
AATATTCCTGACGCCAATTTAGAAGCTAAAACGCCATCCGGAATAATTCCGACGCCATTTTAGAAGCTAAAACGTGGTCCGGATTAATTCTGACTGGATTTTAGAAGCTAAAACTTCGTCCGGAATATTCCGGACGTCGCCAAATAGCTATAATCCAACGACTTATACGAAATGGACAATATTTATCCGGAAAGGACAATCGGTCCGTCCTACACCCACGGAATCCGGCGGTTTACCGGTTCTTTTGTATACCCCAGCAAATCAGCCACTTGCCGAACCGTGAATATTGAGCCACATGTAGCGTCCATTGTAGCAGCGGTAGTTAAGTCAAAAGATGAGCGGTTGACCAACGTAGTTGGATTAAGCTTGTCCTAGACTGATTACCCAAAAAATATATGAAGACCCGTTTATTGAGTGGGTTTTTAGTCGTTCTAGGAGGTGGGGCAGCAATCGTGGGATGTTTCGAGCCGAGCCGTAAAGTGATCGCAGAGACTCCCCCCATTGTCGCGTCCCCTTCCCCGGCAACTGACAATTCACTCAGCCAGCAACCGCAACCTGTTCTCAACCAAAACAACGCAACTCCGGTTGCGACGCTTCCAACCGATCTTTCGCCCGGCGTCACGGAAATTGCGAAATTGTATCAATCAAACGTCAGCGAAGATGTCTTGCTCGCGTTCATCAATAATTACGGCTGGCCTTTCAATGCCACTGCCGAGGACATTGTTTATCTGAATGACCTCGGTGTCTCGGACACCGTCGTAACGGCGGTCATCAATCACAAGCCGCAAGGAACTGATCCGACGCAAAACCTTGCCGCAGCAGAACCGAAGCAACAAGCCCAGGCGGTCGCGCCAGCTCCAGCGCCGGTTGCAGTCACTGCCCCACTTGTTCCGCAGGAATCGGCTCCAGCGCTCATCACTGCGGCACCGGCCACGCAAGTCAGTGCAGACTATTTCTACGAGACACTCTCGCCCTACGGCTCCTGGGTCGAAACACAATATGGACGTTGTTGGCGACCGGCTGCGGTCGTGACGAATCCTGGATGGCGCCCGTATTGTGATCGCGGTCACTGGATCTATACCGATTCTGGTTGGTATTGGGCGTCGGATTATTCCTGGGGTTGGGCAACCTTCCACTACGGACGTTGGTGCTCTGATGTTCGCTACGGCTGGATCTGGGCTCCTGATACCGTCTGGGGACCGTCCTGGGTGAGCTGGCGCTACAATTCAGATTATTGTGGCTGGGCACCATTGCCGCCGTTGGCCCGCTACGGTGTGGGCGTCGGATTCACTTATCGCAGCGCGAATGTTGGAATCAGCTTTGAGTTCGGTCTGACGGATTCGTGCTACACGTTCGTGCCGGTGCATCGGTTCTGCGATCCGCATCCGTATCGTTATTGCGCACCGCGAACATCGATTCACAATATTTATAACCGCACCACGGTCATCAATAATTACACCGTCATTAATAACAAGACAGTGGTTAACGAAGGCATTGGTCGCAAGCGCATTGAGGCCGCCACCAAGCAGCCGATCCAACAAGTGGCAATCCACGATTGGCCGAAGAACAGTGGTTCAGCCACGACGCCCGATCGCATTCATAAGGTTGGGAAAGATCTGGTGGTCTACAAACCGCAGGCTCCTGAAGCGGTGAAGCCGAGGATTACACCGGTTAAGCCAACTAGCCCGGACAATAATGCGTCGTCTGGGTTCTCGGGCCGAAACCATCATAACGACAACAGCCGGGACACAGGTCCCACTGCATCCCATGGAAGTGGAAAAACGGTTTCTCCCTCGGCGGGAAATACCGCAGTGACCCTTCCCGACACTGGAAATCAGGGTCACGGCAAACCCACGAGGGCCACGCCTGCTCGCGAGCCGCGATTACCGCAAGTTGCCACGCAGCCGACCAGAAATGAAACGCCCACAACGCAGTTACCTTCCGTGGTTCCGCAGCGGACCCCGGGAAGTTCTTCACCGCGTGTGTCCGTTGGCCGACCGGAACGCGATACCGTGAGAACAGTTGAGGATAAACCCAAACATGTTTCTCCAAGTGCGAACGACAACAATTGGCAAAGCGCACCGGCTCCGCGAAATCAAGGCCGCTCCGAGGTGATAGCTACGATTCCGCAAGCGCAAGCACCGTTGACGCCCGCCCCGGCGCAGAGTCCGTCTCGCGGAAACAGTCCAGGTCATGATGCGGTTTCTCCGGGTCGAGGACATCAAGACCGGGTTGAATCCCCACGTCTCAGCACGCCTGAAGCACCACACTATTCAGCGCCGGCGCAAAATGCGCAGACGCCGACATATCACGCCCAACCGATGACTCCAAGTGTCCCACGTGCCCCGCAACAAGCAGCGACACCGCACGGACAAGGCCAGGGCGGCGGTCAGGGTGCGTCACACGAACGTGCTCCACGTAGTGAAAAGCTGGTTGAGAAAGATTCTCCAAACCAGGGCGGAGGCAGAGGTCGTTTCTAAGAAGAAGGCTGATTCCGGACAAACATTTTGCCCGGCAATTGACGGATCAGCCGTTTCATTTCAAGGCTCAGCAGCGCGACGGACGCTGCTGAGCTCGGCAAGTTGCTCTTGCGAATCACATCGTCAATACTCAGTTCGTCTTCGTTGTTCAGCGCCTCGTAAATAATTCTCTCGTTTTCTGTCAGAGTCAGGGTCGGCAAGGTTCCCGTTTGCGCGGCACTCTGTGGTCGGTTGCTCACCGGAAACAGGTATTCAAATTCCGTCAGGATATCCTCAGTGCCTTCACAGAGCTTGGCTCCTTTTTTAATCAGATCATGACAGCCCTTGCTGCGTGGCGAATCGATGCGCCCCGGGACGGCGAATACCTGGCGACCATATTCCACGGCCATGTTCGCAGTGATCAGGGCTCCGCTGTTTAAGTTCGCTTCGACCACCACCGTCCCGAGAGTCATGCCGGCAACGATGCGATTACGAATGGGAAAGCTTTGGACATCGCCTTTGCGGTTGAAGGGGAATTGAGTCATCAACGCGCCGTTCGCGGCGATGCGTTCAAACAACTCACCGTTCTCCGTTGGAAACACAACATTGATCCCTGTCCCGAGAACGGCAATGGTCCGGCCCTTCGCGTTCAGTGCGCCTTGATGAGCAGCGGTATCGATACCACGCGCGCCTCCGCTGACCACCGTGACGCCAACGTAAGCCAGTTGAAATGCCAGCTTCCGGGAGACTTCCATTCCATAACTCGTGGTCATCCGTGACCCCACCATCGCCACGGGATTTTTATCTTTGGGCAACAACTGGCCTTTGACGTACAGGACAAACGGCGGGTCGTAAATTTCCTTCAGCAGCTCGGGATAACTTTCATCCGATTGAATGATGACGTGGCAACCGAATTGTTGGATGCGTTCGAGTTCGGCCTTGAGATCCACTTGCTTTTCCCAGGTGCGAATTGACTCAGCGACTTCCTCGCCAATGCCACGCACCTGGAGCAGTTGGGACTTGGAAGCTTTTAAAATAGCGGGGGCTTCCCCGAATTGTTCCAGCAGTTGTCGCACGCGAATTGGACCGACGTGTTCAACCATGTTTAATGCGATCAATGCTTCCCGTTCATCCATGCGGCAGTGAAATACTTATTTTCGCACGGGGCGGCAAGCTTTCGGTCGCGGAAAGTGTGAGCAAGGGACGCGGGTGAGCCCTACTGATTCAAGAGAACATTGCGCAGCCGTTGATGAAGTGAGGAGGGAATTTGTCGGGAGAAACTGACGCGCTTGGCCGGCGTGATCGCAATGAAACCGCGAGTAACTCCCCCGGCCAATAAAATCTCCGCTACGTTGGAGCGCGCAAAGCCTTTGAGATTACCTTTCGTCACCAGCACGGCACCTTTGCGAATTTTCAAAAGGACAACAGCATGCGGCGGCGGAATGATTCCCAGCCAAACGGCTGCGTAGAACAATAACGCCAAAATTCCGATCACGATCAGCGACATAGCTTCCCAATAGAAACTCGAAACACCGTTCAGAATCGAGCAAACTTTTGAGGCGCTTTTTTTCGAAATGGACCCGACTGGGATGGACGAAAATGTGTTTGTTTCCTCCCAGAGTGGCAGATACATTCGATTCACCTGATGTCAAAGACCTCTGAAACTCCAGCTACCGATTCCCGTCCTCTTGTTCTTGTGGTAGATGATTCCAGGGACGATCTGGAACTGGTCGAAATGGCCGCGAAGAAACTCACCAACTCCCTCCAATGGCGCAGCATGCAAAACGGAGGGGAAGCGATCTCGTATATTACCGGCACTGGAAAGTATTCCGACCGGACGGCGCATCCACTGCCTTCATTGGTTGTGTTGGATTTGAAGATGCCGGGGGTCTCCGGTTTCGATGTCTTGTCGAGCCTCTCCCGGGCGAAGACCCCAAAGCCGCCGTTCATCTGCGTGCTGACAACCTCAAAACTGGAAGAGGACATTGATAAAGCGACCATTCTGGGAGCCGACGCTTTTCACACCAAACCCGGCAATTACCGTGACCTCTGCGACCTTCTCCAACGCGTCACGACGTTTTTCTGCCGGTAACCGCTTCCAAGCGAGTCGCGAGCAAAAAAATTAATCTGTCTTGGCGGGGATGTCGATGGTTGGAGTCTTACCTTTCAACCTAAGTTCTACCGGTGCTGGCTGCCCTTCGATCTGCAACAACACCGAATCCTTCCGGATTTCCTCGCAGAGCACCTTCACTTTAGTATCGCCTAATTTCACCATGGCCGTTTCGCCTTGGGCGAAAGACTGGTTGTTGATGAGCGCCAGAGGCTTTTTGCTCCCGCTGATAGCTCGCAAAGCCAGTTGGGGATATTCAATCTTGGCGGCAGGCCGGAATATCTCTTTTGACTGAGAGGTAACCTGAGTTCCTGGTTCTCGTCGTTTCACGTTTGGAATCTGTTCGAGTTCAGCAATAAAAGCTTTTGGCCCACCTGCCACATAACCTGTTTTGCCGCGATATTTGTCGTCTTCATCCAGCAGAATAATCGTTGGAAAAATTTCGACGCCGAAACGCTTCATGAGGTAGTTATTGGCTTCGTGTTGGGCAAGAGAAAGTGTCTTCGCCTTTGGAAAATCGACTTCGACCAGGACCAGGTTTGCATCGGCAAAGCGATGAAACTCGGGTTTATCGAACACTTCTACCTTCATCATTTTGCAGGCGGGACACCAATCGGAACCGGTGAAATCCAGCAACACCGTCTTCCGTTCTTCCCGCGCGATTTTCATCGCCGTCGGCAGATCCGTCAACCAAGGCGCAGCAGAAGTTCTCAAGCTGAAAGCGATGATCGTAAAAATCAGGAGTGCTTTCATCTTAGTCGCTCTCTCGATACGGCTGTCGGATCCGATACAGTCCTAACCGTTGCTCCATGTCAGCCACGGCGTTGCTGTCGTTTTTTCGGCGAGCTACGGCCACGGCTTCCTCTTGCGTGGTGATGGCTTCATCAAACTTTCCATTGGCCGCGAGAGCAGCAGCGAACGTGTCGAGTTGCCATGGATCCTCTCGTTTGCTGACTTCCACCCCACGTTTGGCGACTTGAAGCGCATGCTCAGGATTACGCAGATGGGCATGCTTGCTCGTGGCCTCGATCCAGCCCAGATTTTGCAGCGCGAAGGAATTATCCGGCTCAAGTTTTAAGGTTTCACGAAACTCACTTACGGCGTCATCAATCCGATTCAAACTGATCAACGCGACGCCATAGAGATAATGCGTTCCGGCATCCTTCGGATTTAATTTCAGAGCAGCGACGTAATGCTCGATGGCCGCCGGATAATTGTGCTCCGTTTCGGCCAGATGATAGCCCCAATTGCTCTCCGCCATCGCGCACTGGGGATTTTTGGCGAGGGTATCACGCCACAGGGTTTCGTGATTTTTGTAAATGTGGGCCTGTCGCCACGTCTGCACCGAGAAAACGGCGGCGAGGACCACCAGTAAAATGACGGCACGTTGCTTGAGAAAATGCGTCGCGAGTGCAGCGATGAAGGCGACGATTCCAATGATCGCAAAATACTGATAATGATCGGCCACGAACGAGAAGCGAAAAAAGTAGATATCCAAAAAACCTAGAACGGGCACGAGCATCACCACGAAATAGGCAAAAGCGAAGAAGGGCGCGCGGCCCAAAGTCCGCCGCAACATCCATGACGCCCCGAGCGTCAACAGAACCGCCAGCGCGGGTAAATACGCCAGGGCGTTGTGTGAGTCGATGTTCCAACGGGGATAAACGAAGATCAACTCAAGCGGACACACCGCTTTATAGAGATAGAACCAAACGTTCCAGCCAGCGACGGCCAAACGCGTCGGAACATCACCCCCATTGACCACTGTCGTGCTGATCGCCCGATTGTATTGAAACCAGACCGTGGCCAGCCCAAGCAGAAGTGCCACGCCGAAGAACGGCGCCGTCCCCAGAATATCACGCTTTGTAATTCGGCCATGCAACCACCAGGCACATCCCAGCGCGAGAAACGGAAACATAACGACGGCCGTTTTCGAAAGAAGCGCCAGCGTGAATGCCGCGAGCGCCCACCAGTAGTCATTCGTTACTTTGGAATCCTGCAACTTTGCTTTCGAGTTTTCAAAGAGGACATAAAAAAGCAGCGCGATCGTAAAGAACAACATCGACAACGTATTCTTGCGCTCCGCGATCCATGCCACCGATTCCACGTTCACAGGATGAACGGCAAACAACAGGGCTGCCCAAAAGGCACCGGGAATTTTTAGCGCCCGCAAACTGCGCCAGAGGAAAAACGCGCTGAACGCATGGAGGAGAATATTCGTCACGTGATACCCCTTCGCGTGCATGCCCCAGAGCCTCCATTCGAACCAGAATGAACTATAGGTCAAAGGAAAATAATCCGACTGACTCGTGCTGAACCAGATTTGCGACAGCCCATTCGGCACCCGAATCAAGGCGTTATCCCAGATCATGGCGTTGTCGTCCCAAATAAAGTCCGCACGAAACACCGGCGAGTAGACGATAAGTGTAACGACAACAAGGATCAGGAAGCCGGTGAAAGTCGAAAATTGCAGGTCCAACGATTTCTTCCCGGAATCACCCTTTGCCGATTTCTTTACAGCAGCAGACGTTGAGACGTTCTCACGTGGCGCGTTGGTGGACATTGGGTAAATCGTAGAGCGAGCGTTCGCCCATGACAAGTTCGCGCTTGTTTTTCAGTAACGTTTTAGCGAAACGTGAAGACGAATGAAAAAAGCGTTTCCCCTGCTCCTCAGTTTGCTTTGCCTACAACTCACCACCACTGCTGCGGAAAAGATCGAAGCCGATATTTGTGTCTATGGTGGAACCGCCGCGGGCGTGGTGGCCTCGGTGCAAGCGGCGCGCATGGGCAAATCCGTTGTGCTCCTGGAATTTGGTCGTCACCTGGGCGGCATGACTTCGGGCGGTCTCAGCCAGACGGACATAGGGAACAAAGCCGCCATTGGCGGTATCTCCCTCGAGTTTTACCAGCGGATGGGAAAACATTACGGCACTAACGAAGCCTGGAAGCTTGAACCGAGCGTCGCCGAAAGCGTTTTGCGCGATTTCATTCGTGAAGAGAAAATTCCAGTCCATTTCGACCAGCATCTAGCCTCGGTGAAGAAGAAGGACGGTCGTATCACCGAAATCAAAATGGAAAATGGTAACGTCGTTCGCGCCAAAGAATTTATCGACGCCACCTACGAAGGTGATTTGATGGCCAAAGCGAAGGTCTCGTATCATGTCGGACGGGAAGCCAATTCGGTTTACAACGAGACGATCAACGGGATTCGTGAGCAAACGCCGAAACATCAATTCCTTGTTGCCGTCGATCCCTACAAAACACCAGGCGATCCCAAAAGCGGATTGCTCACCTACATCCAAAAAGATGAGCTTGGGAAACCGGGGGACGGTGATCACACGGTGCAGGCTTACAATTTCCGGATGTGCATCACGCAGAACAAAACCAATCAAATCCCAATCACTCCTCCGTCAGATTACGATGCGTCACGCTTTGAGTTGCTGGCCCGTTACCTCGAAGCCCGCATTGCCGCAGGACAAACTCCGAAGCTGACTGAAATCATGCACATTCAGCCGATGCCCAACGGCAAAACGGACATCAATAACAACGGTGGGTTCTCCACGGATTTTATCGGCGCGAATTACGATTACCCTGACGCCGACTACAAACAGCGGGCGAAGATCTGGAAGGCCCACGAGAATTACACGCGCAGTTTCTTCCACTTTCTCGCTACGAGTCCGCGCGTCCCGGAGAGCATGCGCAAAGATATGCAATCGTGGGGCCTGTGCAAAAACGAATTCACGGATACGGGCGGTTGGCCACACCAGCTCTATGTGCGCGAGGCGCGTCGCATGATTTCCGATTACGTTATGAACGAAAACGATTGTCGCGCGAAACGGGTCGCCGAAGATTCGATTGGCCTCGCTGCCTACAACATGGATTCACATAATTGCCGTCGGCTCGTGCGCTTCGGCCATGCTGAGAACGAAGGGGATGTGCAGGTTGCGCCCAATAAGCCCTACGCGATCTCGTACCGTTCCCTCGTGCCGAAACAATCGCAGTGCGAAAATTTATTCGTACCGGTTTGTTTGTCGTCGAGTCACGCGGCTTACGGTTCGATCCGCATGGAGCCGGTGTTCATGTTGTTGGGCCAATCTGCTGCCACGGCAGCCGCCCACGCGATTGATGAAAATGTCCCGGCGCAAAAGATAGACTACCCAAAGCTGCGCGCGCGCCTCCTGGCCGATAAACAGGTCCTGGAATGGCAAACACCGAAGCGGTAACGGCGCGCTGGGCCGGAAATCAGGTAAAAGAAGGCA
>JAQGOU010000363.1 GCA_028293445.1 Verrucomicrobiales bacterium | reverse complement strand
CTCGCAGACGGAAGATTTCTCCGTCAACGACCTTCGCGTAAAAGATCTCATCGCCTTTTTGGAATCGGCCAATTGCTGCCATAAGCGCGGGGTTCTTAGCAAAATTCAACCTAGTGCGGCAAGCCGAATCTCCATTTACCATTGATTCCACCTACTTTCGGGCACGAAAATTGCACTTTTCGGCAAAAGCTGCTAAAACAGAGGAGATTTGGCGGCGTTCCCTTAATAAACGAGTGAAACGTGTCTTAATAGTCCTGTTTCTGATGGCGCGTGCCTCATCCTGGGCAGGTAATCTGGACACAATTGGCGTTACTCTGCTGCGGCAAATCGATCCCACCCTAAACGGGAACAATATTTTAGTCGCACAGCCCGAAGCCCTCATCGCTGCCAACGCATTCGAGGTAAACCCTTCGGCTGTAGGCCAATCGCAAAGTTTGTTCACCTGGATTTCCACCAACGGCACCGCTACGACCTTTCCGAATGCCGTAGGCGTGGAATCCGGTCATGCCGATTCGGTGGGTGCAAACTTTTACGGGGCCTCGACCGGCGTGGCGCCTGGGGTCGGGCACGTGGACAACTATGATGCCGATTACTTCTATGAAACGATCATCAGCGCAGCGTCACCCGCGACGATTGCAGCGCGAGTGGTGAACCAGAGTTTTATTTTCGACAGTGAAGTTTCGAGTGTGGATCAGAACTACGATGACTATGCCGCCGACCACAATACCATCTTTGTCTCAGCTGCGGGCAACGGCGGTCCGATTTCTTCCGCGGCAACCTCTTACAATGGTCTGGGTGTCGGGGTCTATGGTGCCAGTTCGAGTATGGGGCCAACGAGCAATGGACGCTGCAAACCTGATCTGACCGCGCCGGGTGGGGCGACAAGTTTCTCCACCCCTTACGTGGCTGGAGCTGCCGCTGTTCTGGTTCAGGCGGCTAACCGCGGAGATGGTGGCGCGAATGTTTCGGCGGCAAGCGATTTACGGGCGATCAAGGCGCTTCTCCTGAACGGCGCGGTGAAGCCGTCGAACTGGACTAATACAGCGACACACCCGCTCGATCTGCGTTATGGGGCGGGGATCTTGAATGTCTTCAATTCATGGAAACAGTTGAGTGGCGGCAAGCAAACTTTTGCCGAAACCACATCTCACGTCAGTGGCGGCGTCCATCCGCCTGGCAGCAGCACGAACAACGTTGCGTCGCTCGTGGGCTGGGATTTCAATTCCATTACGAATTTCAAAGTTCAGGGGAATTATCAGGACCGCATTCACCATTATTACTTCAATGTCCCGGCGAACGGAGGAAACTCCTTCGCGCTCACGGCGACGCTGGTGTGGAATCGCGCCGCTGGAAAGAGTTCCATCGAAGATCTCAATCTCTTTCTTTATAGCGCAACGAGCGGATCCCTTGTCGGTTCAAGCATCAGCACCGTCGATAACGTCGAACACCTTTTTCTTCCGAAGCTCCCGACCGGGCGCTACGACCTGCAAGTGATGAAGTCCGCCAGCGGGGTCACCTCGCTCAACGACACCGAAACCTATGCGCTCGCGTTCGAGGCCTTCAACTTGAAGCTGAATGTCGCGCGCACGGACAATAGCCTGGTGCTCTCATGGCCGGTTTCGCCCACCGGGTTTTCCTTACAATCGAGCACTAATCTGTCTCTGCCCACCTGGGGTAACGTCGTTACGCCAGTGACGATTACGAATAACCTGAACGTTGTGACGCTTTCGACCACCAATGCACAGCGCTTTTTCCGTTTGCAACGACCCTAGTTTTCCGCGACTTTAGGGCAGTTGCGGTGTTTACAACCTGGACCCAATGCAAATCTTTCTTAAAACCCTCCTCTGCCTGACCGCTTGCTCCGCTATTTCGGTTCACGCTGCCAATTCGCTCAACTGGCAGACCAATCATGTGGACGCGCAGATCGAACGTCTGCCGTTGCCGGAGTTGCTCGAGCAAATTTCCACAGCGACTGGGTGGGAAGTTTATATGGAGCCGGGCACGGACTACAAAGCCTCGGTCAAATTCAAAGATAAGTCAGACACGGATGCCCTGAAACGTTTGCTCGGAACATTAAGCTTCTCTTTGACACCGCAGAGTAATTCGGGCCGAAAACTTTATGTCTTTAAAACGTCGGTGGGACAAGCAACGCAATTAATTCGTTCCCCTGCTGCAGCCGCCAAGAGCAGCCGCATTCCGAACGAACTGATCGTTTTTCTCCAACCCGGATGCGGCTCCATTGACGATCTCGCCAAAAAGCTGAATGCAAAAGTGCTCGGACGCGTTGAAGAGGTTCACGCTTATCGATTGCAGTTCGCCGACGAGGCCGTGGCCGAGAAAAGCCGCCAGGATTTGCGCCAGGAAGAATGCGTGGCAAACATCGAATCGAATTACTCCATCGATCCCCTTCCGATCCCAAAGGCCAAACCGATCGCGGCGACGGGCACAGGCACTCCCGCCTTTGATTTGACGATGAATCCCGATCCAAACAAAATGATCGTGGCGTTGATTGATTCACACGTGCAGCCCCTGGATCCATCGATGCAGAAGTTTATGCTTGCCGGCATCAACCAGGCCGGGGAATGGAGCGGCAGTCCGGATGAACCGACGCACGGCACTTTCATGGCAGAAAGTATTTTGCACGCCCAACAATCGGCCCTGGGGAATTCGGGCCAGTCTTCTTCGCTCCAGATTCTGCCGGTGGATGTTTACGGCAATAATTCCACCTCCAGCACATTCGATATCGCCAATGGCATTATCAAAGCGGGACAACAAGGCGCGCGCATCATCAATTTGAGTCTCGGCAGTTCTGGCGACAGCCCGTTTCTTCAGCAGGTCATCGGGGCAGCATCGAGGCAGGGACTTCTTGTCATCGCGGCGGCCGGGAATACGCCCGTCACTTATCCAACCTTTCCGGCAGCTTACAACAACGTGCTGGCCGTCACCGCTTCGGATAATACCGGGAAGCTGGCGCCGTACGCCAACCGTGGCGCCTTTGTTGACATCATGTTCCCAGGAAATGATATCGGCAAAGTAGGAACCACCGCCTATCAGGTCAACGGCACCTCCACCGCGACTGCATTCGCCAGCGGAACCGCTGCGGCGTTGATGCAGACGAAGTCATACACACCCTCAGCGACCGCGACCTTCATGACGACGAAGTGGTCGTTCTCTGGTAAGTAACCGCTCTCACTACAAAGAAGTGTTCGTGCTTAGCAGTCGCACGCTGGAATTGCAGCTTGCAGCCTAGGCCTGCTGAATTAACCTTACCACCGTGTCATGGTTTACTGACAGGCACTGTTATTTGCTCGCCGTACTGTTTTTCGGCGTGAGCATGATTTATTCGTTTTTCCTCTGGCGAAAAGGTTTTCGCGAGGATAACCGGATCAATTACCTGCTGCTCCTCGCCGGGTTCATCATGAACATGACGGCGCTTTATCTCCGGGGCGCTCGCTTCGGCCGTTGTCCGACGACTAATCTGTACGAAGCGATGACCTTCGTTACCTGGACTCTTCTTGCGGTTTATCTCGCATTCGGTCTCTGGACACGGCTCCGCTTTCTCGGCGCGTTCGCCTCCCCTTTTCTTTTTGCCATGGGAACCTTTGCGCTCATGCCGGGACTCGACCTCCATAATCCCGAACGCTCCAGCGGCATCACCGATCTTCACGCCGCATTAAGTCTTTTATCTTATGGTGCCTTCGGACTGAGCGCCGTCGCCGCCAGCATGTATATCTCGCAAGAAAGAAATCTGAAACTGCACAAGATGCGCGCGGTTTTTTCCATGATGCCGCCGATGGAACGCCTCGAGAAAGTGATGAGCCGACTGCTCCTCGGTGGATTCGTCCTGCTCACCGCTGGATTGGCGGTCAGCCCATTTCTCATGAAGGAACGTTATGGCGTCTACATCACCGATAACCCGGAGATCGCTCCGAAACTAATCTGGTCGGCCGTTGTCTGGCTGATATACGGAACCCTGCTCGTGCTGCATGGTCGTTTTTCGCAAACGGGACGACGCTTCGCTTACGGCTCGGTCGGCAGTTTTATTTTCGTGCTCCTCACGTTCTGGGGAGTGAGCCTTCTTTCGACAGGCCACCGTTGATATGCCGATTGTCGTTCTAGGCTTAAGTCATCATTCGTCACCGGTCACGGTGCGCGAGCGATTTGCTTTCGTCGAAGCAACGGTCCCGGCGGTGTTGCAGAAAATTCGTGAGAGCGGACTCGCGAGCGAAGCGGTCATTCTCTCCACCTGCAATCGCGTCGAAATCTACGCGTCGTGCGAAGGATCGGAAGCGCAGGCATTTGCTGCGTTAAGAAAATTCCTTCTCGAACACCATAACTTTCAGGATCCCATCGGGAACGAACTTTACGCGTTGGGCGAACCGAAGAGCCTCGAACATCTTTTCAAAGTAGCGAGCGGCCTCGACTCCATGGTCCTCGGCGAAACGGAAATCCTCGGCCAGCTCAAGAAAGCCTACGACCTCGCGCTGCAACACAAACATACCGGCAGTCGTTTGAACAAAGCCTTCCAGCGCGCCTTCAATGTGGCCAAGCACATTCGCACCGACACGAATATTCAGCGCGGCAGTATTTCCGTTGCGTCCGTTGCGGTTGAACTCGCGGAGAAGATCTTCACCTCACTCGGCGATCGCACGGTGATGGTTCTCGGTGCCGGTGAGACCAGCGAAAAGGCTGCACGCGCCCTGCTCTCTCGCGGCGCCAACAGCATCATCGTTTCCAATCGGTCCCACGACAAAGCCGTGGCGCTCGCCGAAGAATTAAAAGGACGCGCGATTCACTTCGATCATTGGGATGCGGAGTTTGCCGAGATCGATATTGTGATCAGCAGCACGAGCGCACCGCATTACGTTCTCGATCGCAATAAACTTCAGCCGTTGATGAAGCTGCGCAAGAACCGTCCCCTGCTCTTGATTGATATTGCCGTGCCGCGCGACATCGAGCCCGAAGTAAACTTTCTCGAAAATGTTTACCTCTATAACATCGATGATCTCCAGGCCATCGCCGCGCAATACCTGAAACAGCGTCAGGAAGAGATCGTCCACTGTAACGCGATTATTCGTGAGAAAGTGAACGGCTTGTTGTCCGCACCCGGAAACCGCACCGGTTTCACAAACCCCAACCTCGCCCTGGAATAACAATGCCCTCCGACAAGATCATCATCGCCACCCGTGGCAGCGCCCTCGCGCTCGCGCAGTCAAACATGGTTGCCACCGAGTGCCGCGAAAAATTTCCGGAACTCGAATTTGAACTGAAGATCATTAAGACCACCGGCGATAAACTGCAGACGGCATCGATGGCCCGCATTGATTCAACATTACCGCGCGGACTGTTCACGAAAGAACTCGAAGTCGCGTTACTCAACGGTGAAGCAGATTTCGCGGTGCATAGTTTGAAAGATTTGCCGACTGAACTTCCTCCCGGCCTGAAGCTCGGCGCCACACCGAAACGGGAAGATGTGCGCGACGTCCTCATTTATCGCGGTGTCGCATCCGGAACCGGTCGTGGTTTCGAAGCGAACATGACGCTGAAGAATTTTCCCGTTGGAACCGTCGTTGCTACCAGCAGCACCCGTCGCAAAGCGCAACTGCTCGCCGCGCGCTCCGATTTCAAAGTCGTCGAGATTCGCGGCAATGTGGCCACACGCCTGGAGAAGCTGGCAAACAATCCCGAAATCGACGCGACCGTTCTCGCCGCCGCCGGTTTGGCCCGGCTGAATTTTCAAATCACTGCCACCGGTGAACTCAAGGGTGGAGCGATCCCGAATGGACTATTCGCGATCATTCTCAATACCGACGAGATGCTCCCGTGTGTCGGCCAAGCGGCCATTGGTATCGAGATCCGTGAGAATGATCCGCGCATTGAAAAGATTTGTGCCGGATTAACTCACTGGGAGACGTTGCAAGCCGTGACCGCCGAGCGTTCCTTTCTCAACGCCATGGGCGGCGGATGCCAAAGTCCGGTTGGAGCACACGCCCAGGTTTCCGGCGAGACGCTCAGCCTTCGGGCCATCTCCTTTCTAACCGAAACCCCGCAGCGTGCCGAAAGTCAGCGACCGATTAAAGAAGCCGTCGCGCTCGGGCAAGACATTGCCAGGCAATTACGAGCGGCTGTTTGATTCGTCTCGTCCTGACGGAAAAGAATCGGCTTTGGGTCGGCCGACTCCTCGAATTCAGGCTGTCGTGCTCCCGTCGACGCGCGAAACGGATAAAAACACTCTGAAAACTTGCCCGTTATCCGCGCCGACCGTCCAAACAGCCTCCCCGGCTCCGATGTTCGCGAAGCGCACGCAAAAACATCCTGTAAATGACCGCTGCGCGAAGAACGAGCGGAATTCCACGCTGGAAACGACCGGTGCGCCAGAAACGAGCACATTTCCAGGAAGGAAATGACCGGTGCGCCAGAAACGCGCTGAATTTCACGCTGAAAAAGTGCCGGATAATGTTAGCAGCTCCATTTTCAGGCTGGAACTGGGTGCCGCTACGCGTAACGAGGCGGTTTTCAGGGCGGAAATGACTGCTGCTTCCGGTAACACGGCCATTTTCAGGCTGCAAATGAGTCTCCTACGCGTAGCAGCTCCATTTTCAGGATGTAATTGGGAGCTGCTCCGCGTAACGGACCCATTTTCAGGAAGGAAACCACCGGTGCGCCAGAAACGGGCAAAATTTCAGGCTGGAAATGACTGCTGCGCCAGAAACACGCTCAATTTCACGCTGAAAAAGCGCCTGCTACGCGTAGCGGCGCCATTTTCAGGCTGGAAACGAGTCTGTTACCGCGTAACAGGTCGGTTTTCAGCGTGGAAATGAGTCTGTTACGCCGTAACAGATCGGTTTTCAGGCTGGAAATGAGTCTGCTACGCCGTAACAGGTCCATTTTCAGGCTGGAATTGGGTCTGTTACGCGGTAACAGGTCCATTTTCAGGATGTAATTGGGTGTGTTACGCGGTAACACCTCCATTTTCAGGCTGGAAATGAGTCCGCTACGCGTAACAACAGTTTTTACAAGCCTGTAAACCAGTGACTTAGGAAGATTCTAGTCAGAATTGGCTGTTTTTGACCATCTCCGGCCGCAGATACCTTTCGACAGCTCGACCATCCGACCATCCGGAGGAAATCAGCCTGCCTTCCCCGGAACGATGTAGTGAGAAGCCACGAATGGACACTAATGAACTAGAGCGATTGCCAAAAGAGATTTCCGGATAGCTGGTAGAGGACGCGCTAACGAAAGGAGCGCGGCGTTCACGCCGCTTCAACGTGGTCACTAAAGCAGGCGTGCGAATTCTCCAAGTTTTTCGTCAGTCGTGCGGTGAAGCGGCATAAATGCCGCGCTCCTTTCCGCAGCGCGGCCAACCTTAGTATTCCGGAAATTATTTCTGGCAATCGCTATAGTTTCCTCACCAGAACTGCGGTGTCACCGGCATCAGATCTCAAAGTGCGGACTCCGGCTCGGGCTGGCTGCCGGCGTCCCAACCCTCATCGGAAGCGCGGGTTCCGTCGCATAGCCATGCGCTGTTAAGCTGGATCATGGTGACAATCTTGGACGGTGGCGTTGTCGTGTCTGTATTATCCTGCGAGGTAAAGCGGTATTTTAACTCCACTCGGCCATCAGGCAGGTCTTTGCGCGCCAGGATTTGGAATCCCTGGAACGTCGTCGTAAACTCTTTTTGTGACCGGGCGCGGTACGTCGACCTGTCTCCCATCCACTCTTTCGCCGTATTATCCCCTTGTGGTGTGTTTCCAGCCAATACCGCATCATAGTCGCCTTGGGCTCGCGCCCAATAACGCGATTCCCAGGCATCTTCCGGCGTGGTATTGCCAGCGTTAATCAATTGGCCTTGGCCAAACAACTGTCCCCTTACGCTGCCGGAGGCTGCCGTCTTGAGCGGTACAGGACTGCGATGTGTATTCGCGCGGTGCCGAATTTCTTTGATGATGACGGAGGTCGTTGCCGTGGCCAGCAAGACGACTGCGCCAGCCACGACGGCGGTTTTTACTTTGGTCCAAGCGATCATTTTCAATGTTCCTTTAGTCAGAGTTAATATTGTGCCGGAAACCACTGGCGCTTTGGCCAACGCGAGCGCCGTGGCGATTTTTGTCAGTCCAAGAGGGGCGCTTTGCACCGCATGCGCGGTAATCGCCCCGGCGAGGGTTTCCGAGGTTGAAATAATTCCGCGCTTATCGAAAAAGCGCCGTAGCTTTTCCATGGCCCGATGCAAACGCAACCGGGTCGCGCCTTCATTTACCCCCAAAACCGCCCCGACTTCTTTCGTGCTTTTGCCGTAAATAAACCGCAGCACCACCGCATGCCGGTCTGTTTCGTTCAAGCTGGCGATGGCCGTATCGAGCAGCGGGGCAATTTGCGGCCAGGGATCAGATTCAGTCTCGTTGGAAACGGATTGCATGTAGGCCTCCTGTTCACGGTGGGCGCGTCGGAGTTCGCTTCTGACCGAGGCCAGCGCCGTCAACCGGGCGGTCTGATAAAGCCAGCCTTCCAGGATGACCCGTTTCCCGAGACTGCGGGCTTTCCGCGCCAGAATGACGAAGACAACCTGGGTAATTTCCTGGGCTTGATGCGGGTTACCCGTGTGCCGAAGCGCAACCGAATAGACCTTATTGATGTGCCGCGCGACAAGCACGGCAAAGGCATCTTCGGAGCCGAGCTCGACGTATTCCCGCAACAAGGCGATGTCATCCAATTCCTGCATCTATATAATAATTGTCGCAAGCGACGAAAACGTTACGAACAATTTTTTGCAACCAGTAAAGCCCTCTGCAGCCGTCCCCCGGCTCGCCACCGGCAATATCAGAGCCATACCTCCATCGTTACGAACAAAGCCGCCATTTGGTCGTGCGCAGATTCTCCAAGTTCCGCTCACGCTACGGCGTTTACACCGACAAGGGGTCCCGCAATTTGGCCTTGGGATTTGAAAGCAATTTATCGGAGACCCGTAATGCCTTTGCCGTTTCAATATGGAACCGCATAGGAGAATCAAAAGCTCTGGACACCGGCCAAAGCGAGACTTACCGTCGCCCCAATGACGCCTTATAACACGTCCCATCGGAGGCAGACTTAACTGTTAGGCGGCTTCGCACACCATGAGAGACACGCTCAAGTCCATCGGCTCATTTCTACTGGGTATCTGCATTTTGGTTGGCGTGATGTTCATCGTGATGATGTTCATCAAGGGCGGCGTATGGTTGAGCGAGCGTGTTTATCCGTGGCTGGTTGTTCTGACTGCGGTTGCGTTGTTTGTCGTCATTCTTGTTTTGCTACCGCTGGCCATTTTTCGCCGGACGAGAGCGTTTGCTGGCGGAGGCATCTACCTTGCCTCGTATGTTTTTGGTCTCACGCTCTGGGTTTGGAGTTTGCTCATCAGCTACACGATTTGGGGCGTCACTGGTATTGTGATTGGTCTGTTGCTTGGCGGCATTGGTGTCGTTCCCATCGCGATTTTGGCTACTTTGTTTCATGCCATGTGGTCTATGGTCGGCCAGTTGTTACTTGTGACAGCTATTACGTTCGGCACGAGATTTCTTGGTATTTGGGTGATGATGAAGTCAGAAGACCATGACCATGACGCCTAACCATGCGCTGCAGCGAACCCGGCCATCGCGTCCAGGTTGCAATCGGACGCCCTCGTGGGCCGGGTCGCTGAGCTTGGGTCGTTAGGCGTTTCTCGCGCACCCGTGAATGACAGCCCAAAAAACAAACCCGAGTGCGAGCGCTGCGCATCATTACGCCAGCGATTCGACATTCGTTCGCCCGCGGACCTGGCGAAAGCGATTCGCGTTGCTCATGACAACGTCGCTGACGGCACCATCATCGAGGCTCCTTCTCGCTCACCAATTTTTCGTGAGCCGTTCTCGGCAGTCAGCCCAGAAGGTCCGTGGGAGGATGTCGTCGGTTACGGCTTTCGTTGCGCGAGTTGCGGTCAGCTCTTTTATCTCAGCGCTGAAACTTACCACGGCTCAGGCGGGGAGTGGCGTCCGGTCACTCACCTTTGACGCCATGACCGAAACGCCTAACCATGCGCTGCAGCGAACCCGGCGCGAGCGTCGTGGTTGCAATCCACGCGTCCCGTGCCCGGGGTCGCTGAGCTTGGGTCATTAGGCCAAAGAACCGGTGAGAACTAAGCGTGTCATTCGCGGTTTATCGATTGCCGCAGCGATGGTGGTTTGCCTCTTTGCTCTATTGGCTTGTTACGTTTTTATTTCTTCAGGGAGCAGTCGCACATCACTATCGGTTTCTCCAAAATGGAAGCTAACCTGGAACGAAGTCTGGGTGGATATTATTAACGGCGATGAACATCGTTTTACGAACCATGTTTTTCAGGCTGGACCTGTTATTCTCAAACACTATGACTAAAGACTGCTTTCGCCTAACCAGAGCGCTCCAGCCAAGCCCGTGGACCGCTCTTCGTTCCGCTGCGCGGTTCACGCTTGTTGACACGGGCTGGCTCAGCTGGTTTCGTTAGACAACATCGGCACCGTATGAATCAAGAATCACATCGACCGAAGTTCGTAGAGAACACTGTGTTGTTTGTTTCCGGGATTCTCGCGCACGCTCCTCTGTATTTTCAGTTGCCGCGTTGGGTTCATGGCCTCGACCCTACGTTCGTCCATCCGAAATGGATTGCTGGTTCGAGTTTTCCATTTGTTTTATACATGGCAGCAGTTCATCCGATATTTTGGATTGCACTCACGGCTTTGATCTTTTGGCGCATCTGCCGGAATTATGGATGGAAATTGGAGCGCGGTTTATGACGTTGTCTAACAAACCGGATGCAGCGAACCCCGCGATCGCATCTCGGTTGCATTCTGGATATCACTGGCGCGGGCTCGCTGATCCGGAACGTTAGCCAGCCGCTTCGTTTACCAGATTTTAAACGTGAAACTGACAGTTCAAGATTTGCAGAAAAAAACCCAAAGGGCCGAGACGTTGGCACAATTCAGCGAACCTATAACCCCTGACATGCGGAAATATCTTCTCGAAGATGGTTTCTTCGGCGGCGGCATGGCGGTGAGTTGCGTGGATTGGATCTGGTGTCAGTGGCTTGCCGGGGGTCCCATTGACGACGTACGCCGCCGTGTCGAGGGCGTTGTGGACCGCGGAATGGAGATGCAGGATATTTCCCCGCTTTTTCTTGGACGACCGAGCCATGATCTCTTTTTGTTGCACTGCGCCATTTTTGCTTCAAGCGAATCACAATTGAAGAAGTTGGCCGGGCGAGTCGTGGATGCATCTGGATACAAGCAATACACGCCTATTAACAACGGCGAACTCTATGAAAGTGCCTGGTGCGGCATGCTGAAGCACTGGATTCTCGGCGACCATGATAAGGCAGCTCAACAGGCTCAGATTGTCTGGGGGGCCTATCGGTTTCCAAACCTACGAGCTTCCACGAAGCCGTTGGTTACACCATGGCTCAAGCAGGATTGGAAAAGCTTCGTGACGCAACAAAAGAAGGATTTCGTCAAACTCTGGGAGAGCATTCGCAAAGTTCGTGGGTGCCCAATAAAAAAGGAAAGCAGCGAGGAAATAATCGTGAGCGTGGATGAATTTCACCCAAGACAGTCGTGGTGTTGGGCGCATTGTGGTATGGCCATGCTCGCGCATCGCGAAGGCGTTCAAGTCGCGACGGACGATTTTTGGTTTCCTCCACACGCACTAAAATGTGCTCCAATCAATGAAACAACGTCGGGCTAACCAACCGGATGCATCTAAGCCCGCGATCGCGTCTCGGTTGCATTCTGATTATCACTGGCGCGGGCTGGCTGAGCTGGTTTCGTTAGGCCACGTCGCGTATCCTTATGCAAAAGCCCACAAAAGACGGCATGGATGGAGATCTTTGTGCCAATTTACTC
>JAQGOU010000330.1 GCA_028293445.1 Verrucomicrobiales bacterium | reverse complement strand
GCTTCTAAAATGGACCCTATATATTTATTGGCTGCGTTTTAGCTTCAAAACTGGAGCCAATATTATTATTGGGTGCGTTTTAGGTTCTAAATCGGACCCAATATTATTATGGGATGATTTTTAGCTTCTAAAAGCTATCCCGGAAACTTGCGAGCCGGGCGTGACACTGCTACGGATCGCGGCTTTGGTGAGCGGGCATCAGGCACGAGAAAACCTGGCATCACGTCGGGGCTAATAAATGAAAGAGCAGCTTTTTTACCGCACTCGATATCGTTCTATCTTTTCTTCATTCAATTCCACCCCAAGGCCTGGCTTGTCCGTTGCGCGGGCCTGACCTGGGACGATC
This sequence comes from Verrucomicrobiales bacterium, assembly GCA_028293445.1. GTDB lineage: Bacteria > Verrucomicrobiota > Verrucomicrobiia > Limisphaerales > JACDHS01 > CBHWET01. The sequence continues at coordinate 3,701 of JAQGOU010000330.1, read as the reverse complement.
GGCAGCGGTTCGAGCACCACGTCATCTTCGTAAAAGAAGGGGCCGATGATATCGCAGGGGAAACTCTCGGCGTCGATGCCACGGGTTGCCAGCGCCAGATGCGTCATCGCCGCGCTACCAATGCCGAGTTCGAGATTGCTGCCAACAGTGCATTTCAATCCGACCGATTCGGCATACGCGGCAATCGCTCGCGCCGGTCCGACCCCACCTGCTTTGCCAACGTAAATGGAAAAGACATCCGCCGCGTGAAGACGCACCAACGTCTTGGCATCCTGTAAGGTGTAAATACTTTCGTCCGCGATCACTGGCACTTTGATTTTCTTGCGCACTTCCGCGAGCAACGCGACGTCCTCGGTGCCGATAGGTTGTTCGGCGAAATAGATTTTTGATTCACCCAGGCGCTCGATCGTTTTCACCGCGTCCTCGAAAGACCAGCCACCATTCGCGTCAACACCCAGTTTCGTTTTCTCGCCGATAGCTTCGCGAACCGCACGGACACGCGCAACATCACCGTCGGGATTAATGCCGACTTTGACCTTCATCGCCTTGAACCCTTGCGCAACAGCCCACGTCGCGATCTCGGCAGCCTTGGCTGGGTCCACGCCAGAAACCGACCATTTCGTCGGGACGAATTCGCGCACTTTGCCGCCAAGCAATTCGTAAACAGGTTTGCCCGCCGCTTTGCCCGCGATGTCCCACAACGCCATCTCCACCGCGGACTTGGTGAAAAAATTTCCGGCGAAGGCGAGGCGGAACTTCTGTGTGAGCGTTTCGATCTCAAGCGGGTTCTCGCCGATTAACATCGGCTCGAGATAAGTGCGGATCAGATGCGCGCCGGTGACTTGATCTTCGCCACTCCAGCGCGGGGTGCAGGACGCTTCGCCGAGTCCGATGATGCCGCCGTCCGTGTGAACTTTAACGAGCAAAAAAGGCGAAGCCGTGTGTGTGCCCCCGCGTCCACTCCGAATGGCGAGGCTCGGCTTGATCGGAACGCTGATAGGAATCGTTTCGATGCGCGTGATCTTCATCGCTGTGACGATACAAATCTGAGGCTGAAATGCTAGAGCAGGTTACGGTGAACACGCGCAAGTAGCTCGCAAATCGGCATTGAATTAGGAATTATTTCCGGGATGAACACTTCGCGACGGATGCTGCGCTATTCTCTGGTGATTCTGATTTTTGTTTTCGTGGCTGCCCGGGCGGCCGAGTCCACCAGGAAACAATTCCGCGCCGGCGCCTCCACGAGCAACATCACGCCAGAAATTGGCGGCCCCATCGTTGGTGGATTTCATCCCGTGCCTTCGACCCATATCCATGACGACCTGCACGCGCGTTGCCTCGTACTCGATAATGGCGAGACACGCATGGCCCTGGTCGTCTGCGATCTGCTTGGTATCGCACAGGAAGTTTGCGATGCGGCCCGTGCGCTCATTCACGCCGAGAACTCCATTCCTGAGGGCAATATTTTAATCTGCGCAACACATACACATTCAGCGAGCAGTGCGCTCGGAAAGAATCGTTTCGCTTATGGTCAACCGCTCGATGATTATCAAAAGTTCCTCATCCGACGCATCGCCGATGGGGTTCGCACTGCTGCCAATAATCTGGCCCCGGCACGCATTGGCTGGGGCGTCGGACATAATTCCAACCAGGCTTTCAATCGGCGTTGGGTGATGAAGCCTGGAACGATCGGCAAAAATCCGTTCGGTGGCACGAACGATCAGGTGCGCATGAATCCGCCGCGCGCAAGCAAAGACATGCTTCGCCCTGCTGGACCGACCGATCCGGAGATCTGTCTGATCGCGCTTGAATCGCCCGATGGAAAACCGATGGCGCTACTCGCGAATTACTCCCTGCATTACGCGGGCGGAGTTCCAGATGGACATATCTCGGCGGATTATTTCGCGGTGTTTGCCGATCGCATGCAGGAATTGCTCAAAGCCGACCGTAAAGATCCACCATTCGTCGCCATGCTGAGCAACGGCACGAGCGGGGACATCAACAACATCGACTTCACAAAAAAGGAATCAACGCAACCGCCTTACCAACACATGCACGACGTGGCGAATGACATCGCACGATCGGCCCTCGAAGCGTACAAAAAGATTAAGTTCCACGACTGGGTCCCGCTCGATGGCCAATTGCAATTCATCGAAATCGGCGTGCGCCATCCAAGCCCTGAACAGTTGGAACGCGCCAAACAGATTGTGGCCAAGGCCGGGAATCCGCCGGTCTTGGATAGTTTTGAGCAGATCTATGCCGAACGATCCCTCCGCATGAACGAATATCCTCCAACGCTCGCGTTCCCGGTGCAGGCATTGCGCATTGGCGACGCGGGTATTGCCGGGATTCCCAATGAAGTATTTTGCGAAACGGGTTTGGAGATTAAGAAACGCAGTCCATTCAAACCAAGCTTCACGATGGAGATTGCCAATGGTTATTACGGTTACCTGCCGACGCCAGAACAGCACAAGCTGGGCGGCTACGAAACGTGGCTCGGCACTAATCGACTTGAACCTGATGGCTCAACTAAATATGTGAACGCACTCCTGCAGATGTGGCGTGAATTGCAACTACCGCAATAATGCCTCAATCAAAACGGGGAATTACTTCACCGCAGCGTAAACGTGATGAACATCGTCGTGGTCGTCGAGGGTGTTCAGGAAATCAATCACTTCCTTATGCGCCGTCGCGTCCAGTTCTCGGAATTCTTTGGCGAGATAACGAATTTCTGATGCGGTCACGTTCCATCCGGCTGCTTTCAACGCCTTTGATACGTGATCAAGATCTTTAATGTCAGTGAGGAAGCGCGCGCCTTTTTGGCCTACAGCATCTTCTTCACTTGCCAGGATTTCGACTTCCTGTGCACCGGCTTCAATGGCATCGCCTTCGGCATCGCGATTTGAATCCTTGTGAGTCCCTTCGACTACGCCCATGTGATTGAAGAAAAAGGCGACGCTGCCCGGTTGACCAAGTGAACCGGTTTTAAACAGGGTGCGGATCTCAGGAGCGGTGCGGTTGCGGTTGTCGGTCAGGCATTCAACAACGACGGGTACTTTGTGCGGCGCGAATCCTTCGTAGACGACCGTTTCGAAATTAACCTTCTCCTCGCCGATGCCCGCGCCCTTCTTGATGGCACGATCGATCGTGTCCTTGAAGACACAAGCCTTCTTGGCTTTCTCGATGGCGGCCGCAAGGCGCGCGTTACAATCAGGATCAGCACCGCCCATCTTGGCCGCGACCATGATCTCGCGGACAAGCTTGACGACCATCTGACCTTTTTTATGCGCGCTGGCTTCGCGCCCGGCTTGTTTCCATTGTGCGCCCATATTTAAGATACATTGGCCAAGCTTTTCGCAGGGTTCAAATGGAATTCCAAAAAAAATTCTCGAACTTGACAGAGGCCTCTTACGTATAGTAATTTCTGTATAGACAGAAACGGAAGAAATGCCAAAGCTCACACCAGTCCAGGAAAAGTTCATCCTCCATTGGGGCAAAATGGGGACGCAGTGGGGCATTAACCGGACGGTCGCCCAGATTCACGCTCTGCTCTTCATTTCACCCAAGCCGTTGGATGCCGAAGATATCGCCGAAACCCTTTCGGTCGCCCGTTCGAACGTAAGCACCAGCATCAGCGAACTACAAAGCTGGAAAATCATCCGCACGGTTCACCTCATGGGCGATCGCCGCGATCATTACGA
>JAQGOU010000320.1 GCA_028293445.1 Verrucomicrobiales bacterium | reverse complement strand
ATATCCAGACCGGATTCCAGATCCCCGGCAAGCCGAGTCTGGGCTCGTGGCTGTCCTATGGACTGGGAAGCGAATGCGACAACCTTCCGGCGTTTGTTGTAATGACACCGAGTTGGTCCGCAAAGCGGGATGCACAGGCGTTGTATCAACGGTTATGGGGTTCAGGCTTCATTCCAACGAAACATTCAGGGGTAGCGCTACGAGCAAAGGGGGATCCTGTTCTGTATATCAGCGATCCGCCGGGCGTGCATAAAGACACCCGCCGCCAATGGCTCGATGCACTCTCCAAACTGAATCAGGCCGAATACAAAAAGGTTGGAGACCCCGAAATCAACACGCGTATCGCGCAATATGAAATGGCATTCCGAATGCAGTCCTCTGTCCCAGAGTTGACCGACATTACAAAAGAGTCCAAAGCCACACTCGATCTTTATGGTCCAGAAGCTACGACCCCAGGGACCTTTGCGCACAGTTGTTTGATGGCGCGTCGCCTCGCGGAACGAGGTGTTCGGTCCATTGAGATTTTTCACCGTGAATGGGATCATCATTTCAACCTGACACGTGACTTGCCGCTGCAATGTCGAGATGTTGACCGCGCCTGCTACGGTTTGATTACGGACCTGAAGAATCGCGGGATGCTCGATGAGACACTGGTGGTCTGGGGTGGAGAATTCGGTCGGACGGTGTATTGCCAGGGAAAACTAACCCCGGAGGATTATGGACGCGACCATCACCCGCGCTGTTTTACGATGTGGATGGCTGGCGGTGGAGTTAAGGGTGGAACCGTTTATGGCGAGACCGACGACTTCAGCTACAACGTGGTCAAAGACCCGGTGCACATCAGCGAAATCAACGCCACCATTTTGCACTGCATGGGAATCGATCACCGTAAGCTCACCTACAAGTTTCAAGGTTTGGATCAACGCTTAACCGGAGTTGAAGAACGGAATGTGGTCAAAGGGATTCTCGCCTGACCTACGAGAAGGGCTATAAACAGTTCCTCATAAAAGCGATCCGTCCGCTTTGAAAATTTGGTTGTGGGTCTTTCGCGAGAATCATAAGCTTGAGGGCACGTTTTCCCGATGAAGCACCGCAAACAAGCCACTGAAGCATTTTTCTATACGCTCATTTTCTTGCTCACTGTGGCCATCGCCTGGGGCGACGAGCTCACCGGCTTTGAAGTTCGTTTTTTTGTCTTCTATTATTTACCGATAGGCGCCGCAGCGTGGCGTGGCGGAAAAACGGCCGGGTTGATCGTATCAATCGTCGCGCTGGTTGGTTGGGGGTATTCAAATTTTAACATTGAACACCAAAGCACTTTTGTTCGCTATTGGAACGCGGGCATCGTCCTTATAGCCTTTCTTACGGTTGCTTTTCCAATGGCCTGGATTGGTCGCGAAGTGCGACAACTTCGTCAACTCCTCCCAATTTGCGCCTGGTGCAAGAACATCCGGGATGATCGAGGCTACTGGCAGCAAGTGGAGAAATATTTACAACGGCGAGACAAAACTCAGTTTACTCATGCCGTCTGTCCTGATTGCGCAGAGCGCTTTCACAAACCAGTCGTTCTCCACGCTGAAACCAATTCTGACGAAATCTTTTCCTTTAGAAACGCAGTCACAAAAGCAGACCTGCCGCATCGGCTATTTTCTGTTCCAGACGGGCAGCAGGCCATCGATTGGCTTACTGGTGTTAATCAGTTTGCTGATCGCACTCAGTTCCCATCGCCCGATGTGCTGTTAATCGATTTGAAAATGCCCAAGAAAAACGGGTTTGAACTCCTGGAATGGGTGCGTGCACAAAAGGAATTCAAGGACCTGCCCGTATTGATTTTAAGTTCCTCGGAAGAACCTGATCAGATTAAAAAAGCCTATGAGTTGGGTGCTACTTCTTACTTTGTGAAGTCTGCGAACTACTCGGATGTGACTGAGTTTCTGAGCACCAGCAGCCACGTGGCTCATTAACTTTTTTCGGCTGCTGTGCGGCAGTTCTCCGCCACCTGAGCCAAATCTTCAAGAAACGCTTCGCGTTTATCTTCGGGTAAAGCTGAAAGAATTTCCGCCTGTAAGGACAACGCGATTTTACGGGCCTCCAGATACTTTTTTCGCCCGACGGGCAACAGCCTTAATAAATTTGCCCGGCGATCTTTTTCGTGCGTTTCCCGCTCCAGTAACCCGGCCCTTTGCATGCGGTCCACAAGAGAGGCAATTGTGTTCGGATCGCTTGCCATTTTCTTTATCAAGTCGCGCTGCATCAACCCGTCGTCACCACCCTCCAGCAAAGTACGCATGACGGTGAATTGATCCGGTGTAATACCAAGATGCGTGATGCGTCGACGGAATGCCTGGTTTAATCCATACCAGGCATGGCGTAGCAAGATAGGCAACCGTCGGCGCGCCGGGGCGTCCACTGGCAAAGGCTGAATTGTTTTGGCGGGTTCGCGTTTAGCCATGGTGGTTATCCTGAATAGTACGTGTAGGTATCATTTACGTTGCATCTCGTCCAGCCTTGTTGAATATTACAACCCAGTTTCATCGTCGGCCCCAGCAATATTGCGCATTATGAAATCAAATTTCGCGACGACAACACTCGCGCTCGGACTTTTACTGGCTACACAAACTTTTCATCCGCTTCAGGCGGCCGTTTCTGGTTGGCTCAACTGGCGCGGCCCTGCTCAAAATGGAAGTGCTATCGAAAAGAATCTTCCCGGGAAGATCGATGCGAAGAATGCCTTATGGACTGCAGATTTCCCCGGCATGTCGACGGCCGTGATTGCTAAGGGTAAGGTCTACATCATGGGCTATACGGGCGACGGGCCGCAGTTGAAAGAAGGGGTCGCTTGCTTCGATGCGACCACCGGAAAGAAAGTGTGGGAGAAGCTCTATTTGGATTTTCTCAGCGACACCATTTACAAACGTTATGCGACGTCCGCGCCCACCATCGATCCTGAGACCGGAAACGTTTACATTCAGGATACTCAGGGTATCTTCGCCGGTTTTACCCCGGATGGAAAACTACTCTGGGAACACTCGATGATGGAAGAATATGGCCGCCTCACCTTTCCAAATGGTCGAAGCGCTTCGCCGGTGATCGATGATGACCTTGTCATTACTCGTGGCATCACTGCGAACTGGGGCGCACATGGCCCCGCATCGGACCGCTTCTACGCTTTTGATAAAAAAAGCGGAGAGATCGTCTGGGCGTCTACGCCTGGGGCGCAACCAAAGGATAACTCGTTTTCACATCCTGTCCTTGCAGTGTTGGATGGCAAACGCGTCTTATACGCAGCCACGGGTGACGGGGCGGTCGTGGGTCTGAATGCTCGCACGGGACAGCCGATCTTTCGTGTGCCTCTGTTTAAAGCCGGCATCAACTCATCGGTCCTGGTCCACAAAAACGATAAGATCATTGCAATTTACGGAACGCCTTATGAACCCGGGCAAATGGTCGCGTTGAAGATCCCTCAGGTGACGCCGACAAATTCTACTGATCCGATCGTTGTCGAACGCAAACAAGTGGAACTCTGGAGCAATCAAATCCGCACCTCCACCAGTTCGCCGATCCTGGTGGGTGACCGTGTTTATGTCACAAGCGAAGTCGGTGATCTGGTCTGCGTCGATGCGAACACGGGCAACGTGTTGTGGAAACTGAAACTCGGTATCGAACAACGCAATTCTTCACCCATTTACGCCGACGGCAAAATTTATGCACCCATTCTGAATGACCCGAGCACGGGCGAGAGTGGAGATGAAGCGGGCGGCGGACATGGCGCTCTTTATGTGATCGAACCAACCGACACCGAAGGGAAAATTATCGCCAAGGCAACTTTGGAAGGTCGTTGTTATGGAACGCCGACGGCATACGGTGGTAAAATCTACATGCAGACCACCAAGAAGCTTTATTGCTGGGGATCGAAAGATTCCGCCCCAAAAAACGAAGACTCGGGCGCTGTGGCCTCATCCATATCAGGTGCTCCGGCAACCCAACTTCAGATCATTCCTGCTGAACTGCTGCTTCAACCCGGAGAATCCGTCTCCTTTCACATTCGTTCACTCGACAAGAATGGTTTGACGGTGGAACAGAACATCGATTCGAAAAAGGTGAAGTGGGCCTCGTTCATCCCGCCGACAGCAAAAGTGAAAGCGACAATGAAGGCGTCATTCGACGAAAATGGAAAGCTTACTGCCGCTCCGGACAAAGTTCCATCGGCAGGCGCCTTTGAAGCAACCTTCACGACAGCCGACGGCAAGGAAATCAAGGGCTACATTCGTGGTCGAGTGCTTCCCGGTTTGCCGATCAAACAGGATTTCGAAGCTTTCACTTTGACCGAGACCACGACGAACACGGTCGAACAGCCAACTCCGTTCGCCTATCCACCGCTGCCTTGGATCGGCGCCCGTTTCAAATTCGAAGTGCGCGACAAAGATGGCAGCAAGGCACTCACAAAAACCGTTGATAACCCTTTCTTCCGCCGCGCAACGATTTTCATGGGAACGCCCTGGTTGAAAAATTACACAATCGAAGCCGACGTGATGAGCGATGGAAACAAGCGGAAAATGTCGGATATCGGATTGATTAACCAACGGTATAAAATCCTTTTGAAGGGAAATGAAAAGACCCTCGAGATCAATTCCAATGAGGAGTTGTTCAAGTATTCCGTTCCATTCAATTGGTTGCCTAACGTCTGGTATCATTTGAAAACGCGCGTTGACGTTGCCGCTGATGGCTCTGGTGTGGTGCGTGCGAAAGCCTGGAAGAAAGATGAAGCCGAGCCGACCGCCTGGACACATGAAGTGCCGGTCAAACAAGCGCACACGACCGGTTGCCCGGGACTGTTCGGTTTTTCCCCGCAAGACATGCGTGTCTTTGTGGATAACGTTTCCGTCGGTGCGAATTAATTCCTAATTGAATTAGCTATGAAGACTTTTTCGAAGATTTTACCTGCCCTTGCGCTCTGCGCCTTTACCAACTCCAGTTTCGCCGCAGATTGGCCGCGCTGGGGTGGCAACGATCCCGGTCGCAACATGTATTCACCCGCCAAAGGGTTACCCTCGCAATTCAATGCCGGAAAACCGAAAGCGGGCAGCGAAGAGATCGATCCCAAAACGACGAAGAATGTGAAGTGGGCCGCCAAGATCGGTTCCCAAAGCTACGGCAACGTGGTCGTCGCGAATGGCAAGGTATTAGTTGGTACTAACAACGAGAATCCGCGCGATCCTCAGCATCAAGGTGACCGTAGTATCCTGATGTGCTTCGACGAAAAGACGGGCGAATTCCTGTGGCAACTCGTCGTTCCCAAACTGGCCTCTGGAAAGGTCAATGATTGGGAAAGTCTCGGGTTACTCTCGTCACCCTGTGTAGAAGGGAATCGCGTTTACCTTGTGACGAGTCGTTGCGAAGTGATCTGCCTGGATCTCGATGGACAAGCCAACGGAAACGACGGCGCCTTCAAAGATGAAGCGCAGTATGTCGTCGGCCCCGGTAAGCCGCCCGGCAAAATTGGTCCCAAGGACGCAGATATCATTTGGCGTTACGACATGATGGACGAACTCGGTGTGTTTCCCCATAACGCCTCGAACTGTTCGGTGCTGGTCGCCGGAGACAAAGTTTACGCCTGCACTTCCAACGGTCAGGATTGGACGCACGTGAATATCCCCTCGCCCAATTCGCCGAGCTTTATCGCGTTAAATAAAAATACCGGACAGCTCATCGGAGAAGACGATGCAAAGATCGGCTCTCGCATTTTCCACGGCCAATGGAGTTCGCCCTCGACGGGCACCGTGAACGGGAAAGAACTTGTTTTCTTTGGAGGCGGCGACGGTTGGACCTACGCATTTGATGCGAATCCGGTGAAGGAAGGCGACTCCGATTTCCTGAAGACGGTCTGGAAAGCTGATTGCAATCCGCCTGAGTACAAAACGAAAGATGGTCAGTCCGTTAAATATCCAGCGCCCGAGGGACCAAGCGAAGTGAACGCGACGCCGGTGTTCTATAAGAACCGTGTGTATGTCGCGACTGGCCAGGACCCCGAACACGGCGAGGGCGTTGGTCATCTTCTTTGCCTTGATGCCACGAAAACCGGGGATATCACCAAGACCGGCGTCATCTGGGATTATAAAAAAATCCATCGTAGCATTTCGACGGTTTCGATTGATCCGAGCACCGGCCTACTCTTCGTCGGCGACTTCTCCGGTTTCGTGCATTGCCTCGACGCCGAGACTGGCAAGGAATATTGGACGCACGACATGAAAGCGCACATGTGGGGCTCAACCCTTGTCGCCGACGGCAAAGTTTATTGCGGCGATGAAGATGGCGACTTTACGGTGCTCGCGGCGACCAAGGAGAAAAAGGTCCTGAGCGAAACCAATCTCGGCGCGCCGGTGTATTCGACTCCAATCGTGGCGAACGGCGTCCTCTATGTTCATTCCAATGCCCATCTCTTTGCGTTCTACGACGAATCAAAGAATGCCGTATTAAAAGATGCGCCGCCAAAAGTGGAATTGAACGAGAAGAAATAAACTCCGCTTTCCTTCGTGAGCGCGCGGATTACTGCTGCGCGCTTGCATCCAGATCATTATCAATTGATATGTCAGCCAGCATCTCCACGGAGCAAATTAAAACGGCGCAGTCGCAACTCGACGCGCACCTCGACGAAATTATCCAGTGGCATTTCTCGCCGGAAACCGGTTGCCCTTATTGGCTCGACTGGGCTAAGAAAAACTTCGATCCACGTGCGGAAATCGAAAGCTTTTCGGACATGCAGAAGTTCCCGCACTTCAAAGACGAATCCTTGCGTGATTTACAACCGGAAGTCTGGGTGCCCGCCAAGTTTAAAGGTCGTCCCTTCAGTATTTTCGAAACGGGCGGAACCACCGGCATGCCGAAACAACGGATTGGCTGGGAAGATTACAAAGTCGATTACAGCGAGTTTTCGGAAAAGATTTCCGACGAACATTTTCCGCGCAATCATTTCTGGCTGATGATGGGCCCGACGGGGCCCCGCCGTTTGCGTCTCGCGATCGAACATCTCGCGAACGTGCGCGGCAGTTCCTGCTATTTCATTGACCTCGATCCGCGTTGGGTGAAGAAGCTCATCACGAATAAGCACTTTGACCAGGCGCGCGCTTACATGGATCACGTCGTCGATCAGGCGGTGACCATTTTGAAAAATCGCAAGGTGAGCGGTCTCTTCACGACGCCTAAACTTCTCGAGGCGCTTTCAGAAAAAATCGATCTCTGGGATGCCGGCATTCGTGGCGTATTCTGTGGCGGCACAACAATGGCGCCGCAATATGTCCGCTACATCGTCGAAGAGGTCCTCGAGGGCCGCATCGGTTTTTATCCAACCTACGGCAACACCTTAATGGGTCTTGCTGCCAGTGTGCCGCTTCGTGCCGAGGATAAATTCTCTATCACCTACTACGCGCCGCAACCCCGGGCTGTCCTCCGCGTTGTGGATCCCAACAATACGACGGTCTTGAAGAACTACGGCGAATGGGGTCGAGTAGAACTCACCACATTGACCAAAGAGTTTTTCATGCCTCGCTTCCTTGAGAGAGACGAAGCCATTCGCCGTGAGCCGCGTGGGCCTTATGCGTGGGATGGTGTCGCCGAAGTGCGGCCGTTCGGTGCGATGGAGAAGACCATCGTCGAGGGAGTATACTGATATGCCGAGTTTCCTGCTCAGTTTCGAGTTGAATCAGGAGCGCGATTGTTTGTCTATTCGTGCGGATGAGATTGGCTTGCGTCGACTCAGCGAGATGCTTTTGCACGTGCTCGATAAAACGAAAGTCGGCGATGCTTACGAGGAAGTTTTGAATTTGCCCGATGACGGCAAGCACTCTCAACCGCTTGGCGTGGTTAGCAACGTAAAGGTTTGTTGTTCGCGCGGAGAAAATCGAGAAGCATGAGCGCGTTACCCCACATCCCAGTCCTGCGTCGTGGTCGGCCTTACGAAAGTTTGGACAACAACACCGTCGTCGATCATCGGAACGGCACGGTGCTCGCGCAAGTCAGCACGGTGAACGCAGGGATCATCCGCAAAGATCTCGCGAAGATATCCGAATCCCGTGCGGCGTTGAAGAAGTTCACCGTCGCGCAACTCATCGAGATTTGCGGCAAGACGGGTGAACAGTTTCTTAATGGCACGCTGCCGTTTGGTGATAAAGGACACACCCAATCACCGCAGCAATACATCGAGACGCTCTCCGCGACGAGCGGGTTGCCGCATGTGATGGTGCGCCGAAACATGGCGAAGATTCACCAGGCGCTGACCAACATGAAAACCGTTCTGAACGGTCTCACGCGCGGTTTGGATTTATCCATTCTCGATCGTGGGTTCGGCGAGCAGAACGGTGCGCGCGTTAGTTATTTTCCGACGACCCAGGCGCTTGGCCTCGTCATGCCGAGCAATTCGCCCGCGGTGAATTCTCTCTGGTTGCCCGCGATCCCCTTAAAGATTCCGGTGATCATTAAACCTGGGCGTGAAGAGCCCTGGACACCGTATCGATTGATCCAGGCGTTCATCGCCGCCGGTTGTCCGGCCGAGGCCTTCGGCTTCTATGCGACCGACCACGAAGGGGCTGGTGAAATTCTCCGCTCGTGTGGACGCGCGTTGATTTTCGGGGATAAGAACACGACCGCACAATATGCGAGTAATCCGGCGATCCAGATTCATGGGCCCGGTTTTAGCAAAATTTTAATTGGCGAAGACGAGATCGAGCACTGGCCCGATTTCATCGACGTGATGGTCTCCGCAATTTCCGACAACGGTGGACGCAGCTGCATTAATGCTTCCGCGGTTATCGTTCCGAAGTACGCCGCAGAGATTGCGGAAGCGCTTGCAAAAAAACTCGGCCCTGTTCAGCCGACGAAATCAGACGACACGAATGCCCGGCTCTCCGGCTTTGCCAATCCGAAGATGGCCGAATATATCGACGGCAGTATTGAAGAAGGATTGAAGGCACCCGGCGCCTCCGACGTCACCGCAAAATATCGCGGCGGCACGCGCAAGTTGGAATTCGAAGGGGGAACTTATTTGCGCCCGACGATTGTGCTGTGTGATTCTTTTAATCACACGCTGGCCAATCGCGAATTTCTTTGTCCCTACGCGAGCGTCGTTGAAATGCCACAAAGCGAGATGCTCAAACAGATTGGCCCCTCGCTCGCGGTGACCGCGATTACGAAAGACCCCGCCTTCACCGAGCAATTATTGGAGTCTCATTTAATTGAACGTTTGAATCTCGGTCCACTCTCGACCATGAATGTTTCATGGGATCAACCCCACGAAGGGAACATGTTCGAGTTTCTTTACAAGCGGCGCTCAATTGAATTCGCCGCAAAATGAACGAGCGCGCGTTTTTAAGCGTCTGAAATAAAATGTCGAAGTCCGAGAATCCAACGCCGGTGCAGCAGGACGGGACTTCGATCCTTTCCTCTTTTGATTACCAACCGCGCACCCGCCTGGTATGCGGTGTCGGCTGCATCGAGCGCGTCGGCGAACTGACACGTGAGCTCGGCTGCAAAAAAGTTTTGCTGGTGACTGATTCAGGAATCGTCGCGGCGGGACACGCCGATCGTGTGCGGAAGATTTTAGACGCGGCGCACATCGGAACCGTTTTGTTTGATAAAGTTCGTGAGAATCCAACGACCCGCGATGTCGATGCTTGTTTGCAAATGGCGAAGGAGTCCGGCATTGATGCGTTTATCGGCTTGGGCGGCGGGAGCAGCATGGATACGGCGAAGGGCTGCAATTTTCTCCTGACCAACGGCGGACGAATGCAGGATTATTGGGGCGTCGGCAAAGCGACGAAGCCGATGCTGCCGTTCATCGCGATTCCAACCACCGCTGGAACGGGGAGTGAATGTCAGTCGGCCGCGTTGATCGCCGATGAAGAGACTCATCAAAAGATGGCCTGCCTGGATCCGAAGGCGGCCGCGCGTATTGCCCTTTTGGATCCAACCCTGACGCTGTCTCAGCCCGCGCAGGTCGCCGCCTCCACCGGCATCGATGCGATTGCGCACGCCGTTGAAACAGCGGTCACGAAAAAGCGGACACCGCTTTCGCTGATGTATTCGCATGAGGCGTTCAAATTGTGTTTCAGCGGTTTTCCAACAATTTTCCAAACGCCCACTGACATCCAGGCGCGGGGGCAAATGCAGCTCGGGGCAGCGTTAGCCGGCACGGCGATTGAGAACAGCATGCTTGGTGCGGCACATTCCGCGGCGAATCCCTTGACCGCACACTTTGGCATCGTGCACGGGCAAGCAGTGGGAATCATGTTGCCGCATGTGGTGCGTTTTAACGCGGAAGATCCCGTGGCGCGAGCGGGCTACATTGACCTGGCGATCGCGGCGAAACTCGGTGGCCCACAGGAGAGCGCTGAAGATCTGTTACGCAAGCTCGTGGGAACCTTGGAAAACTTTCTGATCGTGGCGAACATCCCACGGTCGTTGGATGCCTTGGGTGTGAAGCACTCAAAAATCCCGTCGCTGGCCGAAGAAGCCGCCAAGCAATGGACGGCAACTTTCAACCCGCGTCCGATTACGGCAGCGGATTTCGTGAAGCTTTACGAAGCGGCGTCAAAGCAGTGAGGAACGCGAAAACTTCGTTCTAAACATCTTTCCGCTCCGGTTCTCCCGCGAAAGGGCTTAGAAAAACTCTTTTTTGAACCGACTTCCGCAAAAAGTTCCTCCAAAAAGTCTTTTTTGGAGGCCCTAACTCGCTGATCGGCAGGAGCAAGCGTCTGAAAGCCTGAGTTACGGCGTGGAACGCTTCAGAAAGATAATTCGCGAGATCGCCGTGATCACGGGTGGTTTCAGCCTCCGCTTAATCTCTTCGACGTCGATGCTGCTTCCGGTGACTTCGAACACCCCGGTGAAGAACCATTTTCCGCCTTCCTCGCGCCGCACGTAGACGGGTAACGGCCCGGTAGTTTCCGCAACTTTCTGGCCCCATTTGGCGAGATCGCCTTTTTTTCCGACCCAAACTTCACACGGATCGCTTTCGGCCCGCGGATTCCACATCAGACCGAGACACAAGCCGACGATGACTCCTTCACGGTGAATGACAAAGTAAGGGGGAGCGGCATTTCCCACCAGTGCCTTGCGGATCGCGTCGTAGTCATAACCTTCTCCGACCACCTGGGGTGGAGGTGACGGAGGTGTTGGTGTCAAAGAATCATCAGTCATCAGGAGATAGACAAACAACGCGGGCGGCTGCCGTCAATCTGCATTCGCGTTGGATGTCGGTTGTGAGCGAGGCGTCGTTAGTGGGCCGCCGCACGTTTTTCTTCAACGGTGGACACCTGCGGTTCCCGCGCTCCTGGAGCAATGACCCCGACTAGATACGCGACGGTGAGTGTGATGACGGTGCCGATTAAGGTGTACCACGGGAAGGCGAGATTGAGCGGGAGCTTCAGCCAGTCGGGTAGATTGAGTCCGCTCTGCACGATCGGGCTGACGTACGTCATCACGACAAGCGAGACGACCATGCCGCTGATGACGGCGCGGGCTGTGCCACGTTTCCAGAACACGGCGAGAAATAGCCCGCCGAGCAACGCGCCGCTGGTCAGGCCGCGAAGTTTAAAGGCGATATCGAGGACAAACGTGACTTCGCGACTCAGGTAAGCGACCCCGATCAAAGCCAGCGCCCAGATGACGGTCGAGTATTTGCTGAACTTGAGGAAGAACGCGTCGTCGCGGTGCGGCATCCATTTCTTCACAAAATCCATCGTTGAAACAGACGCGAGCGACGTCAACGCGGAGCTGACCGAGGACATCGCCGCCGAGAGGATCGCGACAATCAGAAACCCTTTCAGAATGTGTGGGACGCCGGTGAGCATGAAGATTGGATAGATGAAATCGTTTTTCTTGATGCCGCTCCCGGCTTTCACTTCGGGTATCAACGAGGCGAGGTTTACCTTCGCGCCGCCGTTGGCCAGCACTTCAGGGGCATGCTGTGCATAAACGTAAAGCATCACACCAACGAGGAGGAAAATGAGGAACAGCGGGAAGACAAACACGGCGCTGAGCACCAGCGCCTTGCGGCCGTCACGGACATTTTTGCAGGCGAGCACACGTTGCACGATGAGTTGTTCCGCCCCGTGCGTCGACATGACCATCACCGTTCCACCGATGACGCCCATGAAAATATTGATCGGATCCTGGAAC
>JAQGOU010000311.1 GCA_028293445.1 Verrucomicrobiales bacterium | reverse complement strand
ACAAGGCGGCGGCCAAAGTGGTCAGCGCGGCCAATCTCAATCCGACCAGGGACCAGGCGGGCAGAAACCGAGTTTCCCGATCATCGATGCGCTTGATACGAACAAAAATCACGTCATCGACGCAGATGAAATCGCCAATGCGACTGCGAACCTGAAGAAGCTCGATAAGAACGGCGATGGAAAATTGACGCCGGACGAATACATGCCGAAGCGTCCGAGCGGTTCAGGTAGTTCTGGCGGAAGCGAACAACGGGGACAAGGCGGCCCGGGTGGAGCTCAAGGCGGCCAAACACAAGGCCAGCCTCCTCGGCGCTAAGCAATTTTCAAATTCGAACAAATGCGCCCTCCGCAGCAACCGCGAAGGGCGCATTCTTACTATAAGCGCCGAAAAAATAACGTCGCTCAGGAAACTGACACCACGAGGTAATCGCTTTTGGAACCTGCGATTTCGAGTTTCAGTTTATCGCCCTGTTTCTTGCCGACAAGTTGCTGGCCCAACGGCGATTGTGGCGTGATGAGGAGCACTTCCTTTTTCTCGTGGAGAATTTCCATCCCACCCGCGCGTGGGCCGATGAAGTAAAAAAAGCGTTCTCCTTTGGTTTCCAATTCCACCAATGCACTGATGTCGATCGGGTCTTTGGCTCCGAACTTCCGGGCTGTGAGCATTTCAAATTGTTCGATCGCCTGCATGATCTCGGCCGCCTGTTTGGATTGCCCACGCGCGAGGTAAGATGCTTCGAGCCCGCGGGTATCGTATTTGTTTTCCGCTTTGCTTTGTTCGTGAGTTGCTTCGGCTCGCGCCGCCAGCGCGGCTTTGGTGTAAAGCTCCAACTCAGTCACGAGTTGCTTGACGATTTTTTTGATGAGGGTCTGTTTATTCACGGTGAAAGGAAACGCTGCACGCCGGACAGGCCAGCGTGCAACTTAGTTTGAAATAATTAGATCTAGCGACGGCGACGAGACTGGGGAGCTCTTTTCTTTTGTGAAAATTTCCTACCGCCTGGCGCCTGACTCCTTGGTCCTTGCCCTTGAGTGCTCGAGCCTTGTTCCTGAGTCCTTGCGCCTTGCCCCTGACTCCGTCCACCCTGCCCTTGCCTCCGTATTCCTTGCACGGAAGTCCTTAAGCCTTGTCCCTGATTTCGGCCACCTTGTCCTTGGCTGCGGCCGCCTTGCCGTTCGTTGCGGTCGCCTTGTGGCGGGCGTCTATCGTCACGTTTGCGAGGGAGTTCGAAGAAGCGGGGCTCTTCAGTCGCAGTCGCTTCAGGAGCTTTGACGCCGCCCTTTGCGGCAGCAGCAGTTTTTACCAATTCAAAATCCACCTGCTTTTTGAACGTGTCGACTTTGTAAACCTGGACGTCAAGCTTGTCCCCAAGCTTGATGATGCGACGACTGCGGCGTCCGATCAAATGATCGCGCGTCGGATCAAAAATAAAGAAATCATCCTGAATCGATGACAGATGCACGAGGCCGCTCATGCAGAGATCACCAACATCGACAAAGAAACCAAAGTTGCGGACGTCGATGACGAGGCCGGAATATTTCTGCATCTCACCCGTCTTCAGTTGCGACTTCAGATAGGCGTACAGTTTGACCTCTTTACTATCGCGCTCGGCGTCAGACGAGTTGCGTTCCGTTTCCGATATGTGATCGGCGGTCTCCTTCATCGAATGTTTTGCCTTTGTCGCGTTCGCATTATCGAACAAAGCGCGATGAACCATCAGATCGGCGTAGCGACGGATCGGTGAAGTGAAATGCGCGTACTTTTGTTTCGCCAAACCATAATGGCCGATGGGATCGATAGAGTAGCGAGCCCGCATCAATGATTTCAAAAAGCCAATCTTCAACGCACGTCCGATGGGGATCGTGTTGAGCTTTGCCAACAGCTTCTGCACTTCAGGACGTTGATTGAGGTTGCCACACGGAATGTGGTGGCTGACGACATCCTCGCGGAATTCGCGGAGCTTTTGTTCTTTGGGCGGCTCATGAATGCGATGAGGCGCCGGCCGACGCAAACTGATCAAACGCGTCGCAACCGCTTCGTTCGCCAACAACATGTATTCTTCGATCAACTGATGCGAAATGTCGTTCTCCACTTTTTCAATCAGGAGAACCCGCCCATGCGCATCGAGACGAATTTTATTTTCCGGAAAATCGAGATCGAGTGAACCCGCTTTGAAACGAGCGCGCCGAATGCGTTGCGCCATGTCGTTGGCGTCATGCAACAGGCGTTCAATCGGATCAGCCGGCTCTTTCTGCAAAATGGCGAAGACTTCTTTGTAAGTGAAACGACGCTTTGAACGAATCACTGCGGGATAAAACGTTGCGTCCATTACCTTGCCGTCGTTGGACAAAAGAAACTCGACGCATTTCGTCAGGCGATCAACGCCGGGCTTGAGAGAACAGAGTTCATTGCTCAACGCTTCTGGCAACATCGGGATCACACGATCCACCAAATATGTGGAGTTGCCGCGTTTGCGAGCTTCCTCGTCCAGCGGGCTGCCTGTCTTCACGTAGTGTGAAACGTCCGCAATGTGAACCCACAATTTCCAACGCTCATGGGAAACGCGTTGGAGACAAATCGCGTCGTCAAAATCTTTTGCATCGTCCGGATCAATCGTGACGACTGAATGATCACGACAATCCGTGCGGCCTTCCATATCGGCGTCGCTGGCGTCCGTGAGCGAACGGGATTTCGTGATCGTGTTGGCTTCGAGCAAAACTGGTTTTGGAAAATGAAGCGGCAGTTCGTAATTGCGCAGCACTGAAAGCATGTCGACGCCTTCTTCATCCGGTGTGCCGAGCACTTCGATGATTTCGCCTTCCGGATTACTATTGCGCGATTCCCAGTTCAGCAACTCGACAACAACCTTGTCGCCAATGTTTGCCGGCCGGCCGACGTCGCGTGCGGGTGGAACAGAAATGTCATGAGGAATCCGCGGATCATCGGGGATCACGTAAAGAAACTGCCGGCCTTGTTGCAGCGTGCCGACGAGCTGTGATCGTTTTCGTTCCAGGATCCGGATGACGGTGCCCGTATTTTCCATCTGCGTTTCACCGGGTCGCCCGCGTTTCACATCGCGTCGCACGAGCACGCGATCTCCATTCATCGCAGTCGAAGTGGCGCTTTCGGCAATGACGAGTTCCTGCTGTCCGGGTTCATCGAGTCGAAGAAAGCCTTTGCCCTGGCGGTTGATCTGAATGGTGCCGGCAATGAGATCGGCCTCGCGGGCTTTGATGTAACGATTGCCTTTGGTGCGCACGATCTCGCCGCTTATTTCCAGTTTGCGCAACGTTTCCTGCAGCTCCTGCTGTTGATTGGGTTGCAATCCCAGCTGCTGAATTAACTCTGGGACGTTGGAAGGTTTATATGTAGTGCGACCGAGCAGTTTTGAAATTTTATCTTCGTGCATAGCTGGTCTGACAAGTGGATTCAATAATCACGTTCCGCCGAACATGGCTGATTTTCGGTAAAAAGCGAGTAGTTTGCCCGTGATGCAGGATGGGGTGAAATGATGAGCATGTTAAAAATCCTCAATAAAACTGCGGTTTTCTCTTGCAGCGTTTCCATAAATCGCTTTATTTCAGAGCAATTCAGGACAATTCCTGAAGCAAATCAAAATAGTTATTATGGCAAAAGCACTTACGAAATCACAAATCGCAGACGAAATCGCAACGAAAGCCGGCATCACGAAAAAAGCTGGTGTCGAAATTCTCGAGCACCTCGCTGAGCTGGCTTATAAGAATGCTAAGAACACGTTCACGCTGCCTGGTCTCGGCAAGCTCGTGTTGGTGAACCGCAAAGCGCGTATGGGCCGCAATCCAGCCACTGGCGAAACGATCAAGATCGCTGCCAAGCGCGTCGTGAAATTCCGCGTGGCCAAAGCCGCGAAGGACGCGATCCTCGGCGCTAAGAAGTAATCTTACTTTTTCAAACAACAGGCACTCTGGTTTTCCAGAGTGCCTTTTTTGTTTTCAGGATGGGCGCGGGCCTTCGGCCATTGACGATTTTCGATAGCCGATAGCCGATAGCCAAGGCAAGAGGCAATGCCGCCCTCGGCTATTGTCTATCGACTATTGGCTATTCCAAAAACTCGCCCGCGCCAACCGCGGCAAAAGTATCTTCGATACCGGAACTCGATTCCGCTTACGCGTTATACGTCGATGAACTGGTCGTTCCTCCCCTGCCCGTCCAGTTCGTGTGGAAGAATTCGCCGCGCGGTTTATCGATGCGCTCGTAGGTGTGCGCGCCGAAATAATCGCGTTGCGCCTGGAGCAGGTTCGCGGGCAAACGTTCCGTGCGATAGCCATCGAAGAAGTTGAGCGCCGTCGAAAACGCTGGCGTCGGGATTCCCTTCTTCGCGGCCG
This sequence comes from Verrucomicrobiales bacterium, assembly GCA_028293445.1. GTDB lineage: Bacteria > Verrucomicrobiota > Verrucomicrobiia > Limisphaerales > JACDHS01 > CBHWET01. The sequence continues at coordinate 6,181 of JAQGOU010000311.1, read as the reverse complement.
TGGCCACGGTGTTACGCCAACCGCGTTGAGAATCCTTGATCGCTTTGCGGAAGAAATTATCGAGCAACAGATTCGTGAGCTTCGGATTTTTATCGAACGCTGCTTTGATGTCGCCGAGGAAACGGCTGCGAATAATGCAACCACCACGCCACATCAACGCAATGCCACCGTAGTTCAGATTCCAATTATTCTGCTTCGCCGCCGCGCGCATGAGCATGTAGCCCTGCGCATAGCTGACGATCTTCGATCCATAAAGTGCCTGGCGAATCTGTTCAACGAACTTCGCGCGATCACCGGAAATCGTCGGACGCGGACCTTTCAATTTTTTCGCCGCCGCGATGCGTTCGTCTTTGAAGGACGAAATGCAGCGAGAATAAACGGCTTCGGAAATTAACGTAATAGGAATGCCGAGCTCCGCGGAGCTGATGACCGTCCATTTACCGGTGCCTTTTTGTCCGGCGGCATCCAGGATCTTGTCGACGAGCGGGCTGCCGTCTTCATCTTTCTTCGCGAGAATGTCGCGTGTGATCTCAACGAGGTACGAATCCAGATCGCCCTTGTTCCACTCAGCAAAGACGGTGTGCATTTCGTCGGCGGTCATGCCGAGGCCATCGCGCATCAAATGATACGCTTCGCAGATGAGCTGCATGTCGCCGTATTCGATGCCGTTGTGAACCATCTTGACGTAGTGACCCGCGCCACCTTCGCCGACCCAATCGCAACACGGTGTGCCGTCCTGAACTTTCGCGGCGATCGCCTGGAAGATTGGTTTCACGTGCGGCCACGCTGCGGGTGAACCACCGGGCATAATGCTTGGACCATGACGCGCACCCTCTTCACCGCCGCTCACGCCGGTGCCGATATAAAGCATTCCTTTGGACTCGACGTATTTCAGGCGGCGCGCCGTGTCGTCGAAGAGGGAGTTGCCGCCGTCGATGATGATATCGCCGGGTTCAAGGTGCGGCAGGAGTTGTTCGATAAATTCATCGACCGGTGCGCCGGCCTTGACCAGGAGCATCACGCGGCGCGGACGTTTCAATTGCTTCACCATCTCTTCGATGGAATGGGCGCCGATGACGTTGGTCCCTTTGGCTTCGTTGGCGAGAAATTCGTCGACTTTGGAAACAGTGCGGTTGAAGACAACGACGGTGTAGCCATGGTCGTTCATATTCAAAACGAGATTCTGGCCCATGACAGCCAGACCAATGAGGGCGATATCAGCTTTTGGTTCCATATTCAGTGTCGGAACATTTACAAAAGCAACCGGCAGCGGCGAGAAAAAGTTTTAACCACGGATAGACACTGATAAACACGGATAAGACAACCAGGACGGAAACTTACGAGAAGGCGTGCGAAGAAACTCGTCGGTCTCCAAATTATTTCTCATTCATGTTTATCGGTGTCCATCCGCGGTTAATGCTTTGTGCTTAGACTTCGCCTGGCGTCACTTCACCCGCGACCGGCGCGACTTCTGGCCCTGGCCGAAATTCCAGAATATCTCCCGGCGTGCATTGCAGATAGGCGCAGATGGCCTCCAGCGTGGAAAAACGAATGGCCTTCGCCTTGCCTGTTTTCAGAATGGAAAGATTCTGCGGCGTGATCCCGACCGCATCGGCGAGATCGTTCAATCGCTTTTTCCGCAACGCGAGAACGACGTCAAGATTGACGATGATTGGCATGGCGCGTTTTTAAACCGTCAGATCTTGTTCGTCTCGGATCTTCCGCGCCTCGTCCATCACCCAACCGACGAAGATCACCAGGAATCCAGAGAACACGTTTCCCAGACCGGCGGTGTAAAGAGCGATACCGGTGGTATGAATTAAATAGGCGAAGAGCAGATCCTTGAGCCAGAAGAGAATATGGATTCCGCCGAGAATCTGGACGCAGCGAACCGTTTGCGCTGTGAACAAAAGACCGCGCTCAAAACTACCAAACAACTTCAGCAGGGTTCGAAACCAGAATAGCCCCAAAAACAACATCACGAGTCCCGAGATCGCCATGTGCGAATCACGCACCTGAGAAATCGCACTCGGACGAGGGAGTGGAACTTTTATCCCATAGGACATTAAAAGCGGAATTGCTAAAAACATCAGCACCATCACCGGAAATCCGTACCGGATAGCGAGCCTGATGCATTTGCTGACCCTTTGAATTCGGTTGAGGCGAGGATTGGGATCATTTTGAGGCGAAGGCGCGTTCATGTCGCCAATGAGCCAGATAATTGATTGCTAGTCAATTTATTTTTATCGTTTATCGATCATTTAATACCGAGGATCAAGAATACGCCTCTTTTAAAGCAGCCGAAAGGTGCTCCTTTTCTGCCCACCGATGCTCCAGCGCCACCCGCCGCACCTGATGGAAAAATTTATCGTCGAAAAAAGGCTTTTTCTGAGGGCAAAAATAAATTTATGGTCAGGAAAAGGCTTTTTCTGGCTCTAAATTATTTTTTGAAGGCGAAAAAAGGCTTTTTGCGGGTCCAAAAATAAATTTGAAGTCAGAAAAAGGCTTTTTCTGACTTCAAATTTATTTTTGAGATGAGAAAAAGGGTTTTTCCGGGTTCAAAAAATAATTTGGAGCCGGAAAAAGCCTTTTTTCGCCTTCAAAAAATAATTTACCCTCGGAAAAAGGGTTTTTGCGACGATGTTTTCGAGAAAAGGCAGCTTTTGACCCCGAAAACCATCCTCTTAGGTCTATTTCAGGCGAAACCTGGGCGAAAATGGCCCGTTTAGGCATTTTCCGAGCACGATCGGCGGAACTGCTGTTGGTCCTAGTATCAACCCGTTTCCCAAGGAATGCAAAAACTTCCGATTCTTTGTCCCTCTGCGCCTGTTTTTCGCTCCTTACCTTGTGATATGATCGCCGCAGAAACGATGTCCGTAGGATTCGACGAAAGCGACGCCCAGCTGGTAGCCCTCAGTCTCGAAGGGAGCCATGAAGCTTTTGCCAGAATCGTCGCTCGTTACCAGTCTTTGATTTGTTCGCTCGCCTACAGTGCCAGCGGCAACTTACACGGGAGTGAAGATCTGGCGCAGGAAACGTTCCTCGCCGCGTGGAAAGAATTGCGACATCTCCGCGAACCGGATCGACTTCGACCCTGGCTTTGCGCGATCGCACGGAATCGTATCCACACCGGGTTTCGCAAAGAACGTCGCCAACCCACGAGCGGGGCGGAATCGATCGAAACTGCTTCTGAAGCGCCATCGACAGAATTGCCGCCCGGAGATCACGCCATTTCGCAGGAGGTAGAAGCGATCTTATGGAAGTCGCTCCAGCAACTCCCCGAGACCTATCGCGAACCGCTGATTTTATTTTATCGCGAAGACCAATCGGTCAGTCGTGTCGCCGCGGCATTGGAAATGACCGAAGAGGCGGTGCGGAAACGCCTGCTGCGTGGACGCAAGATGCTCCAGGAAGAGGTGGCTGCTTTCGTGGCTGGAGCATTGCGGCAAACCACACCAGGCAAAGCGTTCACCATGGCAGTGATCGCCACCCTGCCCGCAGTTGCGGCGACCTCGGCTGCCGCTGCGACCGTGGGAACGACGGCGTTCAAGGCCAGCTCGGCTGCAAAGGCGGCCGCAGGATTTGGAATCAGTGCCGCGGTGCTCGGTCCGCTTATCGGCCTGCTTGGGGCGTTTTACGGCAGTTGGCAAAGTCTCAAACAAACGCAGTCGCAGAGAGAACGCCGCTACATGGTTCGACAAACCATTTTTGTCTATGTTTCGGCCGCATTCTATGCCGGTGGGCTTTATGGTTTCCGCTGTTTCCGAAATACAGTTTCGATGTCGCGCCTGATCGTGCTCAGCGTGGCGTTGGGTTGGACCATTCTTTATTGTCTTGGGCTCGTTCTTCTCATTCAAAAAGCCAAAAGAAGACAGAGGCAAATTCGCATCGAAGAAGGGATGACGGATGGCCTGGACAACTCAATGCCTCTCACAAAATTCAGTGCTTACTGTACGGTGGGCGTATCCACGATGGGCGGGTTTGCCTGGATGTTTATTCAAGCGGTGCAATTGAAACAATGGTTAACCGCGTCGATCATCCTGGCGTTCGGGGCGTTGGTGGTTGCGGCAAGCGGCAGCGCGCTTTATCGCAAACCCGAACAGCGGGTTCGGATCATGCTACAAACGATCGTGGTCATTGGGATTTTCACTCTACTGATCTGCATCGTGAATTGGAGTGACTGGACAGATTGGGTGCGCCGACATTGACGCAATTCCGACGTTCACTTCAGCTTTGGAAAAAACGCATGGGCGGTGGCGCAGGTAGCCGCACTTAATTCCTCAAGCGAACAGTTCTTCACCTGCGCGGCAGTTTCGGAAATTTCTTTGACGTAGGAAGGTTCATTGCGTTTGCCGCGATACGGGATCGGCGCGAGGAAGGGACAATCCGTTTCCAACATGAACTTATCCATCGGTGTCGCGGCGAGGGTGTCGCGGATGTTCTGGCCATTCTTGAAGGTCAAGATGCCCGTGAAGCTGACGAGAGAGCCCATTTCCACGACGCGACGCATCGCCTCGGGAGTTCCGGCGAAACAATGGAAGACGCCGCGCACTTTGCTGGCGAACGGTTGCATCTGTTCCAGAATCGCTTCGAATGCCGAAGTGTCATTCGCGACATCGCGCTGATGAATGACGCAGTTTAATCCAAGCTCTGCCGCGAGTTCGAGTTGTTGTTGAAAAACATCCGCTTGCTTCTTTTTGTAACGGAGATCGTCGTCGCTCGTGCCCCCGTTTTTGCTCGGCAAGCGATAGAAGTCCAATCCGGTTTCCCCAATCGCGACGACCTTCGGATGTTTGGCTAATTCGCGGAGCGGTGTCTTCACGTCGTCCGGTGCTTCCATCACATCGGTCGGATGCCAACCGACGACGGCGAAAACATTTTCGTATTGTTCGGCGAGTTTGATCGCTTGCTGACTGCTCTCCACGGTGGTACCGATGGAAATAATCTTAGAAATTCCCGCGGCCTTGGCCCGCTCGATAAGTTGCGGCAATTCGCTCGCGAAATCGGGATACGTAAGATGGGCGTGGGTGTCGTAGAACGTCGGCATTCGTTCCGTTAGGATTAATCCGTGTTCAGTCGTCAGTAAACAGTTTTCCGTGACCGTCGATCATCTGCTCTGCAAAGGCTCAATAAAAAAGCGGCTACAAGCTTTCGCTCATAGCCGCTCGTTCGATTACCAGAACCAAACTATAACCATTCGGATTATTTAAGTTTATTCGATAGTTACGCTATCGATGATGAAGCGAGTGCCGCTGCTGACATTGTCGACATCTAATCTAAGTTGCGTGATCGTCGGGCCAGTGGATCCACTCCACGCCGCATTCGATCCGACATCGAAATAGACATCGGCCCAGGCATTCTGCGCAGTGTAGTTCACAACGGCCGAAGATTTCGCAGAGCTCCACGTCGGGTCAGCCGACGTTGTAAAAAAGATCTGCATATCATGATTGGCCGAAGTGCCGTTCTGAGGATAAACGCGCACATGGACACGGTCATTCCATCCTCCGCGAAAACTCATGGCAGGACTGTAGAATCGTCCATCGGCGCCGGTTTGGTCGGCGTAGATCACACCGGGCCAACTACCAGCCACCCAATGAATCGAGGCCATCCCGGTTCCCGTTGTCCAACCCTCGGCGTTAGCACCAAAATACCAACGTGGCGCGGTTTGAAAAACAACGTGGTTAATGTGCCAGCGATAACCGCTGTTGGTGGTATCGAGATCCAGTCGGAGCTGGCTGATCGTTTTGCCCGTCCAATTGGGACTGTTCACATTGAGATTGGCGGTGACCCATTGATTCGTCGCGGTGTAACGCACCACGGGAGATGATCTCGATGAACTCCAGGATGAATCCCCCGTCGTTTTCCAATGAAACTGCATGTCATGTGCTGTGCTCGGATTGCTCGCCAGCCAGGGCAGGAACGAGACATTCACGACGGTATTCGTCACGCCAGAAAACGAAGTCGCACCGCTGGTGATATACGAATCATTTGCATTCTGATCTCCATAAATGATTCCCGGCCAATTGCTGGAAGTCGTCCACGTCAAACCAGCCATGCCATTGCCTGTCACCCAACCTTGTGCGCTCGAGGTGAACGTATAGAAAGGCGCCGGCAGCAGAGTGATACGATTCATGTATTCGGTCCAATCCCAGTACGCACCGGGGTCGGTGTGAGTATTGCA
>JAQGOU010000256.1 GCA_028293445.1 Verrucomicrobiales bacterium | reverse complement strand
TCTACGTAACTGATTCCAAGGCGCTCGAGACTCGCGTCGAACGCCGGTTCGACGCGTTCTGGCCGATGATTGGTATTCCAGAGCTTCGTCGTGATGAATACGTCCTCGCGGGCGATGGCTCCAGTTGCGAACTCTGCCTGTAATGACTCACCCACCTCCCGCTCATTCCGATATCGTTCCGCACAATCAAAGTGACGAAATCCAACCCTTAATGCATTTGTAGTTGCGCTCTTGGTTTCAGCAGGGTCCGGGATCAAAGTTCCGAAACCCAGAGCCGGGATGGTGCCAGTCCCAAAGTTAAGGGGTATTTTCGCAAAGCGAAGGTTCGAAGGGTGATTGGATGTCATAGGATAATTGAAAGAATGATTATTGCCCCCGCAGCTTCTGCAGAGAGGCTTCCGTCAAGGAATCGAAAGGTTAACGTCGAGGCGGCCATTCGAGGTGCGGGACGCCCCGTCGTCCCGGCCACCTGTGGCTTGGGCTTTGGTCAGAATGGGCTTCGCCATATTTCTCGCCTATGCGTTCACCTGAATCGACAGTTCGCTAGAAAGAATGCGATGCAGGCTGCATAACCAACTCCAGAAGCGCATGAGCTGCGGCAGTAGACGATGCGGGGTTCTGCCCGGTAACCAGACGACCGTCGACGACCGCAAAGCTCTCCCAATCTGGAGCCTTCTCATACCGGCCGCCGATTCTCTTGAGCTCGTCTTCGACAAGGAACGGCACAACATCGGTGAGGTGAACAGCTGCCTCTTCGCCGTTGGTAAACCCCGTCACCCGCTTACCCTTCACCAGTGGTACACCCTGATAGGTCACCCGATGGAACACGGCCGGTGAATGGCAGACCGCTGCAACCGGCTTGCCGGAATTATAGAAAGATTCGATCAAGGCGATTGAATCGGGATTATCCACGAGGTCCCACATCGGGCCATGCCCGCCCACGTAAAAGATTGTATCGAAATCATCGGCTCTCATGTCGGCAAGCCTGGCCGTCCGGGAAAGCGCCCTTTGCGCCTCCTGATCCTGCTTGAACCGTTCCATCGCGGAAGTCTGGTTTTCTTTTAAATCGCTCTTGGGATCGATGGGGGGCTGCCCGCCCTTCGGTGATGCCAGCGTCAGCTCGACCCCTGCATCCCTGAATACAAAATACGGAGCTGCGAATTCCTCCAGCCAGAAGCCGGTTTTGCGGCCAGTATTTCCCAGTTGATCATGAGATGTTAGCACCATAAGTATTTTCATATTATATCTCCTTCGTTCATAGGTTGTATTTGCCGTAGCGTTTGTTAATGAGTTCTCAACTATTATAAAATCTCCTTCGCTGCCTCTATCCGATTGTTGAATCTCCGAGGTTTGATGCCTAGTGTTTTAGCGCAGGGATCTGAAGCCCGCGCGAACATCTTCTGAAAAAAGTTCCGGTTGTTCCCACGCCGCGAAGTGCCCGCCTTTGTCGTGCTTTTTGTAGAAGATCAGCTTGGGATATGCCCGCTCCGTCCAACTACGCGGGGCTGGATAGAGCTCATCAGGAAAGACGCTCACGGCAACCGGAATGGAGACCCCTTTAACACCGAAAAAGGAGGCGAACTTGTTTTCCCAGTAAAGACGGCCCGAGGAAATGCCCGTGTTCGTCAACCACGTAAGCGTGATATTGTCGAGGACGTCGTCCCGTGTCAGGCCGCCGGGGTGGCCGTCAAATGCGCGTGAGATGAGCTCCAAACTACGCGCGTCGTGGTCAAGCAGATACGCTGCGAGGCCGATGGGGGAATCTGCAATCCCGCAAAGCGTCTGCGGACGCAGACCCATTTGGTATGCGTAGCCGATGCCCTTCGCATAGACAAATTTCAACTGCTCGTACGCGAGTTTCTCGTCAGCTGAAAGATCGGATGGCGTCCGGGCGCCAGCCTGGGCAGCCTTGTCAATGTCAGGTGGAATCACGCCTGGCATGTTGGTGTGAATGCCGAGCAATTCTGGAGGCGCCTGTTTAGCCATCAGATCCGTAATAACCGCGCCCCAATCGCCGCCTTGAGCGACATATCGAGTGTATCCCAGGCGCTTCATCAGTACAACCCAGGCACGTGCGATGCGAGCCGGATCCCAGCCGGTCGTGGTCGGCTTGCCGGAAAACCCGTAGCCCGGTATCGATGGGATCACGAGGTCGAACGCGTCCGATGCGCTCGCGCCATGTGCTGTGGGATTGGTCAGTGGATCGACAATCTTCAGCTGCTCGACGACCGAACCGGGCCAGCCGTGCGTGACAATGAGCGGCAACGCATTTTCATGTTTCGAACGAACATGAATGAAATGAATGTCCAGCCCATCGATCTCGGTGATGAAATGCGGCAGGGCTTTCAGTTTTACCTCGCACTTCCGCCAATCGTAATCTGTCCCCCAATCGCGCGCGAGTTTCTGAATTGTCGCGAGCGGCACGCCTTGCGATGCATCCGTGACTGTTTCGCGTTCAGGCCACCTGGTGGCTTTGATGCGTTTGCGCAATTCGGTGAGTTCCGCTTCCGGAATGCTAATATGGAAGGGACGGATCGCGTCGGAATCTTTCCCGGTGACGGTTCCTGACCTATCACTTGATTCACCCGATGTTCGCGTGTCGAGATTTTGTCGCGCGGCGACGCCTGGAGTTTGATGTCGAGGTTTCATAATCGTTTTTCGGTTGGTTTGAGTTTGATGAAATCCAGCAGGTTGTGGTTCACCTTGTCTTTGAGCGTCGTGCACATGCTTTCTCTACCGTCCCTGCCGAGTCTGCTCATTTGATTTCCATTTTTCCCATCGCCCCCTCACGGTGCTGATAAGTGAGAATAAATTTTCCCGAATGCTGCCAAGGCAGGGTCGCACTCCGGCACAAGCCTCGAGCGACAGTCATAGTGAAACCTGCCATCGATGGAAGTGCTGGGAAATTGGCCGATGGGCGGAAAACGTTCTCCTGCTAAAGGAGATTTCGGACTAGAGCAAAAACCGTGGGTAGAGCAGCACCGCAAGCGTCCTCACAGGTAAAAAATTAAGTCGTCCACTCCAGGAAACATGGGCGGTCGGAGGAACAGGCAAAGGAGAAGATTTTGCATCGCAAGGTGGCGCCGTGCGACGTCTTATGAACAAACGGATTTTCGAACCGGACGCCTGCTGTTTTCCGCAACGTTTTCGCGCTTTGAAAGCCAATAGTCTCGACTACATTAGGCCTCCATGTCGGATACGCTGACCGTCAACGAAATCTATTTAAGCCTCCAAGGCGAAAGCACCTTTGCCGGACTGCCCTGTGTGTTCGTGCGGTTGACCGCCTGTAATCTGCGTTGTTCCTATTGCGACACCGCCTACGCCTTTACCGAAGGAAAGAAAATTGCGGTGAGCGAAGTGCGTGCTGAAATCGATCGCCTTTCCATCCAGTTTAAGAATTCCGCTCGTGTTTCTGGTTCCGCATTGCCATTGGTGGAATTCACTGGAGGCGAACCGCTGCTGCAAAAGAATGTTCTGCCGTTGATGAAAGCGCTGTGCGATGACGGCTTCACGGTGCTCGTCGAAACCAGTGGCGCTCTCGATATCTCGCCAGTGGACGCCCGGGTGCGTCGCATCATGGATATGAAATGTCCGAGCAGCGGGGAGTCGGCGCGCAATCGCTTGGAAAACATTCAACATTTGAAAGGGACGGATGAGATCAAGTTCGTCATTGGCACCGAGCAGGATTACGAATGGGCGAAGAAACAAATCGCCGAACATCAACTCGCGAGCATTTGTCCGCTCTTGTTCTCGTGGGTTGCTCCGCTGTTGCCCCGTCAACAGGACAAAACTTTGAAGCAAGTGCCCGAAGGCCAGATTCCGATCTCTCGCGTTTCACTGGTGGAAAAAATCATCGCGGATGCCTTGCCAGTTCGGTTCCAATTGCAGATGCACAAGTTCATCTGGCCACCCGACCAAAAAGGGGTGTAGGAATTTTCAATTTGCGATTTACGATTGACGAACGAAAAGGCTAAAGATCACGTAAATTGTAAATCCCACATCGCAAATCCCGTGACGAGCACAACAAAAATTCTTCAACTGCTGCGCGATTATGAATCGCAGAACGTCACGTTCATGGAACAAGACGGTTCGTGGCCGATCGTCTGGGAACGGGCGAACGGTGTTCACGTCTGGGATGTGGAGGGTAAGAAATACCTCGATTTGACGGCGGCGTTTGGTGTGGCGGCGGCAGGGCATACGAATCCGAAGGTGGTGAAAGCCGGGCAGCAGCAGATGGCGAAGTTGATGCACGCGATGGGGGATGTTCATCCGCATGCATTAAAGGCCCAACTCGCTCGTGAATTGAGTGGGATTAGTTTTGAACGATGGAAAAAAGGAACCAGGGGAAAGACGATTTTCTGCAATTCGGGCTTTGAGTCGGTGGAAGCGGCCTTGAAGACAGCGATGCTCGCCACCGGCAAGAACGGTGTCATTGGATTTGAAGGTGCATATCACGGCCTGGGCTACGGCGCCTTGAATGCAACTCACCGTGAACATTTTCGCTCACCGTTTCGCACGCAGCTCCGTGAGTTTACCCAGTTCGTGCCCTTTCCTTCCAAGCGAGCGGATCTCGCTGAGTTGGAGAAACGAATTCGTTCCCTTTTCAAGAAACAGAAGGTCGGCGCGATTTTGGTTGAGCCGATCCAGGCACGCGGTGGAATCAATCTGCCGCCTTTAGAATTCCTCCCGCTCTTGCGAAAGCTTTGCGATCAAAACGGTGCGCTCTTGATTGTGGACGAGATTTACACCGGGTTCGGTCGCACGGGAAAATGGTTTGCCTGCGAGCACAGCCACACCATTCCTGACTTGATCTGCCTTGGCAAAGCGCTCACTGGTGGCTTTCCACTTTCGGCCTGCGTCGGACGCGCGGACCTAATGGATGCAGCGTGGCCAGTTAGTAACGGGGAGGCGATTCACACCAGCACCTTCCTCGGTAACCCTGTTGGCTGCGCCATGGCGTTGGCGCAGATTGAAGAAATCAAAAAGCGGGATCTGCCAAAACAAAGCGCCGCCCTTGGTAAATTTCTTCTCGCCGAATTGCGCTCGAAATTCTCTTCTGGAATCCCGAATGTGACTGTTGCAATCCGTGGCCTCGGTCTGATGGCTGGAATCGAATTGCAAACGCACGACGGAAAGCCAGCGACCGAGATGAGCTTGCGTGCGATCAAACAGATGCTTCATGAAGGTTTCATCGTGTTGCCCGAAGGCGAGCATGCGAACATCATTGGATTCACGCCGCCGTTGATTATCTCCGAACGCGAACTGACGAAAACCGTCGCCGCATTACACCGCATCCTTTCTCCTGCAAAATGAAACTCTCCGAAATGAAAGAGGTCTTGGCGCGTGAAGCGATTCTTCTGACGAAGTCGCTCGGCCAAAATTTTCTGCACGATCAAAATCAACTGCTACGAATCGTCGGGGCAGGGGAGTTGACGAAGCAGGACAAGGTGTTAGAAATCGGTCCAGGCCTGGGACCTCTGACGGAACATCTGCTTATCAAATCTGGTGAAGTGTTCGCGATCGAAAAGGATCGACGGTTGGTTGAGTTCCTGAATAAAAAATTCGTCGACGTTCGAAATTTCAAATTGTTGCACGATGACGCCCTGGATTACGTGAAGATCCATCGCGAATGGAAGAATTGGAAACTGATCGCCAACCTCCCATATTCCGTGGCGTCGCCGATCCTCGTGGAACTCGCTCTCGCCAACGAAGCGCCCGAGCGGATGGTGACCACCTTGCAAATCGAAGTCGCGCAGCGCATCGCCGCGAAAACCGACGATGACGATTACGGCATTTTAACACTTCTGCTCCAGTTGCACTACGAACCACGTGAATGGTTCAAAATTCCGGCCGCCTGTTTCTTTCCCGCGCCCGACGTTGATTCTGCGTGCATCACGCTGATTCGCCGCAAAGAACCGCTGCTCCCTCGTGAGTTGGTGCCGATCTATGTCAAAATCGTGAAGCGCGCCTTCTCGCAACGCCGCAAAATGATGATGAAACTGATGAAGCAGGACTGGCCCTTGGAAAAGTTGCAAGCTGCGTTCGACGAACTGAAACTCTCGCCGCAAATCCGTGCCGAAAAGGTCAGCATGGAACAGTTTGCGCAGTTTACCCGCATCCTGACCCGGGG
>JAQGOU010000252.1 GCA_028293445.1 Verrucomicrobiales bacterium | reverse complement strand
GCTGCTCCAGGCAGCTACCGATCACGGGGCTTCTGATCTGCACCTCATGGCCGGTGTTCCTCCAGCTTTCCGCATCAATGGAGAAATTATTCTCGCAGACGAAGACGCCCTTACGGAGCAAGAAGCTCTCGAAATGGCTTACTCGTTATTGAATCACGAGCAGAGCTCCACCTTCGACAGCGAATGGGAACTGTGCGTCTCCTTGCGCCATGAAGCCGCTGGCCGGATCCGCGCGACCATTTATCGTCGCAACGGTTCGCCTGAAATGAGCATTCGTTTTTGCGGACACAGGATTGCCGCGCGTGACGATCTTGGTTTGCCCAAGAGGATTGATGAACTCGCGCGCAAGCCCAACGGGCTGGTTCTTATTACCGGCCCGACCGGCGCCGGCAAAACAACGACACTGAATTATCTCGTCAATCTGATCAACGAAGAGCGTCGTTGCAAAATTGTCACGATCGAAGATCCGATTGAATTCGTGCACGAAAACAAACGGGCACTCATCGTGCAGCAGGAAGTTTTAACCGATACGAAGTCCTTTAATCGCGCGTTGATCCATGTGCTGCGCCAGGATCCGGATGTGATTGTTGTGGGCGAGATGCGGGATCACGAAACGATCGCTACGGCTTTGACCGCTGCTGAAACCGGGCACCTTGTCCTCGCCACGCTTCATTCCCCGAATGTTGCGCATGCGTTGGAAAGAATCGTCGGCGTTTACGACGGGAACGCGCAACGTCAAATCGTTTTGCAGTTGGCGAATGCGTTGCAGGGAATTATTTCGCAGGAGTTGCTGCCGTCGGCCGATCGCACGAGCCGTGTGCTTGCCTACGAATTGCTCATTGCGACCGGTGCGGTCCGCAATGTGATCCGCGAAAATCAAATGCACCAGATTGAGAACGTCATGCAAATGGCGGGCAAGGATGGAATGGTGCTCATGGACAATTGCCTCTACGACCTATATTGCCGGTGCGAGATTACTTATGACACCGCGTTGAGCCGCGCGCGAAATCCCGATCGAATCAATCGTCCCAAGAACGGGGCAAAATGAAGTTCACGCTCATTGAATGGCTGATCGTCGTGGCCATGTTTATTCCTGTCCTTTGGTGGTCCCTGACCAAAAGCGATGAACCTGGCCGTCTGATTGTCCGTTGGATCGTGACGTTTCTGATGCTCGGCGGGATGTTCAAAATCGGCGTCCCCGGTATTATGGAAGGAGGCCAAGCTGGAGCCATCGTGGGCATCCTCATTATTGCCTCGTGCGCGATCATCATTGGAATCACCTGGGCATCAAACTGGACGGGGATTATGTTGAGCCCTTTGACCGACGCCTTCGATGGCGGAGATGTGGAGCAAAAAGCAAAAGCTTTGTATTCGGCCGCGGAAGCAAAACGCAAGAGAGGCCACTTCCATGAGGCGATTCAAGAGATTCACAAACAGCTGGAGGTATATCCTTACGACTTCCACGGACTGCTGATGCTCGCGGAAATTCAGGCGCAAAATTTTCAGGATTTGGCGGCCGCGCAAGTGACAGTGGATCTGATTTCCGACACGCACAAAGAAATGCCCTCGCAGGTTTCGGCCGCTTATATGGCCATGGGCGATTGGTATTTGAAAGAGAGTCAGGTGGAGGAGGCGCGCCGCAACTTCGAACGCATTAATGAACTGTTTCCAAATACCTCCTTTTCCCAACTTGCCGCGCAACGGATTGCGCATCTCGAAAATGCACAACACACCATCGATGAGCGAACCCGGTCTATTGTCGTGCAGGACAACCGCGGGAAATACCCTGACTTACAAAAGTCCAGCGAGGCCGTAAACACTGACTCCGAACCTGCCGTCCTCGCGGCGGAATATGTGGCCCATTTGCGACATCATCCGCTCGACATCGAAGCGCGGCAAAAGCTCGCTGTTCTTTATGCCGAGAAGTTTCAGCGAATCGATATGGCGCAGTTGGAATTTGAACAGTTGATCGCGCAGCCGAACCAAAGCCAGAAACAAGTCGCACAACATTTGAACCTGATGGCGGATTGGCAGCTGAAATCTGGAAACGGTGATACGGCGAGAAAAACACTCCAACGAATCGTGCAACTATTTCCCGGGAGTGCGCTCGCGAATGCTGCGGAGACCCGTATGGCCTATCTCGGCAATGAGATGAAGGCACAAAAAAGCCAAGCTTCAGTGAAGCTTGGCTCTTACAAGAAAGATTTGGGACTCAACCGGGATTACTGAGACGCGAGTTGCAGGGCAATCTGCTTGCTCAATTCGCTGGCCATATAGATATCGCCGCCGCCGGTTTTCTTGCGCACCTGGACAACAACTTCGCTGATTTTGTCATCAACTTTTGTGCTCTTGATCCAGACGGTGCGGTCATTGACCTTGGCTTTGAGGCTCTTGTTGGCTCCATCGTCGTTCTGAATCTGGCCATTGTTTTTTAGAACGACGCGAGCGGCATCAACGATTTGATCCACAGAACGCTCGTAGCGGCTGTAAATTTTATCTTTGGCAAACGGGACGCCCGCTTTCATGTGGCCGTCAGCAGTCTTGACGCAGCCCGTCATAAAAGTGGTCATTCCAGCGATCAGGAGAAAGGCGAAAATTTTTTGTTTCATCAGCCGCAATGCAATCAAAAGGAAACGTTCCGTCAAGCACGAACCGAAGACATTCCCATTGCTCTCGGTGAAATATCAGCAGAAAAAGCGTTCCCGACTGACTGAGATCACTTGTCAGAGGTCATCCGTTGAGTAAATTGGCTTTCCATGATTCGGAAAATTCGTACAGTTCATTCTAAATGAAAGGTATTATTCTCGCTGGAGGAGCAGGTTCCCGCCTTTATCCGCTCACTCTGGTTGCAAGCAAACAGCTCCAGCCGGTTTACGACAAACCAATGGTGTATTATCCTCTGAGCACCCTGATCGAGAATGGGGTCCGCGAGTTTTGTCTGATATCGACCCCGCAGGATCTGCCGAAGTTTGCCCAATTGTTGGGTGACGGAAAGAAATGGGGTATCTCAATCGAATACCGCGAACAGGCCAAGCCAGCCGGAATTGCCCAGGCATTTTTAATCGCGGAATCGTTTGTCGGCAAGGAAGCGGTCACGCTGATCCTGGGCGACAATATTTTTTACGGCGCGGATACCTTTCGGAAAGCATTCGCTGAATTTCAATCCGGCGCCACGATCTTCGGCTATCACGTGCACGACCCGGAACGCTATGGTGTCGTTGAGTTCGATGCGCAGGGACAAGCGCTTTCCATTGAAGAAAAGCCAAAGAATCCAAAGAGCAATTACGCCGTCCCGGGACTTTACATCTATGACAATGACGTTCTGGACATTACTCGCAATTTGAAACCGTCACCGCGCGGCGAACTGGAAATTACTGACGTGAATGTGGCTTATTTGAAACGCGGAAATCTTCGCGTCCATCGTTTGAGCCGCGGTTTCGCCTGGCTCGATGCCGGCACCAGCAGCAGTTTGCATGACGCCTCGGCCTACGTGCAGACCATTGAAAAGCGGCAGGGAATTAAGATTGGTTGTCCCGAAGAGGCTGCCTATCGCGCTGGTTTTCTTTCGCTCGCTGAGTTGCAAGAGCTCGCCGGTAAGATTCCTAATTGCGAATATCACGATTATCTCAACCAATTCGTCGCAGAAATCAAACGCCAGCAAAGTTAAATGATTCTCCTCCTTGGCAACACTGGATATATGGGCCACGCCTTTGAAAAGGCGTTGCAGGACAGTAAAACCCCGTTTCTTTCCCTTTCACGAAAGACGACCGATTACACCCGCTTTGAAATCCTGATCGAGGTCATCCGCAAAAATAAAATTACTTTCCTCATCAACGCTGCTGGTTACACTGGCAAGCCAAACGTTGATACTTGCGAGACGGCCTGGGCTGATACGTTACAAGGCAACACGCTTCTGCCGCTCACGATCGCACAAGCCTGTGCCGCGGCGGGCGTTCCCTGGGGTCACGTTTCGTCCGGATGCATTTTTGCCGGGGCGAAGATTTCTGAAAATGGCACCTGGCGCGTTGAAAAAGATTTCAGCAAACCGGCGCTGAAGAAAGTAGCCGAGGAAAATCCGTTTGCTATTCGCGGCTTCGATGAGACTGACGAACCGAATTTTAGTTTTCGTAAACCTCCCTGCAGCTTTTACAGCGGAACAAAAGCCATGGGGGAAGAAGCGATCAAAAACGTTGGCGAGGGATACATTTGGCGCCTGCGGATTCCGTTCGACGAGAATGATAATGGACGCAATTATCTGACCAAACTGCAGCGTTACGCGAAAGTGTACGACAACGTGAATTCGCTCTCGCACCGCGCCGATTTCGTGCGGGCCTGCCTCGAACTCTGGCAACGCAAAGCCCCCTTTGGAATTTACAACGTGACGAACCCAGGCTTTGTCACCTCGAAACAAGTGGTCGGAATGATTGAAACGATTTTAAAGCCGGCACGAACATTTGAGTTCTGGGAAAGCGATGAGGAGTTTTATCGTCACGCCGCTAAAACGCCTCGCTCAAATTGCGTCATGGATGTGACGAAACTGTTATCCACGGGCGTAAAGATGCGACCCGTTCAAGAAGCGCTGGAAGATTCCTTGTGCCATTGGCAACCCGAAAATAGATAGACTATGAATTTACTCATTACCGGAGGTGCTGGATTTATCGGATCAAATCTGATTCACCACATTATCGATAAGCCAGAGATTCAGTTGCTGGTGAATCTCGATTGTCTCACCTACGCCGGTCACCTTGAGAATCTCGCGAAGGTGGCAAAGCATCCCAAGTATCGTTTCGAGAAGATTGATTTGCGTAATAAAGAAGCGGTCCTCGAGGTTGTTAAGAAACATGGTATCACCCACGTGATGCATCTCGCCGCCGAATCGCATGTCGACCGCTCTATTACCGGTCCGGGGGATTTCATCCAGACGAACATTATCGGTACCTTCAACCTGCTCGAAGCCGTGCGTGGCGAGTGGAAGGATCTTTCGAACAAACGATTCCATCACGTCTCGACGGATGAAGTTTATGGGAGCTTGGGCGCGACCGGTTTGTTCACGGAGACGACTCCTTACGCCCCGAATTCGCCCTATTCCGCGAGCAAGGCCTCGAGTGATTTTCTCGTCCGCTCGTATCACCACACCTACGGACTGCCGGTCGTCACGACGAATTGCTCGAACAATTACGGGCCGTATCAATTTCCGGAAAAACTGATTCCCGTCATCATTCAAAATCTTTTAGCCCGCAAATCGCTGCCGATTTATGGCGACGGCATGAATGTTCGCGACTGGCTTTACGTGCGCGATCATGCGGAAGCGCTTTGGACTGTTTTGACGCGCGGTCAGTTGGGTGAAACCTACAACGTCGGCGGTCACAACGAGTGGGCCAACATTCGCATCGTTGAACTCATGTGCGATCTCATGGACGAAATGGCCCCGCAACTCGGTGGCAATTCCCGTAAACTGATTACCTTCGTCAAAGACCGTCCTGGCCACGATCGTCGTTACGCCATCGATGCGACGAAGATTAAAGATGAATTGGGATGGGTTCCCGCCCATCGCTTCGAAGACGGCATTCGCGAAACCATTGATTGGTATCTCCAGAACCAGGACTGGGTGAAGACGGTCCTTAACGCCAAAAAAGGCGCGTAACCACGGATTTTCTGATTCGAGAGGTCATGAATCCCGGATTATCGACGTTTGCAGAGTTCAAAATGGTAAATTGGGCTCTTATCGAGGTCTTTTTGGAGATTTCTGGATCCCGCCATCCGGTTTGGTCGTTTTTTTGAGCAAAGTTTCCGTCCAAACGAGAATTTTCGGTTTTCATTGAACCAAAATTCCATGAAATCTAGTTTTTATGGTTTTTGGTGAATCAAATTTCACTGAAAACTAGATTTTACGGTTTTCATAGAATGAAAATTCCATGAAAACTAGATTTAGCGGTTTTTCGTGAATGAAATTTCACCGAAAACTGGAATTTATGGTTTTTGCAGAATGTAGATTCCGCAAAATCTAGTTTTTACGGTTTTTCGTGAATCAAATTTCACCAAAAACTAGATTTTACGGTTTTTTGAGCGTGAATTTCTCGTCACAACGAGAAATTTCCTCATTTTGGTTGGCCTTCCGCGGTAAAAATTAGTCGCGAAAGTTCTGGAAGCTGAGTGCAACCGGAAAATCATGTCCTCTGACCGCCGCAATCACTTCCTGCAAATCATCCCTATTTTTCCCCGTCACGCGGATTTGTTGTTCCTGAATTTGCGTGGTGACCTTCAGCTTCGTATCCCGAATAAACTGAGTCACCAGTTTGGCATCCGCTGTTTCGATCCCTTGTTTGATTTTGATGGTCTGCCGGGAATGGCCGAGTGGAGAAATATCCGGTTCCCCTTTGTCGACACTCTTGAGGCTCACGCCGCGCTTGGCCAGTTTGCCTACGACCATTTCGACAAGCGTCTGGACTTTGAAATTATCCTCCGCGGATAGCTTGATCTCATTTTTATCGAGCACGATTTGGGCATTGCTCCCTTTAAAATCAAAACGGCTGGCCAATTCCTTCTTGGCCTGATTCACCGCATTTTCCACTTCCATGGAGCTGACTTCCGAAACAATGTCAAATGATGGCATGAGTTCAACCTAGAAGCCTCTGACAAAATTTAAAGCAGAAATTCGCATCATTGTTTTGGTCAGGGTAAATGTTATTGTCGTTTGAATGTCATCTGTGCTGCCCGAACGCTTACGCCAGTTTCTTTCGATGCTCACGGTTCGCCCATTTGACACCAGTTCGGCAGAAGGACAATCCAAGGAGCGTTATCGCCGCATCGCATTGACGACTGCGATGTCGATGTTGGCAAAATTTGTATCCATTTTCACCAACCTGATTACGATTCCAATGACGCTCCATTATTTGGGCAAAGAACGCTATGGCATGTGGATAACGATCAACTCAGTCTTTATCCTTTTGAATTCCGCAGACCTTGGACTGGGCAACGGTCTTCTGACTGCGATTGCCGCCGCAAACGGCAAGGATGACAGAGCTTTGATTCGAAAACAGCTTTCGAGCGGTTTTTTCCTTTTGCTCGGTATAGCTGTTTTTATCGGTCTCCTCTTTTTTGCGCTCAATCCAGTGATGTCATTTCAGGCTCTGTTCAACGTCAAATCCGAAGTTGCAGTACGGGAGGTTAACTCCGCCATGATAGTTCTGGTCATCATTTTCGCAGTCAACCTTCCACTTACGACGGTACTGCGTTTTCATGAGGGGCTTCAGGAAGGTTTTTTTCTGCATCTGGCTTCATTGGTAGGGAGTCTGATCAGCTTCGTTTTGATTCTGGCTTCCGTCTTTCTTCACTTGGGAGTGCCGTGGCTTGTGTTCGGGCTATTGGCAGGCACTTGTCTTTCTAACGCGGTTGTTTTCGTGAGGCAGTTTGGTTTTCGGAGGGTCTGGGCCCGCCCTTCCATCAAACGATTCGATGCAGCTGTTGCAACGTCTCTGTTGAGGCACGGTGGCTTGTTCTTTTTGCTCACAGTGTTAACGCTTTTGGGTTTTCAAACGGATTCTTTGGTCATTGCTCACATCAATGATCAAGATGCGGTCACACAATACTCCGTCGTCCAACGGATGTCGCAAGTTGCTTTCCTGTATTGGGCCTTTGTCCAAGCACTATGGCCTGCCTATGGCGAAGCAATGGCGCGTGGGGATTATCAGTGGCTGCGTCGCACGATCGTTCGGTCCCTTAAACTCAGTTTTATATGTGGCCTTGTAATGGGAGCAATTCTGGTGCTGTTTGGACAAGCTATCATCAACGTCTGGATCAAGGATGCAATTGAGGTGCCCCCGGGGTTACTTCTCAGCTTTGGCGCGTTTATTTTTGTGAACGGATTTATCGGAACGCTTGCTGTAATCTTTAATGCTGCGGCGCTTCTCAAAACACAATGCGTCCTTTTGCTGTTGGCTTCTGTAACAGCATTTCTTCTGAAGATTGAATTCTGTAGATCCATGGGTGTGCAAGGCGTAGTGTGGGCGACAGTGGTTTCATACCTGTTTCTGTTTGTGTTGCCCGGATGGAGGATTATTTATCGAAAGTTCTGGTCGGATTGACTTTTGGGAATGATCTCTGCAGCTTAAAGCTTAGCAGCATGTGTACAGCCGATTTGTTATGCCCGATTTGCCAATTCTCCGATCCTTGCGGATGGGGTGAGAAAAACGGGTTTAAAATTTTTCGGTGCCGCCGATGTACCCACATTTTTGCCGATATCCGTTCTGTTGCCATAGACTACGCGAATCCACATCAGTTGCTCAGTCGCATGACACACGATGCGCTGAAGGACGATCTCGCATATTATGAGCAGCTCTGTCGGG
The DNA here is from genome assembly GCA_028293445.1 of Verrucomicrobiales bacterium. Lineage (GTDB taxonomy): Bacteria > Verrucomicrobiota > Verrucomicrobiia > Limisphaerales > JACDHS01 > CBHWET01. The sequence goes on along the minus strand of JAQGOU010000252.1, from coordinate 7,874 downwards.
GAGAAATGAAGGGGGCTCATACGCACATTACGGCTCAGTTGATTCTGGACGATATTCGGCAACGTCAGCCTGCCAGGCTGGGTTCGTGGCTTGATGTCGGGAGTGGATCGGGGTATCTCGTTTTGCGACTCAAGGAATTCGGTCTGCATCCAATTGGACTCGAGCCGGGAGGGTGGGGCCCGATTTCGGCACGTGATAAACAAATCGAAGTCATCCAGGGAATTCTTACGAAAAGAACGTTTAATCAGCGATTTGATTTTATTTCTGCCACTGATGTCCTGGAACATCAGACCGATCCTCTGGCATTTATCCAGTTGATCGAACATTATTTAGCACCAGATGGATTGGCGTATATTTCCCTGCCTTTCGCTGATTCCTTCCGTGCAAGTGTTTTGAAGGAAAAATGGAACATGGTCGCGCCTCCCAATCATTGCCAGTTTTTCACGCTTAAAAGCTTTTCTCTTTTATTGAAGGCGGCCGGGTTTTCACTTGAATCATTTCGGAGATATAATTCTTCCGGCCTCTCTGGAGTGTGGCGGATCGGCCTTTCGTTGCGTGTGGCAAATCAGATTGCGAATGCGCTGAGAATCGGTGATCAGGCTCTCTTTATTATCAGCAAAGGTTCTGCCAAAATAAGTGCCGCCGATTGAAACACATGACAACCGTCGACCGAGTTACCTACATTGTTAACGAGTGCCGTGGTAAACGCATTCTACATCTGGGATGCACCGATTGGCCTTATACAGAAGCGAAGTTGTCTGGAGGCGCACTGTTGCATGCAAAGATCAATGAGGTTGCTGGTTCTTTGACGGGTGTCGATGCGGACGAAGAAGGTGTTGCTTACTTTCGCAAAATCGGGTTTTCCGAGACTTACGTTGATAACGTGGAAAAGTTTTCTAACGCTCTGGTTCGGGATAAAAAATACGACGTAATTATAGCGGGGGAAATCATCGAGCACCTGGAGAACCCCGGACTTTTCCTGCGATCGGTGCAGAACGTTATGACAACAGATACAGTGATTATTATCACGACAATCAATGCGTACTGTTTTTTTCGTTTCGTTTATTATCTGTTTAAACGAGAGATGGTTCACCCTGACCACAATTTTTACTTCTCACCAATCGTGCTGCGAAAGCTGATCACTCGATGTGGGTTGGAGGTTGTAGATTTCAGATATTATCCCATCGGCAAAGAGATCCGAGCGTTGAATCCGCGAAAGATGGTTTTGCTGAATGACATTGGGCGTTTGTTTTTTCCCAAAGCCAGCGACGGCCTCATTTTTAAGGCGCGTTTACCAAAGAAGAACTCGTGAAATCGATTAACGTCTGTGTTGTCCCAGAATATCCCGCGAGCCTGATGACTGGCGGCTTGCAGGTCCAGGCATTTGCGACACATAAGGCGCTTTCAGGGTTAGGGGGTGTCAATGCTGAATTGTTTAACTGGTCAGACGACAAACCAGCGCACGATCTTTACCATTTCATTGGTTTTCCACCGTATCTTACGCGCATTACTGAATTGGTCCGCCAGGCAGAACGCCCATACATTCTGACGATGCTGTTCGGCAGCACCCGCCAATGGACGCAGCTTTGGCCGGGGAAAATCAAGCAGTTCGGCAAGTCACAGATTCTGCGTCAGCGATCAAGATACGAGGCAGTAATGAATGCTTCAGCAATCGTCACGATTACAGAGGCAGACGCAGATGCTGCCCGTTTTATCTACGGGATTGATGAGAAACGCATTCACATTGTGCCCAATGGGATTGATGAGACTTTTTTCAACCCATCACCCGCATTGTGGCGCGAAAAATTTGGGCCAGATCCATTTATCCTTTGCGTGGGTGCGATTCAACCGCGAAAGAATCAATTGCTTTTGACGGAAATCTGTAATCATCTGCAGTTACCGGTCGTTTTGCTCGGGCCAGTTTTGCCCGGCGAAAAGGCATATGCCCATAAAGTAATGGATGCGATAAAAGTGAACGAACACTTCGGAGGACGATGGATCCAGAATTTGAAAAACGAAGATGCTTTATTTGTTTCAGCTCATGCTGCTTGCAAAATGTTTGCTCTACTCAGTGTGGATGAGACACAACCGCTCAGCGTTATGCAAGCGATGGCAGCAAGGAAACCGATTCTCCTTCTGAAGGCTCCTTATACCACCGATCTTTTGTTCATTGATTTGCCTGCCGCACCTTCGGCCAATCGGAGCGTTGTCAGCGAGTCGTTAAAAAGGGGTTGGAATGGAGGAAAACAAACAAGCCTGAACGCTGAATTCACGTGGAATGAGGTAGCGCGGCGGTTGACGAAAATTTACCGAAGTGTTTTCTGATCCGGCGCTTGGTAGTATTTTGAAGATAGCCATGATTTTTTCCGTTATTACTCCGTCTTTTAACTGCAAGGACTATATTTTAGAAAATATTGAATCCGTTCGCCGGCAGGGTTTTGGATCAGATGATTTGGAGCATTGGATCATTGATGGCGGATCGACGGATGGAACAATCGAACTTTTAAAACGGCAAAATGGAATCAAATGGATTTCGGAACCGGACAACGGGCTCTCAGACGCTGTCAACAAAGGAATTCAACGTGCTAAAGGTGAATGGATTATCTGGTTAAATGCCGACGACGTTTTATCTTCAGATGCTTGCAAAATCTTTCTCGATTACGCTCGAAAATATCCGGACGTTCGCATCTTTGCAGGTGAGCAGAATATATTGCGATATGACGGTAGTCTCGAGAGGGTATCGCCCGCATGGGATTACAATTTGCGTGAGCTTTTAGGGTTGAGGACGGGAATTAATCAGGCTTCGACTTTTGTGCACCGCGAGGCTTATGAAAAGATTGGCGTGCTCGACGTTTCCAACCGCTACACAATGGATTACGAATGGCTGATACGCGCGATGCACCGTTACAATTGCGTTCCGATTCCACAAGTGTTGGCTTCCTATCGACGTCGCAGAGGTTCCATCACCGACGCAGGATTGGTTTATCAGTTTAAGGACTTTTTACGCATTCGTCGCCAATACAAAAAATCTTATTTTTCTGCCGCAGAATTGCGGATTCGTTTCTATCTGTACACTGATTGGCTACGCCGCATTCGATGGATTCGTCGGAGCATTCGAGGCATGAAGACGTTGCTGGGCAAAAAGCCCTTACACCCCATGTAGCCGCTGTATGCCGTTAGTCACTGTTATTTTACCTACTCGCAAAAGAAATCATCTTTTGCCCCGTGCCCTCCAAAGCGCATTAGCACAGACATGGCGTGATTTTGAAATAATCATTGTTGATGACAATTTGCCCGAAATGCGAATTTCTACTGTCCCGCAATTAAAGCTGCTGCTCCGGGATCCTAGGATTCGCGTGATTGAAAATCCAAACCAGCGCAGTAGTGCCGCCATCGCGCGAAATGTCGGGCTCCGAATTGCGCGTGGCGAATGGCTTACGTATTTGGATGATGACGATGCCTATCATCCGCAGAAATTGGAAAAGCAATTGCAACGGGCGCGCGAAACCAACCTGCCGGTCGGCCTCTGTGGTTTGGCCTACAACCTAGCCGGGGGGCGCCGTCGTCTTTGCCAGGTTTCGCATGATTTGTATTTGGAAGATGATCTCTTACTGGACGCAGCGGCAGATACAAAAGCGATTTTCCACCGTCGGAGTAATAACGTATGGTTCAATGAAAACCTTCCTGCTGCTGAAGACGCATATTTTTTCCAATCGCTGCTGGCCCATTGGAAACTGAATCAGGTGTTCAACATTCCTGAAGCGTTGATTGAAGTTTTCCCCCAGCGCGGACCCCGGGTGAATACTAATGCGGAGGGATTATGGTTAACGAACCAAAAGATCATTCAGGATTTTGCGCATCGTTACAGTGCGAGGGCGATTTCCACCTTTATGGCCCGTGCTCAGCTACAGGATCTTAAGCTTCGCCCAGGAGGATTCGGTAAAACGATTCGTGCAGCGACAAAGCTTTTTTTATTGCGCGGTCCCCGAGAGACGCGACTGATTTTGAACGCGTGCCTGTATAAAGTTCCCGTTCTTCGAAGCTGGCTCAAATCTTGAGTTTAGCAGGCGGTTGCCACTTTCGCATCGAAATCGCATGCTGCGGCTGCGCTTTTGGGAGTCAAAGCACGGGCTTCCTTTTTGCGGATGCGTTGAAGAAGAAGTCCAAAACCTAGGAAGCACCAGAGCAGGGGAACATTGACGTCAGTGCCGATATAAATCGTGAGCGTGAACGCCACAAGATTGGCCAGAATCAGGCAATGCAAATCACTCATCAGTGGATCGCTTTTTTCATAACGCCGAGAGCATCGCATATTATCAAACATCTGACTCAGCATAATATAAATAAAGAGCAGAGCGCCTGGAATACCGAGTGCACGCGCTGAAGTTAAATAACCGTTGTGAATACCGCCGGAAACGACATCGATTTCGACCATTTCCTCTTGTGCCTGCTGATAATCGCGCAAAACGAATGCATTCTCCAATCCTCCGTAGCCCATGCCAATAACGGGACTCCTCTTGATGTCTTCAATGGCGCGCGTCCATCGCAGTTTGCGCCAGGTAATACTGTCTTGGGCATCGCTGTTGGCAGCTACCCGGTCGCTGGTCAGGGTAACAAAACGCAAAAACCCGATGCGCCCGATAGTGGGAAAGGCTTCACCGACAAAATGAAGGGCAACCGTCGATAAAATCGCTAACGACACGAGACAACCAAGACGAGCAAAACGTCTTTTTAGAAAAAATATACAGCACACCATGGCCAGACCCATGAGAACGCCGCTTCGTGTGCCGCTGACAAGGATAGCGATCCATGCTAACAATTGAATGGAAACACGAGCAAACCGCGACAAAGACAAAATGCGAGGTAATAAAGATACGCCAAGTAGCACCGTTCCAAAAAACGGAAGGATGACGAACCGCAAAAATCCATTATCGAACAACTGAACAGACACCCCTAACCACGATAACACTGCGGCGACAGCCATGCTTTTCGTGAAAACGAGGGCAATCAAAAGCAGGGCGAAAAACAGACAGGTATTTTTGAGGCAACTAACTAGCCGAACCGCTCCGGCGCGGTCTCGAACAAAAATTCCAATAGCGACAAAGACTAGAAAACAGAGCAGATAATTCAGATAGGAACGAAAGCCGCTTATGGAGTCCCCATAGCCGGATAGATTAGGAATGTTTGGATTTAAACAATAACGGATCAGCACCCAACTGAAGAACACGCCAATAGGGAAAATAACCAGTTTGAGGCGTTCAGGCGATGGTCGAAACCAACCCTGAAAAATAAAACGGCCTAGCGAAATGGTGAGAATAAAAAATAAAAAGGGAAAACGGCTCACGTAGGGTAAGGGGAGCACAAATGGACAAAGAAGCCCGATCGAGAACAAAGCCAGATAAGAACTAAATAATGCCGCCGATACCCCGATGATGACTGCGAGGATGTACAACACCATAACGTAATCATTGGCGACGATATAATAGCCGGAAAAAATGGCCAAAAATGCTGCAATTCCGAAAACCAAAAATAATTTGAGCAAATGCGATTTCATTATCTATCCGTAATGGCTGCGGAATTTCGTGTATCCTGGACATTTTTCCAGTCTTTTCTATCAGGAAAATAAGGATGGCAGCCAGCGAAGAACTGAGGCTTTCCTGTTCCAAGTGACTTCTCATCTCTAGCGCATAATGCAGCACCCATTTCGTGGGACTGGAACCGTACGGTGAAATCCTGAAGTGTCTCTCGCCATGTAGCACCAGAAACGTCGTTGGTGGTTAACGGCGACGGGCTTGTTGATACGGTTTGCGACTTAAGCAATTTTTAGAAAAGTTGAAACTTTATGCACGATCGGCGTGCGGCGCAGGCACGAAATCGTGCACATTCGTCGGCAACCACGCGTCTGCTCTCGAATGCGCTTCGTCATTTCGCTCTCCCACATTTGTTTCAAAGTGCGATCTGTCTCAGTCATGAAATTGCCGATTGGCGGGTGATAAGGGCACAGTTTAACCATGCCATGTTCAATCCACATGTTGTCTGTGCCGATATTGCAGTCAGGCTCGGATGGATCCATTTCCATTTTTGCGCCGTGCATCGTGGAATTCTTATTCTTGTCGTCTCGATACAATTTCAGCACCTCATTCAATCCTTGTTCGGTGACGTGAATCGCATAACCGTCTCGCTTAAGCCGCCGAATCTCTTCCACAACACGTTCCAGCCGTTTTACATCTTTTATATAAAGCAGCTCTTTCGTTTCGGGTGGCATATTCGACATCGGTTCGAACGCCTGCGGTGTGCACATCATTCCATCCACTTTCCCCCAACGTTTAACGATTTCGAGGAACGACTCGAGATTGACATCTGTGAGGACCGTCTTGACGTTAATGCTGACAAATTTTTTCTGTCGTTGCCGTTCCTGCAGGATCAATTCGATGGCGCGAATCGTTTTAACAGTGCCATTAAAATGGGGTCGGATGATTTCGTTAATTTTCGGATCGAGGGCTTCCAGGGAAACGCCGACGTTGAACAGTCCCGCAGCAACAAAGCGTTGCGCCATTTCTTCGGTCATTGTGTAACCGTTCGTTGTAAAGCGAAAGTCCAACCCGAGCTTGCCAGCCTGTTCGACCCAATCCATAACGCAACGATTGACGGTTGGTTCGCCTCCCATGTAGGACACCAACGTCCCTCGACCACATAGTTCTGCGATCTGATCCAGGGCGCGCGGCATCATGTCGTCCGTAAATTCAGAACGTGAAATGGCGCGGAGAGCGTCTCCTTTCAAAAAACCATAATCGCACATGATGCATTTGGCATTACACGGTGCGCCGCGCCAAATATGAACGGTGCGCGGTTTGGCAATAAAAAGAGGGGTATGATCAGAAACAATAGCGCGTAGTTCTTTGCCTAAATAAGGCATCCCGCGTTTCAATTTTCGTGGCAAAGAAGAAAGTTTCATGTGTGATCAGTGTTCAATCCGATTTCGGCAGGCCATCATGCCACAGGAAAGCCCGTTTGCCGAGAAAAAGATGCATTGCATGGAAAACTTAGAGCGCCTTGTCTTTTAGCTTTTGGGCGTGTCCTGGGACTGTTACCGTCCCCTGAACGAATATCTACGTGTGGGAATTGTAAATTGTAATCTTTGTGGTGCGGACGATTTCTCGATTGTCTTCGAAAAAGGAGAGGCTCAACAGCATCGGATTGTCCGGTGTAACAAGTGCCATTTAATGTATGCCAACCCCCAGGAACGCATCGACTCCGAAGCAATGGTAGCCAATGACTGGAAATTTGATCCAAATTCCCAGTATTTCCGAAAGCAGATGGTGCAACTTCCAGACAATCTCCGCGCCCTTAAGGTCCTGAATTCCGTTTGCCAAAAACGCGGAAAACTTTTGGAAATCGGCAGTTTTGCCGGTGTTTTTTTAAACGAAATCCGGGCAGAGGGTTGGGATGTGACCGGGTTGGAACCTGACAAAGGGCCGGCCGAATACTCACGTTCCCATTATAAGCTGAAAATTGTGGAAGGCATTCTTCCGCAGCCGGAATTCCCGCCCAATTCTTTTGATGCCGTCGTCTTGTTGCATGTCATTGAGCATATGCAGGATCCTTCGCAAAATGTTCGTGAAATCCGTGGGATAATGAAGCTTGGCGGCGTGTTCGTGCTTGAAACCCCCCGCTTCGACTCATTGATGTTTCGACTTCTGGGCCGGCGAGAGAGAAGCCTCTCGAATTGTAACGGGCATATTTATTTCTTTACTGTTCCGACCCTGACGCAATTGCTTGAGCGGAATGGGTTCGAAGTCTTTCGCGTTGATCTTGTGGGTCGAACTCTCACCATGGACAGGCTGCTTTACAACGTCGGGGTGATTCTGAGAAGC
>JAQGOU010000247.1 GCA_028293445.1 Verrucomicrobiales bacterium | reverse complement strand
GATCAGCGCCATTTGTTTATTCCTGCTGATTCCAATTAAGATCTACACCGGCTGGGCTGCCCGAGACAAAGTGCCGTACCCTGAGTCCTGGAGCACGAGCGCGAAGCAAGTTCATCTGACGTCCGGCATCGATATCCTGCTATTGCTCTGCTTTCTGCTGCACGGGTTTTATGGGCTGCGCGTCATTCTCATTGATGTGGGATGGATTCGCGCCGACAGCTTTTTCTGGCGCACGCTCGCTTTGGCCATGGGAATCTTCGGAGTAACTGTCTGGTATGTTTACGGACGTTCGGCGGCTCAATAGAGAAGTTTTAATTTTCACCGTTGCCGGTTATTGCCGGGCGCATTAATGTTCGCGAATGACCGCTGAAACACCGGCCCAAACTATTTCTGCCCGCATCGATGGACGCCGTCCTGACCAACTGCGCCCGATTTCTTTTACGAACAACATCGCACCTTACGCGACCGGTTCGACGTTGATCGAATGGGGCAAGACCCGCGTGATCTGTGGCGTGACGATTGAGGAATCGGTTCCACGCTGGATGAAAGAACAAGGCGTGGTCGGCGGCTGGATTACCGCAGAATACTCGATGCTCCCCTACTCCACTTTGACGCGTAAACAACGCGACATCTCCAAGGGCAAAATCGATGGACGCTCCCAGGAGATCCAACGACTCATCGGACGTTCGATGCGTGCCGCTCTTGATTTGGAGAAACTCGGCCAACGCACGATCTGGGTCGACTGCGACGTTTTGCAGGCGGACGGCGGGACGCGCACCGCAGCGATCACCGGCGCTTTTGTCGCGCTTCAGTTTGCGATTCAGAAACTCATGGCGGCTGGGAAGATTTTGGTAAACCCAATCGCGAATGGCGTTGCGGCGGTCAGCGTCGGCATCGTCAACGGCCAACCGCTTCTCGATCTCTGTTACGAAGAAGATGTCGCGGCGAGTGTTGATATGAATTTCGTCATGAACTCCGCGGGCAAGTTTATCGAACTGCAAGGCACCGGTGAGGAGAGCAGCTTCAGCGAACAAGAACTCGCTGCGATGATCGCGCTCGGCAAATCCGGAATCAAACAGCTGCTCGCCCTGCAACAAACGGCTTTGTGCGCCTCCTGATCTTCGCATCTAAATCTTAATCCTGATGTCCGCTCCAACCCGCCTGTTCCTTCTGCGCCATGCTGAAGTGGAAGAACGTTATCACCGCGTCTTTGGTGGGCGCATCGATATGGATCTTTCGCAACGCGGCCATACGCAAGCCAATGCGCTCGCGAAGTATCTGAGCAAAATTCCTTTCGATGCGATTTACGCCAGTCCGATGAAACGCGCGCAGCAAACCCTCGCACCGATTCTGGCCGAACGCGCGTCGACTCCCGTTCTCATCGATGATTTGCGCGAATGCCATTTCGGCGATTGGACCGGAATGACCTGGCAACAGGTTCACGATAAGTATCAGGTGAGCGCCTTTCATTGGCTCGACATGATGGAGCAGGCGAAGATTCCGAATGGCGAATGTTCGCGGACATTCCGCGCGCGAGTGGAACCACATTTGAAAAGCATTCTCGAAGCGCACGCCGGAAAGACCGTGGCGATCATGTGCCACGGTGGTGTCGTGCGAATGCTGCTTTCGGTGCTGCTGGATGTTCCGCTGCCGAAGCTCGCGATGGTGAATATTGAATACGCCAGCCTGACCGAGGTTCATTACTCATCACTCAAAACCGAAGTGCAATTGCTCAACCTCACTCCCTGGCGCGACATCTCTTGAAAGCACTTAACCAAATATCCGTCCGACTCTCTGGCCATGCCGAAGAGGCGGTTTCCGAATTGTTCGAATCCGTCCTTGGACAAGGTCCCTCGATTTACACCGACGCGGACACCGGAGTTAGCACGGCGAGCGTTTACCTCGACAAACCTTTAAGTTCAGCAGCGCGAGATCAACTCTCCGAAGGCTTGCACGATTTAGCGCCTCTCGCGCGGGAGACTAAGATCCTTCAGAAAACGGTTCGTCGCGAGAATTGGGCGGAGTCCTGGAAGAAGCATTTTAAACCGCTGGAGGTCAGTTCCACGCTTTTGATCAAACCAAGCTGGAGCAAACGCAAGCCGCGCAAGGGTCAAGCAGTCGTCGTGCTCGATCCTGGATTGAGCTTTGGTACCGGCCAACACGCCACGACTTCTTTTTGCTTACGACAAATCGTCGCCTCGCGCGTCGGCGAGTCACGCCAGTCGTTCCTCGACATCGGCACTGGCTCGGGAATCCTGAGCATCGCCGCGGCGAAGCTTGGATATTCGCCAATCGAAGCCTTTGACTTCGATCCGGAATCTATCCGTGTCGCCCGCGAGAACACGCGACAAAACAAGGTGGAGAAACTCGTGAAGCTCACACAGCAGGACCTCACAAAACTGCCGAGCAAAAGCAAACAGCAGCACGACGTGATCTGCGCGAATTTGATTTTTGATTTGTTGATCGCGAAAGCTGACAAAATTGCGAATCGCCTGAAACCTAATGGCGATTTAATTCTCGCCGGGATCCTGATGACGCAGTTTTCGAAAGTGAAGCGGGCCTATGCGAAACTGGGATTCAAGCTCATCGCCACCACTCAGGAGAAAGAGTGGCAATCGGGACATTTCCGGCGCGTTGGTTAGCATCGCTCCGAAGACAAAATCGGGGCATTGGGCTAAATCGGGTTGAACATTTTCAAACGTGTGACAGTCTGATTTGTTAACAAGCAACGACCCCGTGTCCTTGCATGCAGTGAGGACAGGAGCC
>JAQGOU010000216.1 GCA_028293445.1 Verrucomicrobiales bacterium | reverse complement strand
GTCTGGAAAACTTTCCAAGCCTCTTTTAGTCGAGAATAAGGAGTTAATCATTTACTCCACTCGTCCCAGGCAGCCCTGGCAAGTTTGGCAATCACTGCTTCCCGACTTTTCTCATCTTCAGGCGAATCGCAGACGAATATGGCGATCGCCAGGTGCCTGCCGTTCGGCAAAACCACAATGCCGATGTCGTTTGTTGCTGCGATGATGTTTTTCTCTGTCCCGGAGGTTCCAGTCTTGTGAGCGACAAGCGTTCCTTCAGGTAGAAGGCCCTTTATGCGCTTTGGGCCGGTGGGAGTTTCGCGCATCAATTTAAGCAACAATGTCTGGCTCGATTGCGAAAGATCACCACGTCTTTCGTGGAGCGCCCGAAGCAAGGCAATGGCACCGTCTGGTGAAGCCCAATTGCGATACTGAGTTTCCCAGTCTTGCCCTATTTCCTTCTCACTATTCGCAACCATCATATCCGTGATACCCAGGTCGTTTAGGCATTTCGTAACTGCTTTCGGCCCGCCTACCAGATCGAGCAAAACATCTGACGCTGTCCCATCGCTTTCGGAAACGGCAAATCTCAGTAGCTCTTTGACGCTTAACTCGGCTCCGTTTGGATTCCGATCTCGAACGGGACTGTGTTGCTCCTTCCTGACAAAGTCGGTTTTTTTGACCTCTAACTTTTGATCGAGTTTAATTTTACCCGCATCTACCTGCTGCAACACCGTCATGCCGATCGGAAGTTTATAAACGCTCTGCATGGGGAAATGCCCATCGTCGTTAATTGAAACCGAGTCCCCGGTTTCCAGCACCACCGATTTGACTCCGATCCGTCCTTTAGCAGCAGAAGCAATCTGCCGAATCTGTCGCTGCAGCGGGCTGATTTGCTTCTGACTTGTTTTGATTCCTGAACGGCCGGCCGGTTTGGGTCCGTCCTTTTGAGCCGTAACTTCTCCCGAGACCGTCGAGAGATAAAGCAGTGTCACGCCACTGAGCAGCAGAAAGGAAATCGAACTGTTTCTGAGGGGCTTTAGAACTGGCATTGCCGAGCGGGACAATAATGTTGGCATCCAAACCGGTCGACACATTTCACGGCCGCGGCTGTCTCAGCCGTAGCGGGTGAGAATGAAACGAGGGCGTTAGGATTAACTTCATCGTCCGGGGTGCTACGCGTGCTGCGGCTGGGACAGCCACGGTCCGTTCAAATCAGGTCCCCTCGCGCGTTTGCGCTGGCTTCGGAATTTGACAATCACTGGGGCGGGGAGCAAAAATGACGCAACCCTTTGAGCACAGGCGTTTTCGCTGAGCCACTAACGTCTAAAACTATGAAATTCAGGCTTCTGTCTCGACCCTTTTGCGGAAGCCCGCAGCCGGTTTCATGGCGAGGCTTTACACTCATCGAATTGTTGGTGGTCATCGCCATCATTGCGATTCTCGCGGGCATGCTTCTCCCCGCTTTATCCAGGGCAAAGGAGCGCGCCATCCGGACGACTTGCAAATCCAATATGCGGCAAGTGGGGTTGTCCTCGATCATGTATGCCAATGATAGTGATGACACGTTTCCCACGGCGGTGCGCAACGGTGGAACGACTTATCACGCGACCTGGGTGAACTCGAATATCTTTCGCTATTTCACCACGACGGCAAGCCTCAGCACGAATGTTCTCACCTGTCCGAATAAGAACAGGCAGGGGCTGCAAATCAAGACGTCGGGAGTAGGAACGCGCCTCGGCTATTATCTCTTGTGGGGCATCCCCACCGACACCATGGATCCGCGTCCGCGTGACGCGACCTACACTGCCACGGATTGGTGGCCCTGGGAGTCTGCGCGCAAGACGACCGATTCGACTCCTTACACTTATCTCATGGCGGATATCATTGAAAAAGGGACCGATAACTTCGGAGCTCTGACAGATATCACGCATGTGCCGCACTCGGTGACCGGAGAGCGATACAGCGGTTCGGGCCAACTGGTGGAACCGGCAACTCTCCGCTCGGATGGCGGCAATGTGGGACTTACGGACGGCTCAGTCAATTGGCGGCAACAAGCGACGATGCATTGGCGTTATATTTTGTTCAATGGCTCGGGCCCGAGTTCGCAATACACAGGCTATTGGTAACACCTGTTGATGGATGCCGGATGATTTGAGAGTTAATAGAGTCGGGATTTAGTGATAATCGTTGTCATCCACGGGAAAGCAGGAAAACGGGGCTTGCCAGCGATTTGAAAGAGGCAGAAGATCGCCCTTAACCACCTGATAGAAAAGCGGCTCTCCGTTTCCGCACCGGAGCGTCAACAACTTAATTGCTATCAGTATAGACGGAGTCATCCCCTGCTCCGCCGAAGTCCGAATAGTCGCAGTCGATCGACGTTACCCAACCGAAACCAATGGCTGCATTGGAGAGATCCGTGACTCGTGCTGTCGCGGCGCTTTTCTGTGTGCCCGTTATCCGTGGATGGTTTTGAAATAAAACAAATTTCCCCCAAGGACAGAAAACATCAATAAACCCAATGAAACCCATGGTTCCACTCCGATCGCGTCGCGACACAATGGTTCGCTCGTTAAAACTCTCAACTCTTCCGGTGCTGGCCGCTTTGGCTGGAGCCGGCCAAACCCACGCCAGCCAGGACTATGGTCCGGCTGAATGGCTGGCCTCGTGTGATTACTCGGTCACGGGCGGCACGCGTCATTTTGCGGTAATTCATGACATCGAAGGGTATTACGAAAGCTGTATCTCACGATTTCATGCCACGTGCACGAGCGGGCACATTTATGTCAGCGCCCATTTCGTGGTCAACGGTAGAGTCGGAACAGGAAACGACAGCAAGGACAATCCGGAGGATGGAACGATTACGCAGATGGTGCGCGAGTCGAACTATTCGTGGCATGCGCGTTGTTGGAACTCTTACATGTTCGGGACGGAGCATGAAGGGTTTGCCAATAACCCGGCGTGGTATACCGACGCGATGTATCAAGCGTCGGGCGCGCTCCAACGCCATCTCTGCGACAAATTTCCGATTGCGAAAGATCGCAATCATATCATCGCTCATGGTCAAAAAGCGGTCTCCGGTTGGGCCGCCTATATTAATAACAACTACTCTTACATTGATCCTTATTGTAACAGCCATACGGATCCCGGCCCTTTCTGGAACTGGAACAAGTTCATGGACATTGTCACGCAGGCGAACTCCAAGCCTGAAGATCCGACGGATTTGAAGGCGGTCGCGCTGGATGCGCACCGGGTTCAGCTGACGTGGTCAGATAATTCCTGGAATGAAAATACCTTCCGCGTTGAGCAGTCGACTAGTTTCAGCGGGCCGTTCAATGAGATCGGCACGACGCAGGAGAACGATTCTAAATACACGGACACTGGGTTGGCCTGTGGGACGAAGTATTTTTATCGAATACGCGCGCGCAACGCCAACGGCAACTCAAGCTATACCAGCGTTGAGAACGACACGACCATCGATTGCAATCCTCCGGCCGCACCCACTGGCCTGACGGCGGTCGCAGTGAACGATGACAAGATTACCCTGGCGTGGACGGACAACTCTTCGACTGAGGATGGTTTTAAAATATTGCAGTCCACAGATGGGACTAATTTCACGGAGGTCGCATCGATAGCGATTAATGCGACTGGTTACAATGCGACTGGACTGAAAGGGAATCGCACTTACTGGTATCGCGTTAAATCGTTCGACACCGCCGGTGCGTCCGGCGCATCCAATACGGCCAGTGATACCACAGGGCCGACAGCCCCCACTGGCTTGACGGCCAACGCCGTTTCCTCCAGCAAAATCAATTTGGCCTGGACCGATCTTTCCGGGGCTGAAGCGGGATATAAAATTGAGCGAGCCCTCGCTTCCGGCGGCCCATGGACTGCCATCTTTACGAATGCCGCGAGTGATCCGAGTTATTCCGACACGGGCCTTAACGCCTCCACTACCTATTGGTATCGTGTCCGCGCTTTCAACGGGAACGCCAACTCCCTCTACTCCAATACGGATAGTGCGACAACGCAGGCGATACCGCCCGTGTTGTCTGCGATTGCAGACCAGACGGTGACGGTCAGTAATACGCTGACGTTTACGGCCGCTTCCACCGATCCCAATCATCTGGAGACGTCACTCAACTGGTTTAACCTGACGGGTTATACTGACGGGGATAACACTGTCCTGTTCAAGAAGCCGGAATATGTCGGTGCCACCGCCGGGTTTATCGACACGACCGTCACCAACTATTCACAAATCAGAACCAGCTATCCCGCAGGGCACACCGGTCCGAAAGTGTTGAAGACACAGTGGAATTTTAAGACCGGCACCACCAATCCTTATGTCCAACTGAGCACCGACGCGGCGAACTTTTCACATCCGACGCTGGCTTTCGGCCAATCACTGCGCTTTGACGTCTATTGCACGAAGGACATCAGTATTGGCTTCAGCGCTCGGGAAACATTCACGACCGCTGCGATTGGCGCCGATGGCGGAACGAGCGGTGCCTTTGAGTGGGTGGGTGTGACGAACGTGATTGGGAGCTGCCCGCAGCCAAGCCTCTTTATCGCCAAGAGCAATTGGGTGACCGTGACTTTAAATATGCAAACGGACCCCGTGATGATTCCTGTCGGCGGAGGCAATGGAGCCAATGGAGTTGTCGAAGGTAATAAGGGAGCGTTTGCAAATATCTTGATTGTCCCGGCGACGAGCACAATGGGTAAGTACGAATGTTACTTTGATAACTTCAAAGCTTACACCAACAACACGCTGACCTACAGTTTAAGCAACGCTCCGGCTGGAGCGTCGATTGGTTATAAGACCGGTATTTTCTCCTGGACCCCCACGGGTGCGCAGGCCGGGCTTTATACCGTGAGTGTATTGGTGACGGATCAATTTGGTTACACCGATGTAAAGACGTTTAAGATTACTGTCACGGCGGGTGCAAACAACGCGCCGGTGCTGGCGGCGATTGGTAATAAGTCGGTGAAAGAAGGGATCGCACTGGCATTTACCGCGACGGCGATTGATCCGGATGGCGGACAAACGAAAACGTTTACCCTGGACGCAGGCGCTCCTGCTGGCGCGAGCATCAACTCAGGCAGCGGAGCGTTCACCTGGACGCCGACCGAAGCGCAAGGACCCGGTAGTTATCCGATAACCATTCGCGTGACTGATAATGGTTCCCCGGCGAAGAATGACTTCGAAACGATCACGGTTACGGTCACGGAAGCCAACGTTGCGCCGGTGGTCGCTGCCATCACCGACAAGACAGTCAATGAAGGGAGTAATGTTTCCTTCACCGCGACCGCGACGGATGCGGACCTGCCGGCCAATGCAATTACTTGGAGTCTGGATTCCGGCGCGCCAGCCGGTGCGACTATTAACGCTGGAAGCGGTGCCTTCTCGTGGACGCCAACCGAAGCGCAAGGTCCCGATACTTATATCATCACTGTTCGTGCGACGGATAACGGGACACCCGTGTTGTCAGGGACGAAGTCGTTCAATGTGACCGTGAACGAAGTAAACATCGCACCGGTGCTGAGTGTTCCGAGCGCGAACATCAGCACGACGACGAATTGGGGAACGTTCAAAGGTTATGCCAATGGCACTGAGAACGGCACGGTCCTGTTCCGTGAGCCGACTTATGCCAGCACGACCAGCGGCTTCCTTGATCCCACAGTAGATATCTCACAAGTGACCGGTGGATTCCCGACGAACGGCAACAACAGCGCGCGAGCCTTGTGGACGAGCTTCAAAATCAAGACGGGCCAGACGAGTCCGTGGGTGCGCTTGACCACGGGCAACAACACGAGCCTGGGTAATCCAACGGTTGGATTTGATCGGCATCTGAAGTTTGATGTTTATACCGATAAGACCATCAAGATCGGGATTGGCTTACGTGAGAACAACTCGGCCAAGAGTTACGGGGCAGATGGTGGGATCGCTGGCCAGCCTATCGAATGGGTCGGTGTAACCGGTATCACCGGTACCCAACCGCAGGCGACGCGCACGATCAGCGCAGGTGTCTGGACGACGGTGGATTTTAACATCCCGAGCGAACCAGTCACTGCCGACACCGGCAATGGCGTGCTGAATTCAACCACCGGCAAGGGCGGACTCCAATACGCGGCGATCATTCCGCTCGGCACCGGCATTTACAATGTCTACTTCGATAACTTCAAGTGTGACTTGATCCAGACTAACTTCACGATCAATGCGTGGGAGACGCTTACCTTTACCAGCACAGCAAGCGATGCCGATTTGCCAAGCCAGGGTTTGACGTTCAGTTTGGATTCGGGAGCACCGACGAACGCCTTTATCAATCCTACGACCGGCGAGTTCAGTTGGACTCCAGCTAACTCCGACGCCGGAACGAATAACATCACCATCCGTGTCACCGACGCCTTGGGACTGAGCGCCTCTCAAGTTGTGCCGGTCATCGTGAAGCAAATCAACTCGGCACCGTTCCTGGAACTGCCGTTCGACACAGCACAGGAAGTCACGGCCGGATCAACGGTGACCTGGACCAATATCGCGTGGGATGCTGAAAGTAATTCGCTCACCTTCAGCCTCGTCAGCCCGCCTGTCGGTGCGACGATCAATCCGACGACTGGCGTGTTCACCTGGACACCGCCGTCAGTAATCGCGACGAACTACGTGACGATTCGTGTGACCGATAATGGCGTGCCGGTTCTCTACACAGAGCAGATCGCCACGATCGTCGTGACCACAACCAATACCGCGCCGACCTTGAGTCTAAGCACAGCGAAGATCTATGAGACTTTCGCCAGCTTTGAAACCTTTGCGAACAACACGGGGAGCGGGACGGTGATGTTCCGGCAACCGAACTTCTCCAGCACAACGACGAACTTCCTGACGACGGCGACGAATTACACGAAGATCACCAATTCATTTCCAGCAGGGAACACTAACGGAGGAACGAAGGTGTTGGTTGCCGCTTGGACATTCAAGACGGGGACGAGCAACTATTGGGTGCGCTTGTCGACCGCGAGCGCCGCGAACTTACCGAGTCCCATCGTCGACTTGAGTCAGAGTATTCGGCTCTCAATCTATTCGACGAAGTCATTGAAGGTTGGACTCGGGCTCCGCGAAACGGCTTCGAGCGGTGCCATTGGTTCTGATGGTGGCATCAGTGGCAATATCGAGTATGTGGGCGTAACGAACGTCATCAGCGGTGCGCCGATTCCCAACCGCGTTGTGAACGCCAGTAATTGGACCACACTGGAATGGAATCTGCCAACGGAACAAGTCCGAGCGTTCACCGGTGATGGTGTCCTTGCCAGCGGCAAAGGAGTTCTCGAACATTTGATCCTCGCAGGCAACGGCGGCACCGGTGCTTACACCGTTTATGTGGATCAATTCCAGGTCGTGACGAGCACATCGTCGACAAACATCTCGATGAACACCGGGAGCACGTTGACCTTCACGGCTCTCGGAAGCGACATTGATGCACCCGCCCAACCGTTGGGTTACGCGTTAGATCCGGATGCGAATACCAATGCAGTTATTAATGGCACGAACGGCATCTTCAGTTACACGCCGCCGTCCACCGATGCAGGCACGACGAATGTCATCACCGTGTATGTCGAAGACGTGCCCGCGAATGGATCGTTGCCAAAGACGGCGCAGAAGACGATTACAGTCGCCGTGACTGCAGATCCATTTGGAGCGCAATCGGCACCGGAAGCCGTGGTGTCCGGACAGGAAACAGTCACCTTGACGTGGGATTCCCAAGCCGGACGGCGTTATCAGGTTCAATACAAGCTGGAAGGAGATAACGCCCAATGGACCAACGTGGGTGCACCCATTACAGCAACGCACACGACATCCTCCCTGGTAGTATCTAACGAACAGGAACGGTTGTATCGAATCATAGCCGTTGATGCGGAGCAAAGTTCCGATCAGTAACCCCGATTGGTCTCACAACGACTCACCTTCCAATCCTCTCCTTCGCTTCGGCGGAGAAGAGGATTTTCCTTTTGGTTCCTCGCTATTGTCCGGGGAATTCCCATTCGCCTCGGAAGGTGAACCACATTTAAACGAATCAACGAAATGATGCCCGGCGAATCAGAGTCGGGACCTTATACATCACGATTTTTGAGGCTAAAACCCCGTGGCAATTATTCGCGGCGTCAATTTAGAAGCTAAAACGTCGTGGCGAATATCCGCGACGGTAATTTAGAAGCTAAAATGGCACGGCGATTAATCGCCACGGGAATTTAGAAGCTAAAACAACGCCGCGAATAATCGCGGTGCCAATTTAGAAGCTAAAACCTCGTGGCGAATAATCGCCGCGGCAATTTAGAAGCTAAAATGACGTTGCGAATAATCGCCGTCCCATTTTAGAAGCTAAAACGTCGTGGCGAATAATCGCGACGGTAATTTAGAAGCTAAAACGGCACGGCGAATAATCGCCACGGGATTTTAGAAGCTAAAAAACCGTTGCGAATAATCGCAACGACGCCAAATAGCTACCAGTCAGCAGTTTAGGAAAACAGAGGCGAAAATGGCTATTTTTGACCACCTCCGCGAAGGGCCACTCCTCCAACACCTCGACCTTTGCTCATCTGGGTTGATCAACCTCGGCGTTGAGACCTTTTTCCTGGTGTGTTTGATGTTTCTTTCAGTGTCGGAGAATCTGCTTGCCACGATTTTGCGGCTGCCGCGATACTGGCGCGCTCAATTGTTACACGCATGAATAATGTTCGCATCGGAATCATCGGCATGGGGAACATGGGGAAACATCACGCCGATTATCTCCTCAATAAAAAAGTCGCTCGCGCCGAACTGACGGCCGTCGGCAGCACGTCGCCGCAAAAACTCGCGTCCTATAAAGAAAAAGGCGTCGAAGTTTTCGGCGACGGCGAACAGATGATCCGCTCCGGCAAAATCGACGCGCTGCTCATCGCGACGCCGCATTATCAACACACCAGCCTCGGCATCGCCGCGCTCGAAGCCGGTTTGCATGTAATGGTGGAGAAACCAATTTCCGCCCATAAAGCTGACGCCGAGCGACTCCTTGCGGTCCGCCGGAAATTTCCCAAGCAGGTCTTCGGCGCGATGTTTCAGCTCCGCACGGAAAACCGCTACATGAAGATCAAGAAGGTGCTGTCCGAAGGTCATCTTGGCGAGATCGTGCGCTTTTCCTGGATCGTGACCGATTGGTTCCGCACGGATGCCTATTACGCGAGCGGCGGTTGGCGCGCGACCTGGCGCGGTGAAGGCGGCGGCGTATTAATCAATCAATGCCTGCATCAGCTCGACATGTTGCAATGGCTTCTTGGGATGCCTTCGAGCGTGCGCAGCTTTGTGCAACTCGGCCGTTTTCATAACATCGAGGTCGAAGATCAAATCACGGCGTATTTGGAATTTCCGAACAAGGCGACGGGCGTTTTCATCGCGTCTACCGGCGAAGCGCCCGGAACGAACCGTCTCGAGATTGCCGGCACGATGGGCAAGCTCGTTCTGGAAAACGACAAGCTCACGGTCATTCGCAATGAAGTATCGATGTTTGAGCAGCTCAAGACAGCGAAGCTCGGTTTTCAAAAGCCCGAAACCTGGACAATCGATATCCCGGTGACGACGGTTCCTGCGCAACACGCGACCTTGATGCAGAATTTCGCAGATGCGATTATCGACGGCGCACCGCTGATTTCGCCGGGTGAAGAAGGAATCAATTCCATTGAGCTCGCCAATGTGATGCTCTATTCGGGCTTAATTAAGCAGACGGTGGAAATGCCGATGGATAGCGCGGCTTACGAAGCCAAATTGAAACAATTGATTGCCGAATCGAAATACGAGAAGAAGGTGGTCGAGATTTCGAGCGAAGATTTCACCAAGTCATTCACGAGATAGCCTCCTCCTGATGACCGCATTACGTCTCGACGACATCTAAAATTTCATTAGTCTTACACTCGCTCTATGAAGAAACATCATCTCAAACTGCAGGCCTCAGAGCAGGCTGTCCTGAATGCTGCGGCCCAGATCCTTTCGGCCTTCATTATCTCCGGACAGTTTAAAAACGGTCAGGAGAAGGAATTCACGGATAAATCAGTGAAGCTTGCCATCGCTTTGGCTGAACACGTCGATCAAGATATCGTCGCCGACGAAGAAATTCCGTCCTAATCCACGGACAACGTGGCGCTCCCAAATTCCGCAAACGTTCTGGAACGAGCAGCAAACTTTTTACATTTTTTAAATTATGATCCTTACAGGAATTGGCGACGAAGCCGGCGCGAAGATTGATGCGCAAATCAAAGCAACCCAAGAACTCGGCTGGAACTATATCGAGATGCGCTTCTGCGAAGTGCCCGGGTTTCCCAAAGGCAACTTCCACGACATCCCGGATGCCGCCTTTGATATCGCGCTGAGGAAACTCGAGGACGCCGGCGTTGGTGTTTATTGCTTTGGTTCCGCCATCGCGAACTGGGCCAAGAAACTTTCTGATCCCTTTGACATCACCTCCGCGGAAGTGAAACGTTGCATTCCGCGCATGAAACGGCTCGGTACTAAATACGTCCGCATCATGAGCTACAAGCCGACTGACGAGGAATACTCGATTCCGACCGAAGTTTTCCGGCGCATTGGTGACGTGACCAAGATGTTTCTCGACGAAGGCATTCAGCCCGTGCACGAAAACTGCATGAATTACGGTGGCATGAGCTGGAAACATGGGCTCGAGCTAATCGACAAATGTCCCGGCTTAAAATGGGTCTTTGATACCGGCAATCCGATTTTTAATACCGATCGCAGCAAACAAAAGCCGTGGACGCACCAGGATGCTTTTGAATATTGGCAGAATATTCGCGAGCACGTCGCACATATTCACGTCAAGGACGCAACGCCAAATCCAACGAAGCATGAACCGGATTACAATTACCCGGGAGAAGGTAAAGCGCAGGTGCGCGAGATTTTGAAGGATGCCTTCGCACGCGGTTACGATGCTGGCATTTCAATTGAGCCGCATGTCGCCGTGGTTTTCCACGACGCGACTGTGAGCGCCTCGGACGAAGTCGTTTATTCGAGCTACGTCAAATATGGTCGTCAGCTGGAAAACATGATCGCCGAAATCAAAACTGAATTAGCCTGTGCTGATAAAATCGGTCCATCGCAATCTAAATGAGTAGAAGACGAGGTCCATCCCCCAGAACAGTTGCCTGCAGGAAATGCACTGCATTCATCCCAGTTGAGGTGAAGTTTTGTCCTAATTGCGGATCTGGACAAAAATCTGAGGCTGTTCCCGTCGTCTTCGTGATTTTATTGCTGTGCAGTTCGCTCCTGCTCATGACCAGCAGTTACGTCACGAACAAACAAGTCGATGGAGTGATGACCTCCGCCAGGTTTGCAGTCACTCCAGTGCAGCCCGCGGCGATACAGCCTCCGCCCCCGAAAGACTTAACGAAAAGCGCTTACGCAGCGGCAAAAGGATTTATTCAACAACAGTATCCCAATGCCCAGCGCATTTCGGAATTGAATGAATCGCCCGTCGGAAAGAACGGCGAGGTCTTCCAGGTAACGATGTTCGTTGATTCACAGGACGGAGGATCGCCTACTCGTAACGTCTTGCAGGTGAACCTCGAACTCGACCGCGGCAGTTGGAAATTGAAAGAGATTGTGCAATAGAGGGAGCCTCCAGCAAATTGGGCATCTCCATAATGAATTGAATTCACTTGCTATGGCGCTTCCCGCCTGAGAAACTCATCAACGCTCGGGGACTGGTTTTACTAGTTTTCGTTCGTTTGCTCATGAATTCAAACGGTGCCTTGCAGAAACATTGGCTGAATGTGTCGGTCCACTTTGGGATCGATGCCGGATTGTTCTTCCTGGCGTTCTTAATCGGAACGCAGTTCCGCCTTGGCTCCGACGGCTTGGGAAAGCTCAGCGATTTATGGCCAGCGATGGTGCTGGGAGCCTTGTTCTTCTCTTGCGTCACTTATATTTGCAATTTGTATTCGCCGCATAGTTCCAGCGCCACTTCCTTCCGTCGGGCGTTGATTCTGGGTTTATGCATGATCCTGACTTTCTGCTTCATGCTGGCGATATTTTATATCAAATATTCGACCCGGATTGGACGCGGGATCATGGTGATCAGCAGCATTGCCAGCTATCTCTTCATTTACATCCATCATGTCGTCGTTCTCCATCGCTTAAAAAACTATCGCGAACGTGTGGCACTGATCGTGACCTGCCAGTTTGATGAAATGGAGAGCGAATTGTTCCAGACTTTCTGGTCTGAACACCTGGAACTCGCGGGCTTCATTCGTTACGACAGTTACCAGCCCACCTCGAAAACAAATGTCCTCGGTTCGGTGAAGGACATTGTCGAGATTGTCCGAAAGGAGAATATCAGCCGTGTTTTGTGCACGGATAAGAGCATCAATGATCCGTTGTTGCGCCGCGAATTTTGCCAACTTCGCTATTCGGGCGTGAATGTCATGCCGCTGATTAGCCTTTGCGAAGAAGTCTATCAGTCTGTTCCGCTGGAATTAATCAGCTCCGAATGGCTCCTGAACGCAAGCAGTCTGCCGCACATGCTTTATATCAAGAAAATCAAACGCGCTTTTGACATTATTACGTCATTGCTCGGGTTGATCTTCCTCGGTCCTTTTATGTTGCTAGGGATTCTGGCGATCAAGCTCAGTTCTCCAGGACCGGTTTTTTATTATCAGACTCGCAGTGGCCGCTTCGGAAAGCCGCTCAAAGTCATTAAGCTGCGCACGATGTCGGTTGATGCGGAGAAAAACGGCGCGGTGTGGGCTGCCAGTAAAGATTCGCGCGTGACTTTCGTAGGTGGATTCTTGCGGAAATATCGCGTGGACGAGATTCCTCAGATCATTAACGTGCTGCGCGGCGAAATGTCATTCGTGGGCCCTCGTCCGGAGCGTCCCGAGTTTATCGAAACGCTTTCCCAACAAATCCCTCATTTCGGCGAGCGTTTGATGGTTCAACCCGGCATCACGGGCTGGGCTCAGGTCAGTTATCCTTACGGCAATACGGTGGATGATGCCAAGCGAAAGCTTGAGTATGACCTCTATTACACCAAGCACATGAGCTTGTTCCTGGATCTTTTCATTTTGTTGGATACCGTCCGGATTATTCTGCTCGGCGGCCTGCAAAAGGGTAAGAAAAAGATGGCCCTTTCCAACCCTAAGACGGTGGAACAACAGGAAAGCATCTTGCGCCCCGCTCATTCCAGCAACGTTTAGCCTTAATGGCTGCGTTTCTTTTGTTCCAAAACTTCCCGGATGTGCGTCTGTAGACGAACGCCCACGGCATCCCACGAATAACGATCTTTTACGGAGTTGTAACCACTCTCCCCCAGTGATCGACATTTCTCCGGCGAATCGAGGAGTTCCGTCAAGACGGCCGCCAATTCATTAACATCATTTGGACGGGTCAATCGTCCACTTTTGCCATCTTCAATGAAATCTGGTAAGGCGCCAATCCTCGGCGCGACGACTGGAAGTTTGTAGAGCATCGATTCAATGAAAACGATCCCGAACGGTTCCAATCGCGTCGGCAAACAAAAGATCGAAGCCTTCAGATAATGCTCCCGAACGTCCTCGAGCGGAATCCGACCCACGATCTTGCAATTGGGGACATCAATTTGCGGTGAACACCCAACAATGGTTAGAAACGCGTCAGGATGTTTCTTCAAGACCATTTTGAAGGCCTCGACCAACAGTGGCCCACCCTTTCGCTCCCACTCGATGCCGACAAATAAAATGTGCTTGTTGCCGTAATTATCGTTTTTTAGCGCAGCCGTCTTCACCTCGACATTGTAGCCGGCCAGAACGCAACAGGCCTTTTCAGGAGAACAATGATAGTGCTCGATCAACGATTGCCGCACATGATTACTCATGGTGAACACTTTGTCGGCACGATCATAAATCGCCTTCTCCATCGGATACCATTTGGGGAAAACTTTATCATCCGCGTAGCCGCCATAATACAAATTGGCGCGATTGGTATGATCGGTGTAAACGAAGTGCGGAAGGCCTTCGACGCTGCAATCGAAATCCGATTTGGTCTGGAACGAAAAAGCGTAGTCATCCAGTTTGCCACCCAAACGTTCGCGAACGATTTCTTTGACCTTTTTAAAGACGTAATCTGTCCGATAAAAACATTCCCACATCGTGCGCCGCCGCGTCAGCAGGTCCCATGGATACTGTCGGACGATATCGATGTAATTCCGATAGATGATCCGTTTATTGCCCAGGATCGGTTCGGAAACATCAATCGTTTCGACATCATACTCCGGAAAATGCCTGGCCAACAACTGCGCGACACTCGCATTGATGTGTGAAAACAATGTTTTCTTGATGAAGGCAATTTTTTTTCGCTTCATTACAGAAGAAATGCCGTGTCGAGAAACGTGCTCAAATAATCTGAACAATGGATGTTCATCCTATAAAACAATTATTCACACTCTCCATGAAAGTCAACGGCGCACTCGGGACGTTGGCTTGAGCGTGATCTCCTGATTGTCTAATTTGTCGTCACTCTTTTTGACAGGCCAGAGCTTGGATTCTATTTTGACCCGGTGTTCGAACTTGTCTCGCCCTACAAACCGGCCGGTGATCAGCCGCAAGCGATTGCGAAGCTCACGGAAGGCGTGTTGTCGGACGCCAAACATCAAGTGCTTCTCGGCGTGACCGGTTCGGGTAAAACATTCTCCATCGCAAACGTTATTGCGAATGTGCAGAAGCCGACCCTTGTCATCTCGCACAACAAAACGCTCGCCGCACAACTCTACGCCGAGTTCAAAAGTTTTTTTCCCAACAACGCCGTCGAATATTTCGTCAGCTATTTCGATTACTACCAACCCGAGGCCTATATCCCGCGCACCGACACGTTCATCGAAAAAGATTCGAGCGTGAACCAGGAGATCGAACGGCTGCGACTCTCTTCGATGGCTTCCCTCTTTTCTCGCCGCGATGTCATTGTGGTCGCGAGCGTCTCCTGCATTTACGGCATCGGCAGTCGCGAAGATTACGAGGCGCTCGTTCAACCCGTCCGCGTCGGAGCACCACTCGGACGCGATCTTCTGCTCTTGCGCTTGATTGATCTGCAATATTCCCGCAATGACATCGCCTTTGAACGCGGACAATTCCGTGTCCGAGGTGATGTTGTCGAGATTCGCCCTGCGGGAACCGAAGACGGTTTGCGCATCGAATTTTTCGGCGACGAAATCGAACGTATCACCCGCTTCGATCCTCTGACGGGACATAACATCGAGACATTGCAGTCCGGCATGATTTTTCCCGCCAAACAGTTCGTTACCACGGAAAATAAAACAAAGCGCGCGCTGCTCGCCATTCGCGACGAAATGGGCCAGCGCATCGCTGAATTTGAGAAGGATGGCAAACTGATTGAAGCGCAACGCATCAAGATGCGGACGGAATTCGATTTGGAAATGCTCGAAGAGATGGGCTTTTGTTCTGGGATTGAAAATTACTCGCGCCATCTTGCAGCCCGCCCTCCCGGTTCACGTCCCGGCACGTTGATTGACTTCTTCCCGAAAGATTACCTGCTCGTCATCGATGAATCGCACGCCACCGTTCCACAAATCGGCGGGATGTATGCCGGCGATCGTTCGCGCAAAGAAGTGTTGATCAACCACGGCTTTCGGCTCCCCAGCGCTCTCGATAATCGCCCGCTGAACTTTCCTGAATTCCAAACACTGCAGGGTCAGACCATTTACGTCAGCGCCACACCGGGCCCGGTGGAAATGGGATGGGCGCAGGATCGAGTCGCGGAACAAATTGTCCGTCCCACTGGATTGATCGATCCCCGCATCACGATCAAACCGCTCAAAGGACAGATCGACGATTTGATCAACGAATCGCGCAAGCGCACCGAACTCAAAGAGCGCGTCCTCGTAACAACGCTCACGAAGCGAACGGCCGAAGAGCTCACCGATTACCTGCGCGACATCGGCATCAATGTTCGTTATCTCCATAGCGAAATTGATGCGATCGAACGCGTCGAGATCTTGCGGGCGCTACGGCAAGGCGAATTCGATGTGCTGGTCGGAATCAATCTCCTGCGCGAAGGCCTCGATCTGCCGGAAGTCTCCCTTGTGGCCATTCTCGATGCGGATAAAGAAGGTTACCTGCGCAGTGCGACGAGTCTGATTCAAACCGCCGGACGCGCCGCGCGCCATTTGAATGGCGAAGTGATTCTTTACGCCGACGTCATGACGCAAAGCATCCAGAAGTTCATGGCGGTTTCAAATTATCGTCGCGAAAAGCAGGTCGCTTACAACAAAGAACACAACATCACCCCGCGCAGCGTCATCCGCGCAGTAGAAGAAAGCCTGTCTGTTTACAGCAAAGTTCGCGGCAAAGATCTCGCGATGAGTGTCCTGAACGAGGCGGGCGGAAATTTTGATGTGACGGAAACGATCCGGCAGATCGAAGCAGAAATGGTCGAAGCTGCGGGCAATCTGGAATTTGAGCGAGCCGCCCTGCTCCGCGATCAGATCAACGAACTCAAACGCAGCACCGGCGAAGCCGTGACGGGCAGTGCCCCGCAAAAAGTCAGCTACAAAGGCAACAAGCGGAAACGCGGTTTTAAATAAACGTCGGGCTCTAGCCGTGAACCGCGGCTGTCTCAGCCCCATCAGGTAAGAGATCATGACGGCACTGGTTTAACCTAACGCTGTTCTGTTTATTCTGACCCACTGCGGCTGAGCCAACCGCGGTCCCAACGCAAAGACACATCGCATCATCTTTCGCTTGTTTTCCGTGCGGTGGTGACTCAATTTTTAGTGCTACGCCAGACGGCACATGAAACGCATTTTCCTGATTATCGGTTCTCTGCTCGTGTGCTTCCTTGCCATCATTGTCTGGATGACAATTCCTCAATCGAAAGGCCAACAAAGCGTGGCCGTGAAGTTTCTCGGGTTCACCAATGACGCGGCGGGCACGCGCATGGCGACTTGCACTCTTTCGAATGGAAGTCCGTGGGCCGTTTCATTCCGCTACATGTTCCAGCTCTTCACCGGCAAAGGCTGGACAAATTCAAATGGTGGTCGATTTCTTAGTGGCGACACACTTCCAGCCGGCGCGTCAGAACTCCTCATTCTGCCCGCACCCACGAATCAGATTCCGTGGCGAATTCTGTTTAGTGCAACCAAACCCAGGAACGCGCTCCTGAAGATATCCGAGCAATTGTTAATGGAGGCACAAAGGAGGGGCTTCCCGACGAAATACGAGCGTGCTTCCCGCACAAGTATCACATGGACAGAAACGTTCCCGGAGTAAGCCGTTCAATTCTCGTGAGCATCATCTTCCCATGAAACGCATTCTCCTGATCGTCGGTTCTCTACTGATCCTGGGCGTCGTCGCCATCATCATCGCCTTCATGACGTTGACCCAACCGAAGCTCCGACCCAACGTGACGGTGAAGTTCCTCGCGTTCACGAATGATGCAACTGGCACGCGCATGGCCACCTTTAATCTTTCCAACGCCAGTCCCTGGGCCATTTCCCGCGGAGGTTCCTATTCTGTTCAACTTCCAGTAAGCAACGGCTGGAGAACTACTAATCGGGGTTGGTTTCAAGGAAGCATCGTCCCGGCGGGCTCGTCGGAAGTTGTCCTCGTCACAGCACCTACCAATCAGAATCGGTGGCGTGTTTCGTTTACGACGAGCAAACAAAATGCCGCATTGACCGAAATGACCTCGGAGTTGATGTATCAATTAGAGAAATTAACGCGGCCGAAGCGATCCAGATTCCGGCGGGTTGGCTACGTGACGACAAGCGATCCAATTCAAGAATAATCAATTGTTGTGAGCAATAGCCGTCGACAAATAGCACCCATCCTCCTGCTTCTCGCGATACTGGGACTTAGCTTCACGCAATTCGCCCGCGCACAGACCTGGATTCAATGGAGTTCATCGGTCGGCGGAAACAATCATTATTACGCCTTAACCCCGGCCGCCACGAATTGGATCGATGCAGAGCGCCTGGCAAAATCGTGGGGAGGCACCCTGGCGACGATCACCAGCTCCAACGAACAAAACTTTGTCGACACGACATTCCTCACCGGAGCGTTCGAACATATGCCCGTATGGATTGGACTCCTTGATCCGGTCGCAAAAGGCACAGCCCTCGAAACCTTCCGACAAGCGAAAGAGCTGATCGGCACCCAATCCGAAGCGCACACATTTGAATGGGTGACCGGCGAGCCAGTGTCGTATCGAAATTGGAAAGCGGGCGAACCGAACAACTCGGCGCCCGGTGAATATTACGTGAGCATCAACTGGGAGTATTCAAAGAATCCAATCAGCGGATTCAAAGGTGAATGGAATGACGTCCCTCTTGAAGGCACCAAGGGTTACAGCGGCAACACGGACGGCCCGTACTTTGGCCTGATGGAACGAACCATGGATCGAGACCGACCAGTCGCGACAACGAGCTTCCATTGGGAACTTCTGCTCCTCGCTGCGCTGATTCTCGTGATCGTGGTGTACATCTCGAGGAAAAGAAGGTCAGCACAGAAAAGGCCTTAATCCGCAACCGGTAGTTGAATCCAAAAGCTACTCCCTTCCCCGGGGCGCGATGTTACTCCCACAGTTCCACCCATGCGTGGCACTCCCTTGGCCACGACGGCTAATCCAATGCCCGTGCCGGCATAGCTCCCGGGTCCGGCACGCTGGAACAGTTGAAAGATCCGTTGCTGATCTTCCGGGGCGATTCCGATCCCATTATCTTCCACGACCAGTTTAACCAATGAACCTTGCCGTTCGGACCAGATGCGAATATGGGGCGTTCGCTCTTTCGGGATGAATTTGACCGCGTTTGAAAGCAGGTTCGCAATGGATTGGCCCAATAAACCAGGATTCGCTCGCACCTTCGGCAATTCGGAGACGATATGAAAATACCCGCGTTGCTCCGGAGGAAATTCACCCACCAACTGGTTGACCAATTCTTTCAGGGAAACGGCCTCAAGCGAGAACTCCGCCTGCGAAGCGTGGCTGTAGGCAAGAACATTCGAAATCAGTCCGTCCATCCGTTCGACGGAGCTGATAATCCTGGCGAAATACTCACGGCCAACCTGATCGAGTTGTGCGTAATAATCTTCCCGAAGCGCTTCAGAAAATCCACGGATGGCGCGCAATGGTGTTTTCAAATCGTGAGAAACCGCATGCGCAAAAACTTCCAGCGACCGGTTCGTTTCACGCAACTCAGCCTCGGCGACCCGGCGCGCTCGGATTTCTTTTCGTATCATCGAATTCCAAAGATAGAAAATCGCCGCGATAACCGCGGCGAGCACGATGACCCCCGCGACTGTTCTTCGCAGGAAATCTGCCCGACGCGATCCTTGCAAATTGAATGCCAGTTGACTCGCGATAATCGTGTCTAATTCCTGTTGCGAGATCGACGCCAATCCTTGATCCATGATATCTCTCAAGATCGGATAGTGCCGGAGCACGGCCAGGCGCAGCGGAAACTTAAATTCTGGTATGACCCCTGAGATCCCCAGTTTCGCTTTGGGATGATCGTTCAGGTATTGGGCGGCGGTGTACATGTCCGCGACCGTCACGTCCGCTTTTCCATCGAGAACCCGTTCAAAGCAGTCCCTTTGTGTTTCCAATAAAACGACAGAAGCATCAGGCAACCGTTCTTGCAGCGCCGATGTTACGAGGTGCTCTTTCGGTTGAGCGATCACGGCGGAGCGTAACTGCAATACATGACTGAAGCGGTGATCGCCTTCGCGAGCGACAATGACCGTGCTTGACTCCCCATAGGCTCGGGTAAATGTGAAGACCTTTTCACGTTCCGGAGTCGACACCGTGCTGGTCGTCATATCGAGCTTACCTTCCTGAGCCATCTTCCACATTCTTTCCCACGGCACCGCCGGAATGATCTGAAACTTCAACCCTGTGCGCCGGGAAATGAGGTTAAGAACATCAACGTCAATTCCTGCCCCCTGACCGTTCGCGGTGAAATAAGAATAGGGACCCCACTCCGGCGTGATGCCGACTTGTATAGGCGAATGCTCCGCGAGCCACTGCTGTTGCTCGTCTGATAGCTTTACCCGTTTCTCCAACTCGGCAGCTGTCAACAAACCAGACCAAAGAAGAAACAGAGCGATTGCCCGCCCAATTGTTAGTGATCCAAAACGCATTGGCCCTCGCCCGACTGTGACATCGTTATACTGTGGCGAACACAGTAAAACCACCTGAGCCAAAGGCTTACCGGAACATGGTCGGGCAACGATGCCGTACAACTCCACATCGCTCCCCCTGAACGGAGCGCCGACTTCCAAGTCGGCTTACAACGCTCGAACTTCCGACGTGCACGTTTGCCTACATCGCGCCCTAAGCCGGTTTGGAAACCGGCGCTCCGTTCGAAATGCGCGAACTTGTTTTCGACCTGTAACCAGGAACGGCTCCATGGCCGTATGCTAATAAAAAGAGCCGCCCGGTTTCCCGGGCGGCTTGTTGGAGTTCAATGTTCACATTGCCCCCTCTCCCGCACGCTAAAGCGTGAACTCCAGCTTAATGCGTCGTGATGGTGATCTTCTCGGACAACTGGCTTTCGCCGCCGTTGTTCACCGCCGAGACATAAATCTCGATCGTCGAAGCCGCCGGCAGATTCTCGAGTGTGAAGTCGATATCCGCCGGTGAACCAACCGCCACCGGTTCCGCATCTACACCAATGACTCTCTTCCACACGCGATAATAGGTCGCCCGCGCCGCCGCATCCCATTTCATCGCCGCCGCATTCGGTCCGATGAGAATCGCGGTGATGTTCTCCGGCACATCTGGCATGTCCAGCGCACCCGGCTTGTTCAAGCCGAAGGCGAGCCAACGCTCATCCAGCGGATCCAGGCGCATGTTCAACTCATTGATCACATCGCGAATACGCTTGCGCAGCTTATTT
>JAQGOU010000465.1 GCA_028293445.1 Verrucomicrobiales bacterium | reverse complement strand
CACCCGGGCGAGGCGAGATTTCGTTTAAAAGGACGGACGAGGACGTCTCATCTCAATTCGCTTCGGTTCTTCAACGTTTTCTCTGAAATGCTTCCAGGAAAGAGAATCGCGTCTCACTTCGTTTACCTGAATAGAGAGCGCAGCAGCGCCAACCTACCGGGAAGCCGACCGCCTTTGGGCGTCAGTAGCTTCGTTTCCGCCAAGTGAAAAAGCCGAGACGCTGTCTGGCATCAAAATTAAAAGGCACCTCGTGCGACATCGAAAGCATTTCGCAGGATCGACCGTCTGTGGCGTAGTCCAGGTTGCTAAGTTCAACATCCCGTTTCTCCTTCAAAGCCGCTTTCAACAGCTCTTTCCAGGCAACGTCCGAACAATTCAACTCGATCTTTTTTTTCAAACAGGGGTCTTTGGGTTGGAGGAAGGCAAAATCGTTTATGTCGGCGCGCTCACACAGAAATTTATAACACGAGCACCACGAAGCACAGGAAAGCATTCCGAATCCCTGAAAGCTACCATAAAAGACTTAATGTCTGCGGCGCCCTTCATCTGGAGACAAACCCTCTTATTCGTGGTTGATGCTCTTCCGTCTTTGTGACGGGCGACAATGCTCGTACCGGCTCAAACCGGAACTCCGAACCCTGCGATCTGGAAGAGACTGTTGGGCCTAGCGCTTGCGGCGCTTTGCGGGACCAAAGTAATAGCCACCACTCAAGCGCACGCCTTTAACTTTGCGATCATGTCCTTGGGGTTGGCCCGGCTTTCCTTCTTCGAAGAGCGCAGTGTAATGGTAGTTGAAGGTCTCCAACTTGATGCGGGAAATCTTTTGGCTGATGAACCGTTCGATCGCCGCCACGTGCGGTGAATCTTCGGCCACCATCAAGGTGAATGCGTCACCTGTGGCTTCTGCGCGACCGGTCCGACCGATGCGATGAATGTAATCTTCAGGATGCTGCGGAACATCGTAGTTGATCACGTGACTGACATCGGCGATGTCGAGTCCGCGCGCGGCGATGTCCGTGGCCACGAGCACTTCAAACTTACCCTCGCGAAATCCTTGCAGCGCTTGTTCACGCTCGCGTTGCGTGCGATTGGAATGGAGCAATGCGACGGAGTGATTGTTCTTCTTGAGAAGATGCGCGATGCGATCGGCACGATTCTTCGTGCGGCAGAAAATAATGACTGATTCGTAATTCACTTGGTCGAGCAAGGCGCGGAGCAAATCGGATTTCTGATCTTCCGCGACGGGATAGATGACGTGCTTGACGTTTTCGGCGGGGGAACGGCGGGCTCCGATTTCAATGGTTTCCGGGTTCTTCATCGCCCAGGAAATCAAGCTTTCGATCTGTGGCGGAACGGTGGCGGAGAACAATAAGGTCTGGCGTTTCGCGGGGCATCTTTCGACGATCCGCTTGACGTCGGGGAGGAAACCCATGTCGAGCATACGATCGGCTTCGTCGAGAATGAGATACTCCACCTTGTCGAGCTTGCAGGTGCCGCGTTCGATGTGATCGAGCAGACGACCGGGCGTGGCGACGATGATATCGATGCCGCGTTTGAGATCGTCCATCTGCTTACCATAACCAACACCGC
The DNA here is from genome assembly GCA_028293445.1 of Verrucomicrobiales bacterium. Taxonomy (GTDB): domain Bacteria; phylum Verrucomicrobiota; class Verrucomicrobiia; order Limisphaerales; family JACDHS01; genus CBHWET01. The sequence goes on along the minus strand of JAQGOU010000465.1, from coordinate 7,722 downwards.
CGAAGACGACGGTCACGCGGAGGTTGGTGAAGCGGGCGAAATCACGGATGGCTGTTTCAACCTGCGCCGCGAGTTCACGGGTCGGTTCCAGGATCAAGACGCGGGTCGCAACACTGGATTGTGCGAGCTTGGAAAGAATCGGGAGGGCAAACGCGGCGGTCTTGCCGGTGCCGGTTTGTGCGCTGCCGATGACGTCCTTCCCTTCCATGATGAGCGGCATGGCGCGGAGCTGAATCGGGGTCGGGTCGACGTAACCCATGGCTTTCACGCCCTCAAGAATAGGTTCCGATAGCCCAAATTTTGTAAATGGCATTCCGTAACTTGGCCTGTTCAACAAAAAATGTCGAATGTTCAAATTTCCCCCCTATCAGGAGAAACGATCTTCGGTCCATGGATCAGCGGTATTAGAGTAGCCGCGCAACTCCCAAAACCCGAGGAGATCGCGGTCGAGGAAGTAGATGTCGCGAATGAATTTCGCCCCTTTCCAGGCGTAACGTTTCGGAATGATGACGCGCGCCGGACCGCCGTGTTCCTTCGAAATGGGTTTGCCATTCCATGTATGCGCGATGAGGACATCGTCGTCCATGCAGACGTCGAGGGGGTTGTTGGTGGAATAACCGTCGTAGCTTTTGAAATAGACGTGCGTCGCTTCGGGCTTCGGTTTCACGAGGTCAGCGAGGGTAAAGAATGCGACGCCTTCAAATTCCATATCGAACTGACTCCAGGTCGTGACGCAATGAAAGTCGCTGGTGTCCTTGAATTTTGGCAGCGCGAGAAATTGTTCCCAGTTCAAGGTGACGGGATTTTCGACTTTGCCATGGATCTTAAGTTCCCATTTATCCAGTGGCACTTCCGGACGAATGCCGAGATCGAGCACGGGAAAGTTGTGGACCTGGCGTTGTCCGGGCGGCAGACGATTCTCGGAACGGACGGCAGGCTTTTCTTTGCCAGCCATCTTGCGCGCCCAACGTTCTTTGGCTGCGATGTAGGATTCTTTCATGAGAATACAGACTCAAAAATTTACCACGGATAGCACCCGAGAGCGGTGCAGCAAATATCTAGTTCTGACTGACACAGATGGACACGGATAAGGGAAGATGAACATCGAACCCCTTCACGTGTATCTGTGGTCAAAGAACGGAGCGTCTTGATGGAAGGCTGCGCTTGGCCAGGCTGGTCAACTGAATCACGTCGCCGGGATGCAGCACCGGATCGGAAATAGTTCCTGCTTTTACTTTCGCCCAACTGGAGCGCATCACCGGTGTGCCGTTGCGGAAGAGTTCGAATCCTTTCAAGGCCATTTCGAATTGTCCCGTCTGGCTGGCGGCGTAAAGTCTCAAGCCCTCGCGATAAGGAATCTGTCGAGTCACGCCTGTGACGGTGTCTTTAATAATAACAAAGGGAGCCGTGACAACGCTCTTGGCGATCGAACCTGTCGTGTGCACAACCGCTTTGGTGCTGGAAGCGACGACATAGCCGGAAGTTCTCACCGCAACGGACGTGGTCTTTACAGCGACGGATCCCGCGACTGATACGGTAGATGTAGCAACGTGCACCGGCGATGGAACCGTGACGGTGCAAGCGCAACTGAGCAGGATGAAAAACAAAAGGAAGGGAGTGAATAATTTCATGCGCAGCTGGCTGGGACCTTAGCAGGAACCGCACGCATTACCAGAGATTCGCACGGCTGGAAATTTCCATCGGAGCGCGGCTGTGTCGAAGACCAGCCGCAGCAACGTTGAACGGGCAGCGGTGTTTGAATTTTTAAGCGCCTTTGTAATTTTACATTGCTGCGGCTGGTGCTCGGAGCACACAGCCGCGCTCCGGTGCGCCACTGGCAACTACTCCGCCGTCTGACGCATCAAGTCCAGATGTTGATCCAGACGCTTGGCGGAAATGGGAATGGCGGTGCCGACTTCCTGCGCGAAGAGTGAGACTTTGAATTCCTCGATCATCCAACGAAACTCCTCCACCAGCCGCCGTCTTTCCGCGGACTGAGTTTTGCCGCCACTAAGCTTTGCCAAGGCGTCGGCGTAAGGAGCAATCTGCCGCGCGCGCTCCTGATCTTTCGCGGGATTCACTGCTGCTCGTTCGGCGCGGAGCAACAAAGCTTTTAAATAACGAGGCAAATGCGGAAGACGATCGAATGGAATCTGATCGAGAAAGCGGGAGGGCGTGAGCGCCGCGAGTTCGATGGCCAGAAGATTTGTCTTCTGTGGAACAACGACCGCCGCAGCCCCGAGCTGACTAAAATCACTGAAGGTTTTCTTCGCCGGTACGGCCACCGGTGCAGCGACCACTCCGACGCGTTGTCGCACTTGTTGGCGGAGTTGCAGAATTGCGCTGAGTTGCTCCATCCACGGGGAAGCGAGACCCGGAATACGACGACGCGATTGTTCGACGGCGGCTTGAAAATTCTGCTGCGTGAGCGCCGGCAACGACGACGCAGGAAGGATATGCCGCTTCAGGTGTTGCAACGCCGTTTCCTGTAATTCATCAGCGCTACCGATCGGCGCGTAGAGCGCGCTCATTCCTACCAACGCCCGAAGATCTTTCTCCAGCCAGCCTAAATCCTTTTGAATCGCCAACTCCACGAGCCGTTGCAAGCCCGCGACACTGGCCTGGCGAGCGGCTTCGATGGTTCGGAACAAACGCAGGTTCACGTTCCCCTCCTCCAGTTGCAATCCCGGCCAGGCGTAAACCGGGAGCGTCGGATCTTCGTTCACCGTGATGCGTTCGGGAAGATCGCCAAAATTCCAGCTCGTGATCGCAAAGCGTTCCCATTGTTGCGCCACGCGCTGCCAATGAACGGGCTCACGCGCCGGTGCCACTTTTATTTTTTCAAGCTGTTGCCGTAAGGATTGCAAATCACGTCCCGTGCCGAGCGTCTTTTCCTGATGATCAACAATCTCGATCCGCGGACGCAAATGCGCCGGAAGCGCATCCGCCGGCCACGAACTCGCAGGTACATCCACACCGTAGCGCTGATGCAGGAACCGACCGAGGTCATGCAAGAACGATGTGCCAGTTGGTTGAAAGTCGCGCAGAATTTCTACGACCTTCGGAGGGAACGGCATCAGTTCGCGTCGAATGGCTTTCGGCAACGCACGCAACAGTTCAGAAATCTTTTCTTCACGCAAACCGGGCACCGCCCACTCGAGCAATCCGGCAGAAGCGGTTTGCGCCACGGTGAACGGCAACTTGATGGTGATGCCGTCGTGTTCTTCGCCCGGCGCATACGCGTACGAAATCGCCACGGGTTGTCCACTGACAGGGACCGCGTCCGGAAAAGCAGTGGCGTCGTAGTTCACTTCCTGGCCACGTGTCAGATCGGCTTCCGTAATGTGCAGAAAATCGGGGGTGCCATCCTCGCGGATTAAACTATTGAGCTCGTGCAGCGACGAAACGTTCTCAATGTGCTGCGTGTAAAAGGCCGTGAGCGCCTGGTCGAGATCAGCGAAATCATAACGACGCACCCGCGTCTGCCAGTTCTCAATCTTCTGTCGGACCGCACGATTGTGCGTGAGAAATCGATATTGCGGCGGCAGCTCCGGTTCTTTAGTCACCGTGCGAGCGAGCATGCGGACATCATCGGTTTCGTCGTCTTCGCGTTTGCGACCGGGCAAGATATTTTCCTCCACCAACGCCGAGCGGATGAAAATTTTCGTGGCGTCCTTCATGTTGATCGCCCCGTAACCCACTTTGTGCCGCTGCACTTCGAGTCCATGCAACGTCACGATTTCTTCCACCAAGACGCGTCCCGAACCGACACTCCAATGCGGATTCTGATGCAGCACTTTGCAGCAATGCGGCGCGAGCTGAAAAATCCATTGCGGATCGATGCCCGCGAGAGTCCTGGCGAAAAGCTGTGACGTCTCAACGATTTCGCCAGCGACCACCCATTGCGGTTGGCTCGACTGCGGTTTCGGCGCGGCTTTCGCATTTCGCGCCGCGGGTTTTCTCGGCGGCTCACCGCGTGAATAGAGATTCGATCCGGGGAAGACCGCCACAAGCCGATTGGCCGTCGCTTTGTAACTGTTGCGATCTTCCCGACGCGCTACGTGCCCGATTAATCCCGCAAGGATCGAGCGATGAATCGCATCGTAGGCGGCGTTGCTGTCGTTGAGCTTGATCGTGCGCAGATCATCGAGAGCGTCGTGCAGTTGCGCGTGCAGATCCTGCCATTCGCGCATGCGCAGGTAAGAGAGGAAATGTTGTTTGCAAAATCTACGGCGCTGATTCTGCGTGCGCATTTTCTCCCATTGATCGTGCACCGCATTCCAAATATTGAGGAGCGCCAGGAAGTCGGACTGCGGATTGTTGAACTGGCGATGCGCGGCTGCTGCTGCTTCTTTTTGGTCGAGCGGACGTTCGCGTGGATCTTGAATGCTCAGGCCAGCCGCAATGATCAAGAGCTCGCGCGTGGCGTGTTCGTGTTGCGATTGGAGCAACATCCGTCCGAGCGTGGGGTCAATCGGCAGACGGGCTAGATCACGGCCGAGGTCGGTTAATTCTCGTTTGTCATCCAGGGCGCCAAGTTCCTGCAGCAGGCTATAGCCGCTCGAGATCGCGGCGGGCGTGGGTACCTGCACGAAGGGAAATGTTTCAATTTCGCCGAGCCGGAACGCCTTCATCCGCAGAATAACTTCCGCGAGATTGGCTCTCTGAATCTCGGGCTGGGTAAACGCCGGACGTCCCGCAAAATCTTCTTCGGAATAAAGTCGGATGCAGATCCCCTCCTGCACACGGCCGGCACGACCTTTACGCTGATTGGCGCTGCTCTGTGAAATCGCTTCGACAGGTAAGCGTCTGGTGCGCGTGCGTGAGTTGTACCGACTGAGTCGCGCCAATCCAGTATCAATGACGTAACGAATGCCGGGAATCGTGAGCGATGTTTCGGCGATGTTCGTCGCGATGACAATCTTCCGGCGGGCTGACGGAGCAAAGACCCGTTGTTGATCGCCGGCGCTGAGTCGGCCGAAGAGCGGAATGATTTCGGCCTCACCACCAAAGCGGCCTTCGAGTTGATCGCTGGCTTCGCGAATGTCGCGTTCGCCCGGCATGAAGATCAACAGATCGCCGAAGCCGGTTTCGTAGAGAATGTTTTCACTCTCCTGCACAGCAGCATCGACGTAGCTGATGTCGCCTCGATCTTCTGAAGCCGCATCAATCGGTTTGTAAATCACTTCGACTGGATAAAGCCGACCAGAGACTTCGATGATTGGCGCATCGCCGAAGTGGCGAGAGAATGCCTCCGTATCGATCGTCGCGGAGGTCACGATCAATTTCAGATCCTTGCGTCTTTGAAGAAGGGTCTTTAAGTAGCCGAGCAGGAAATCGATGTTCAACGAACGTTCGTGCGCTTCGTCGATGATGATGGCGTTGTATTCGGAGAGGTCTGGATCGTTCTGTGTTTCGGCGAGGAGAATACCGTCCGTCATCAGCTTGATGTACGTATTCGCATTCGAACGATCGTCGAACCGGATCTTTCAGCCAACCTCTTTTCCCCACGACACGTTTAACTCCTCGGCGATGCGTTGCGAAATCGACAACGCCGCCACGCGACGCGGTTGGGTGCAGCCGATTTTCGCTTCGATCCCCAGCCCGGCCTCAAGGCACATCTTCGGGATCTGCGTTGTTTTACCGGAACCGGTTTCACCCGCGATGACCACGACTTGATTGTTACGAATGGCGGCAACGATGTCGTCTTTGCGAGCGGTGATGGGGAGATCGGGTGGATAACTGACGTGTGGCAGAAACTCGAGTCGCTCCGCACGCCGGGCGATGGAGGCGTGAACCTCTTGCACGAGGCGATTCAGCAAAGCGTCGTGTTTATCGGGATGATGTCGATCGCGTAAAAGACGAATGAGCCGCGATCCAAGGCGCACCCAGTCGGCGAGCATGCATCGCGGCAAAAGCGCTTTCAGGTCTTCAATCCGCGCATCAGCCATACAGAGCCAGGCAAGGTAGCGTCAGAGCGCCGGAAGGGAAACAGTCATTTTCCAAGCACCAAGCACCAAGCACCAAGCACCAAGCACCAAGCACCAAGCACCAAGCACCAAGCACCAAGCACCAAGCGCCAAACAGCTTCGCTTTTAATTCGATGGTGAACTCGTGAATGCAGTCACGAACTCGCCTAGAAAACGGATGAAAAGCCCACTGCTAATCGCATTATGATCCGCAATGATCTTGTCGTCCACCGAAACGACAAACACGGGTTCGTTGTGGAGATGGGTCGGACGAGTCACCAAGTCGCAGTGCGTAAACGGATAAACTCCATCGATGGTCTGCGACCCTTTCTTCGTCGTATTTTCTTTCAATTGCGCAGTGAGCGAAACGACGCGGTCACTCGACTTCTGTAGCATCTCCGCTTGAATCACCTCATTTGTCGCCGCCGCTTTTTCCTGCTTCTGCGCAGCAGGCGCTCGCAAACGCAGGTCATGCGTGATCCACGGTTGATAATGACCTAGCGCAGTTACGTTCGCCTTCTGCTGATGGTTATCGCGATAAGAGTCAATCGCAGAGGAGACGTTCAAGCCCCGGCCAAAAGGGAAAATGTCCTTCGTGGCAAAATCATCAACGGAGGTAAACACCGCCAGGGTACAATTCGTGATCGTAGTGAATTCTTTGGATTCTGAGAGGCGATGAATCGTCTGGAAACGCGCGGCTTCAAAGGCTGGATTTACCAGCACGATTAAATCACCAAAGCTTTTCGGATTTTGCTGTTTCCCACCGTCATCGATATCTTTCACCATGCGGTCAATTAGAATTGGAGCAGCTGCGGAATAAAGGACTTCAGCACCAAAGCTGTGCCCCATCGTCACCATTTTCGTTTGGGCTCTCGTGCCAGCCTTGATCTGAGCAGCATAGGAACGATTTGAGATATCCCGGAGTCTTTCCAATTCAGCCAGAAGTTCAATCACGGCACCATGCCCTACCACTTCAGCTGCGGTCTTCCTTCCCCAGAATGTAAGCTCCTTGAACGGTTCAATTTGATGGGTCAATCCACGCCACCCAACATAGACCCCCAACACCTGCCGGGCTGGCGTGCCTTGTCGTTTGGCCAATACTTTTTCCATGGCAGCGAGTCGTCTGAGTACGCCGTGGAACATCTGCACGTTATCGTCGCCGTCACTGGCGTTGTGTTTCCAGCCGTGGATAAAAGTTAAAATCAAAGCGCCATCACCTGTGAGCTTTTGGGAAAAGCAGTTCGTCACCGCTGAAACCTGCTCGTGGTTCCAAAACCAGCCCTGATCGTCGAGTTCGACGTAGCCGAGAGAATAACCATCACCCTCCTCCAGGCTGCAGGTCGGGCAAACAGAACGCTCCGTTTTGTCGTTGTACGTTCCGATTTTCGTGCTGGTTCGATATTGAGTGTTGCTGACACAACCGGTGAGCAGGAGCGCCAATCCAAAGATAGAAGCGAGTAGACGGAGCCGTAGATCGTTAATTTTCATTCCAATTCCATTGCCGACCATTTTCGTTACACCCGAGAGTTCCTGTGGCTCAGGGCCATGATCAGGACGTTTTGGTTAAAGGAGCGCGCTTTGTGTATCTTTTTGAAATCAGCGCGTCAACGTTTTCTGCTGTCACCATTTCACGTGAGACTCCGGTTTCTGGCCGCCCAAAGTTGCCACTCTCACGTGAAACTCCTGTTTTGGGTGATCCAAAGTTGCCACTCTCACATGAAACCCCTGTTTCGGGTGACCCAAAGTTGCCACT
>JAQGOU010000463.1 GCA_028293445.1 Verrucomicrobiales bacterium | reverse complement strand
GTTTTTCGGGGACCGTTTTTTTGCCTTTTACGCGTATAAGGCAGTTTTCCCACGCTGGAATTTTCTGCCTTATACGCGAATTCCTCGGTAGCACGGCGCTGTAAATCAACAAGTTACGCCACGGGCGATTCAAACCTATTAAAATGAAACGCATCGCTGTCATGCAAATCGTCGATTCACTTGCGGTCGGGGGACTGGAGCGGATGGCGGTGAACGTCGCAAACAGCTTGCCGTCGGAACATTACCGATCGCATTTATGTGTGACGCGTGCGGGAGGTGATCTGGAAGAACAGGTGTCCTCGCAGGTTGCGGTGGTTCATTTGTCACGCAAAAGCCGCTTTGATCTAAGAGCTCTTCTCGAGTTGAGGACCTACATCCTCGAGCATGAGATCCAGATTTTACATGCCCACGGGAGCTCTCTTTTTTTTGCGGCGATTTCTTCGCTCCTCCAGGGAGATGTGAAACTGGTCTGGCATGATCACTTTGGGAGATTTGAAACCGAGGAACGTTCGACGGCTCTTTACCGGATGACGGGATTAGCCGTGGATGGTGTGATTGGCGTGACGGAACCGCTGGCTGATTGGGCGCGCCAACAAATGCACGCGAGACAGGTTTGGTACATCGCAAATTTTGCCACTGGATCGCAACAAAGTGAAAATGATCTCTGCGACCTTCCAGGCACCAAAGGCTCTCGCGTTGTGTGCGTGGCAAATTTTCGTCCGCAGAAGGATCACATAAACCTGTTGAAAGCTTTCGCGACAGTTGTCCGCGACGTCCCGGAAGCGCATTTGATCTTGTTGGGCGCAGTCGTAGATCCGAACTACCTTGCGCTCGTTAACAAACAAATCGATGAGTTGAACCTATCGAAGAAAGTTACCTGCCTCGGTTCTCGATCAGACGTCCATTCGATATTGCAACGCTGCGACGTCGGTGTTTTGAGTTCTGTTTCCGAGGGGTTGCCGCTCGCGTTACTCGAATATGGAGCCGCGAAACTCGCTTCTATCTCTACCGATGTGGGCCAATGTGCCGAGGTTCTAGACCATGGTGACGCCGGCATTCTGGTTCCGCCATCATCTTCGGAAATGCTTGGGGAGGCGCTGCGCTTCCTACTTCAACAATCGGAGGCTCGTCGCTCGTTTGCAAACGCGTTTGAACGTCGGGTGAGCGAACATTACAGCGCGGAGGCGGTGATACGAAAAATCTGTGGGGTTTACGAAGCAGTTCTAAACAAGGAACAAGTCCATGCGCACGAATGGCATTCTTTTAGTCAGTAACTTTCTTTCCCGCTGGGGTTCCAGAGCCGTTTGCGAAGAGTTGGCTCTTCGATTGTCCGCCGAGGGCATGAAGGTGATCACAACTTCCAGTAAACGAGCTCGCTTGCCCAGGCTCGTCGATATGATGCGCACAACGTGGACACGCCGTGCTGATTACGATTTTGCTCACGTAGCAGTATTCAGCGGGGCAGCTTTTCTCTGGGCGGAAAGCACCTGCGGGTTGCTTCGCAGGCTCGGTAAACCGTATGCGCTAACTTTGCATGGTGGAAATCTTCCCAATTTCGCGCGTGCGAACCCATTTCGGGTTCGGCGCCTCTTGAAGTCGGCACAGTGCGTTCTCGCACCATCCGCTTATCTACGCGAGACGATGTCCGTTTATCGAGATGACGTTCGGCTAATGGAAAACGCGGTTGACATCGGACGTTATGAGTTTCGGCTGCGCAAAAAAGTACAGCCATCTCTTGTCTGGTTGCGATCGTTCCATGAAATCTATAACCCGACCCTGGCACCAAAAGTTTTAGAGCTCATTGGTCGAGAATTTCCAGAGGCGCGGCTGACGATGATCGGGCCAGACAAAGACGGAAGCCTGGAGAAAACAAAGCAAACTGCGCGCGCACTTCGGGTTGACGACAGGATTGTATTCGCCGGTGGGATTGAGAAAAGTGCCGTTCCTGAATATCTCCATTGCGGTGACATCTTCCTTAACACTTCCAACATCGACAACGCGCCGGTGAGCGTCATTGAGGCGATGGCTTGCGGGTTGTGCGTTGTGAGCACTGACGTCGGTGGGATTCCCTTTTTGCTGAAGAACCGGCACAACGCTCTCCTTGTCCCACCGAATGACCTGAACGCTATGGCTGGCGCCGTGCGAAACATCTTAATCGATCATGACCTCGCCAAAAGACTTTCTGAAAATGCGCGGACGAAGGCCGAGGATTATGACTGGGCTGTGGTCTTGCCGAAATGGAAATCAATTCTTGGACAAAGGGCAGGGGAGATATCACCCGCTGTGTGCGGTGCTTGATCATTGTAATGGAATCGCGATCTAAATGTTTCTTCATCGGTAGCACGCTCAGTGATAACCCAGTACCACAACATTTTGTGGCACTGGCTGATGAGCTGGTTCAGCGCGGGCATCGCGTGGTAATCATCGCACCGCATCGCCGGATCGATTTGGAAACGCGCGACGGCAACCCTGCGATCTACACCTGGCCATCAGCGCGGCCGACCAGACCTCAGGATGCGTTTTTTCTGAATGCGCTCTTCAAAGAGTACCGGCCTTCTTGCGTGATCGCCAACTTCGCTGCGGTGAACCTGATGTGCCTGGTGGGTTCTTTCGCCGCCGTTCCGGTGCGTGTAGCCTGGTATCACACGGTTACTGCGCAATTGGAGCATGATCATGACGGTGGATCGTTCCGCACACAATTGCTCACGATGCGAAAGCGTTTTGTTTACCAGCGAGCAACCCACTTGGTGGCAAACTCCTGGGCAAGCGCTCATGATCTCATCGAGGCGTATTCCGTCCCTCCGCTCAAGTGCAGGGTATTTCACAATGCATTGGCAGACCCGATGCCAGAATGCGGTCCGGACAGTGCCCCGACCGATGGAAATAGACTGGTTTGTGTGGGGCGATTATTCCCTTCCAAAGGGCAGGACGTTCTCATTCGGGCACTCGCCGTTCTTCAGGCGAGTCACCCGGATGCACACGTAGAGTTCATTGGAGAGGGACCTGCAAAAGATTCTTATCAAAACCTGGCTGCTGATCTTGGCATTTCTAACAGGTGTAAATTCCTCGGCCACCTGGAGCATTCGGAAGTTTTGCGACGCATGGCGAATGCGGTTGCTACTGTAGTGCCCAGCCGAAGTGAGGCATTCGGATTGGTCAACATTGAATCCCTGGCGGTTGGCACGCCGGTGATCGCCTCCGGGGTTGGCGGTATCCTCGAAATTGTGCGCGACGGGATGGATGGGTTCCTGGTTCCGGTCGATGATCCCGAGACCTTGGCCGCAAAAGTGGCTTTGTTACTCTCGTCTCCCAAGCTTCGTCACGAGATGCATTGTCACGCTCGACAACGATTTCTCGCTCACTTTGAACAAAAAAAGGCTGTGCTGGAACAGGCCGACTGGTTCGAGTCTCAAGTCTCGTCGATTCAGTAAAGGCAATCTTACTATGGCTCACTTTCTTGAACGTTTTTACCCCTTTGTACCTGCGCCACTGCAGAACCTGGGCATTTCTCTTTACGGATTTGCGTGGAAACGCGAGCGCCTGGGGGGACAGTTTCCGAGATATGTCTCTGAGTTTAGAGAGCGAGACCGTTGGTCACCTGAGCAGATGGGAGCGCATCTAAAAACTGAGCTGCGACGGCTACTCTGTCACGCGTTCGATCGGGTGCCGTATTACCAAAGGCTTTGGCAAAAACACGGGATCACGAGAAAAGAGCTCGCGCAAATCGAGGTGGACCAGTTGTCCCGTATTCCACACACACCCAAGGAAGATTTGAGGGCAAACGCAGATTCCTTTGTTGCTCAGAATGTACCCCGTGAAAAACTGAATCGTTACTTTAGCAGCGGAAGCACTGGCACACCGATTACGTCCATATGCACCGCGGATGATCATCAAAAATTTATTGCAGCACGCGATGTCCGCTCTCTGGGATGGGCAGGGACGAGTATTAGATCTCCGCGTTCAATGATCGGTGGCAGATCGGTCGTCCCGCAAGGAGTTTCACGTCCTCCGTTCCATCGTTACAACTGGGCCGAAGAGCAATTGTATTTTTCGGCTTATCACATTGCCCCGGCGAATATCGCGCATTACGTCGCGGCATTGAACCATCACCAACCCGGGGTGCTAACGGGATATGCTCATTCCCATTTCTTGCTCGCCCAAATGATGTGCGCCCAGAATCTGAGCCTCGATTACGAACCGATGGCGGCTGTTCTTTCAAGCGAGAAACTGACACGCCAAATGAAGGCCACCATCAAACGAGCCTTGCGGACGCGGGCGTTTGAAGAATACGGGGCGGTTGAGAACTGCGTGTTGGCAACAGAGTGTGAGTGCGGCCATCTTCACGCGAATCTGGATTTTGGAATTCTTGAAATCGTCGATGACGACGGACAACCGATGCCTCCAGGAGTTGACGGCCGCGTCCTTTGCACTGGTTTACTAAATCATACGCAACCGCTGATCCGCTATGAAATTGGTGATGTCGCGTCCTGGTCCTTAGAGAGCTGCGCTTGCGGTAGAGAACATTTGCCAGTGATCAAGGAAATCGTCGGACGCCTCGAAGATGTCATCGTTGGTCCGGACGGACGTCAGCTCGTTCGTTTCCATTGGGTTGCTCTCGACCTGCCAGATATCATGGAAACACAAGTCGTTCAGGAGGCGTTGGATCAGTTTACCGTAAAAGTTGTCACGCGGAACCAACTCGATCGTGAAATCGAGCAGATTATCCAACGCAGGTTCTGCGATCGGCTCGGACCCGTGTCCGTGCGATTGGAACGGGTGTCATCAATTCCCCGTTCGGAACGCGGAAAGTTTCGCTCCGTGATTTCCAAGATTTCACTGCCGGCACGCACGCCCTTCGGTTGCGCTCAACTCGCTGGTTCCCTATGAACGCAGTTTTCGACACTCAGGTTGTCCTCATGGAACAGACGGCAGGCACGCGACCATTCGTCAGTGTGATTATTCCTATTTACAATGAAGAAGCTTACATCGCTAAGGCTCTTAGCGCTGTTTTGAAGCAGGATTATCCGCCCGACAGATTCGAGATCATCATCGCTGACGGCCTTTCCACAGATGGGACGCGAAAGATCATTGCTTCCTTTCAAGGCAAACATCCGAATATCCGACTAATCGATAACCCGCAGAGGATTGTTCCAACAGGCTTGAACCAGGCGATTGCGTGCGCCCGGGGTGAAATCATCGTCCGGCTCGATGGACATTGCGAGTATCCCAACGATTACGTGAGGAGGGTGGCGGAATTGCGGCAGCGCATGGAGGCCGATAACGTCGGAGGGGTGTTGGTTCCTGTGGGTAATACTTACGTGCAAAAAGCTGTTGCTGCAGCTTACTACTCTCGTGTCGGTTTCGGTGGTTATGCCTTAAAAGGATCCAATGAAGCTGGCAAAATCCGTGAAGTCGATACGGTGCACGGGGGGTGCTGGAAACGCGAACGCTTATTGGAAGTCGGTGGCTTTGACGAAGAAATGGTCCGGAATCAGGACGACGAGTTGAGTTTCCGGTTGCGCAAGAGGTCTGGCCGGATTTTTCAGAGTCTTGATTTACGGGTGCTCTATCATGTGCGCAGCAGTTTCAAAAAGCTGTTCCTCCAATTTGCGCAATACGGCTACTGGAAAGTCCAGGTCGTTCGTAAACATCCGAAGCAAGCGAGTATTCGCCACATTGTTCCCGCGCTATTTGTGAGCGGGTTGGTCGTTTTGCTTGTGGGTTCCCTTTTCTCAGGCGTCTTTGTCAGGTTGTTCGCGCTCTTAACCACCGGATATCTGTGGATTCTTTCTCTTTCCTCGATGATTCAGACATGGAGAGGTCAAAGGAATTTGTGGCCAGGTCTGGTTTACGCCTTGGCGCTCATGCATCTGGGTTATGGATCCGGGTTCATTCTAGGGACATTGCGAACTCTGTTCGGATCGCTTCCGACCGATTCGTTTTTCGAAAAGACAAGCAGGTAAGAAAAAGCCCTTGTTCCATTGCTGAAACAAGGGCGTGTAATTATGCGAGCTGTTTTAGCCAGCGTTGGTGCTCGATTGAACAGTCACGGTAACCGTGCCCGTAGCGGTTCCGCCCTGGCCATCGGCAACAGTGTAAGTAAACGTGTCCTGACCAACAAAACCAGCATTTGGTGTGTAGCTGATTGTGCTGCCGCTCAGCGTCGCTGTGCCGTTTTTAGGAGTGCTCACCGTTTTAATGGTGAGAGTGTCCTGGAACAGCGCGATGTCATTGCTGAGCAGCGTGGCCGCACTGATCGGAGTTGCGACGCCGGATGCTGCCGTAACGGTGTCAGCCGTTGTGACGACATCAGCGGGCACATAGTTGCGGTCATTTGTAACAATGAACCGGTCCATGCCCGTTTGGATTTCGCGTCCACGAACAATGATCGTGTGTTTTCCCTGCGCCAGAGTAAGCGTGCGCGGGTTCAAGGCGAGCGGCGTTCCGGCCGTGCCACGTCCATTAACAACAGTCCAGATCCAGTTCGTGGAGTTCTTTCCTTCCGCGACATCGAAGACGTCTTCCTGACCATCCACCGAAACGAAGCTCGAATCGTTGGCATAAGTCGCCCCCAGGACCTTCGCCCAGATGACGTAGGTGTCCGTCTTCGGGATGTCGATCGCGTAAGAAACAGTTCCCTGGTTGGCGGTTGTGCTCCAGAGATACTTGCGAGTTGGCACCTGGCTATCCGTTACAACAGTCATCGGAGTAGTCATGGTTCCTGCTTCAGCTTCGAAGCCGAGATGAACTGCATTTGGACCCTGAACATCCATGGTGACTTTAGCGGTGCTGGTTGCTCCGCTTTCATCTTTGACGGTATAGGTGAATGTATCCTTACCCACGAAACCTGTCTTTGGTGTGTAGCTGATCGAGTTCGTGCTCAAGACCACTGTGCCGTTTGTCGAGGTTCCGACTGCGCTGATGGACAACACATCGTTGAACAACGATACGTCGTTATGTGTAAGGTCAGCGGGCAGAATCTGCGTCGCTGTGCCGGCGTAAGCCGTGAGTGCGTCGTCGACGGCAGTGACATCTTTCGGCGTGTAATTGCGATCATCGGTGAGGATCAAACGATCCAACCCTGCTTTGATCTCGCGGCCGCGAATAACGATTGTGTGTTTGCCCTGTGCCAGGGTGAATGTTCTCGGACTGATCTTTCCAGGAACAGCCGTCCCGTTGCGTCCATTGACGAGGCTCCATTGCCAGTTCGGCGAATTCTTATTCTCGGCCGCATCAAAGACGTCCTCTTGCCCATCGACCGACACGAAGAACGAGTCACTCGAATAAGAGGCTCCGAGAATTTTTGCCCAGATGACGTAAGTAGCGGCTTTCGGAATATCGACGTTGTAAGTCGCGGTGCCTTGATTTGCAGTAGTCGTATTAATGTAGCGGCGCGTCGGCACTTGCGTGTCAACGACCGTTATCATTGGCGAAACGATCACGCCATCTTCGGCTTCAAGTCCGAGATAAACGCCAGCTGTGACGTTGGTGGTCGTGTTTGTTCCCGTGGAAGACACCGTGAGAGCGAAACTGCTGTTGGCGCTGGCTGTTCCGTCGCTCACGGTCACAGTGATATTCGCCGTGCCGGACTGGCCAGCAGCAGGAGTCACCGTGACAGTGCGATTGGATCCACTGCCCCCAAACAATACATTCGCGTTCGGAACCAACGTCGGATTCGAGGAACCGCCCAGCAATGTCAAACTGCTGGCTGCAGTCTGGGCATCACCGATCGCAAACGGAATCGGCGCTGTTGCTGTGCCTTGCGTGGTCGTTTTCGCAGCAATCGGAGAGATGGTCGGAGCTGTATTAGAAGCAGCCAAAACCGTCATGACAAAGCTCTTGCTGGTCGTGTTTGTTCCATCCTTCACCTGGATCGTAATCGTCGCGGTGCCGCTTTGATTCGCAGTCGGGGTAATTATCACCGTACGATTCGTGCCACTACCACCGAAGACAATGTTCGCATTTGGAACCAATGTCGTGTTGGACGATGTGCCTGCAACCGTCAGGTTGGCTGCGGCTGTTTCCGCGTCGCCGACCGTGAAGGCCAACGGGCCTGTGTTGCCATTCACATTGATGGTCTGATTTGCAACGGTCGAGATGACAGGTGCGGTGTTCGCCACAGCATTAACCGTCAGCGTAAAGCTGCTGCTGCTGGTCAAAACTCCATCGCTAACTTTGATGGTGATAGTCGCCGTGCCGGATTGATTCGCGGCTGGCGTAACGGTCACCGTGCGGTTCGTGCCGCTGCCACCGAGGACAATATTTGCGTTCGGAACCAGGGTCGTGTTCGAGGAACTGGTGGTGAGCGAAAGGCTCGTCGCAGCAGTCTCTTTATCGCTGACCGTGAAACCAATAGCCGATGTCGCCGTGTTGGCGTTAATGGTTTGATTCGCAACCGTCGAAACAACCGGTGCTGTATTACTCGGAGTCGTCGTTCCAGCCTTCTTCATAATCACCAAGGTGCCGAATTCCGGGAAATTGGACGGTGGTGTCGCGAAGTTTTGGCCTTGCGGCTTGGCCACGGTATGGCCGGTCATAGGGATCGTAATCGGGCTGCCGGTGTAGCTGCCAACAATCACGTCGCCGTAGAAGTTTTGCGCGTTATGCAATTCGTATTGATCTCCGGGATTCAATCCAATTTTCGAGACATCGACTGTGACGCTGCTCAACTGTTGCCAGTTGTAGATCACAATATTGGCACGCCCTGCCTCATACTGGTTCGGAACCACCGAGATCTTGTTGGAAGTCGGTTTGGAAGAGAGATACGTGTTGTTCGGATACTTAGCGTGATCCAACAGAATAGTACCACCAGCAAACAAGTTGTTGGCCATGGTCATATTGTTATTTACAGAAGCAAGTTGAACGCTCGTGCCGAAGTAGTTGTCTTGCACGACCGCGTCAGTCGTTCCCGCTGCGTAGCCAATGTAGGTATCAGCGCCGCTGCCTCGCGTGTCATAAACAAAGTTACCAATGATGCGCGGACTTTTTGCCGTCCCTTGATATGGCCCGAGCAGAAGATTCTGCTGGTGAGTGATGGCGACATTTCCGCTCATGTACATTGTGTTACCTTCGACGTTGAAATTGTCGGCAATGGATTCAGGGCCGTTGCCGGTGATCTGAACGTTCAGTGCGAGATTGCCGTAGAACACGTTATTTTTAATGTTCTTGGTATACGGCGTGGCGTTCTGCGCATAAAGCCCATGCCCGTGCGCGCGATCTGGCGCCTGCCAGCCATTGTAATAGGAAATGCAACCATACATCTCCGTGTCGAGCGCTTCGCGATTAATGCCAAATCCGCCACCAATTGAATCATGAACAACCATGTTGATCAGTTTCACGTTGGGAGCGCGAAGGTCCATTCCACTGACGCAAAGCTCAACGAAGTTGCCGTCATAGGTGAACTGCCAGGTCGTTGGCCATGGCCCTGTCTGGTCCGTGTAACGGTTAGGGTTGGAGTTATAGATTTCGAATCCCCAATAATTCACCCAACCGCCTGTGCTTTGGGTGATATTGCCATCAATTGTCGCCCGTTCACCGGGATACTGCCGCACCGTAATCGGCGCAGAAGAGGTTCCCGTGAGGCGACTCGTGAATTTTGTAATGCGATTAGCGAGTCTGTGAATCCCGTTGCGGAGCCAGATCGTGTCTCCAGGTTTCACACTGGCCGGTTGATTTAACGCAGTCTGCAAGTCCCACGGACTGGAAATCGTACCGGTATTTGTCGGAACCCCGTTCGGGGCAACATAAAACTCAGTGGCGTGAACCGACAACGCCGCGAGCAACATCAGGAATGATGATAGTAATTTTTTCATCGTGTTTTGTTTTAGCTAAACCCATACCAACAAAACCAGGCCGGTAAAAAAAGTTTACGCGTGAAGACGGAAAGCCTTCCAGTCACTGGTTTTATAGCCAGGCAAATTCTATGAAGTCACGAACCTTTATTAGAGCGTGACGAACTCTGAGGAATCGGAAGTGTTCGGTTTTGTAAATGCGCGCCTATTTATCACACACATAGTCAACGCAAAAAAACCGATAGAGCGTTTCAATGTAGAAAATTTCAAGGGCCAAGTTAGTGGCACTCGAAGAAATGTCAAATGCCCCGAGCAGTTTTGATCTCCCGTCTGCAATTCAAAATATAATTTTATGACAAATAGAAATCCCATGGAAATTGAATCCAACATCAAAAGATTTGTGGCCGATAACTTTTTATTCAGCGAAGGAGTATTTGAATATGAAAACGACACATCATTTCTGCGCGAAGGGATCATCGATTCACTCGGTGTGATGGAATTGGTTAGCTTCGTCGAGGCGCAGTATCGAATTCCGGTCGTCCCACTGGATGTCACTCCTGAGAATTTCGACTCGGTGACAAAATTGGCGAACTACATCCGGAGCAGATTGATGGTGCAGTTCGTCGGGAGTCCGGTTGAACAAATGCAAAAAGACTTCGCATAAAAGATTGCGGGCAACGATCGCGCTCTGCCAAACGGTTTAGATTTCGCAACGGGGGTCGCCTGCAAAAACTTTTCCAGCCCTTGAACCCGATAATTTAGATTTGGAGTGCCGCCGCATTCGGTTCTTGAATGCAGATCTTCGAGTGCAACGCAAAAAGTCGCGATTCCCGGTTTCTCTTTGCTGATTGGACTGGGCACAGCGAAGAACCGGCTTCTTTTAAAACTGGCACAGCAGAACAGAGCCTCGGCCGGAATGCTCTCCAAACGCCAACAGATCCCGATTCCAGGAAAGATTCTGCGAATGGGATCGACTCTCCCCGGCTCTGAAGATCGGTTTCCGATCCGAAACAGCGATAA
Organism: Verrucomicrobiales bacterium; assembly: GCA_028293445.1. GTDB lineage: Bacteria > Verrucomicrobiota > Verrucomicrobiia > Limisphaerales > JACDHS01 > CBHWET01. The sequence goes on along the minus strand of JAQGOU010000463.1, from coordinate 1,322 downwards.
AGACCTCTCCGAAATTGGTTTCCCGGATGGGAATCGGTTTTCGGGGAGCGGATTTTCCTTTTTCCGGATGGGAAATAGACAAAAGGAGAGCCGGAAATCGTTTTCCCAGCCGGGAACGCACTCGCGGAGAGCCCGCCGATGGTTTCCCATCCGGGAACGCACTTGGGGAGAACCCGGAAACGCGTTCCCATCCGGAAAACCATTTTCGGAGAGCAAAATTCCGCGTTTCTGGATGGAAAAGGCGATTCGCGTTCCCGAGCGACCCGTAATTCCACAGAAATAGGGAGGAACCTGGAGCAAATACGCATTTGACTGAGATGAACCGGTTAAAAAAGGTAATCCGCGTAATATATTGAAAGAGTGCCGTATGCCCCGGTTTTCCACCCCAAATTTTTAGCATATCAAGCGACATATCCCTTTGCGATGGGAGGCATTACGGGCGCTATTCTATAAATGGGAGTCTCAGTCTCGAAAGGGATCATCTCACAGGACAGGCTTCGGCCTGAGGGCACATCTTATGTTGGTCCACGATTTTCTTGCTCATTCGGCACAACGCATTCCAGATAAGACCGCCGTGATATGCGACGGGCAACGGTTGAGCTATGGCGACCTCGACCGAAGGTCCAATCAACTCGCAAACGCATTAAAAGAGCGCGGGATTAAACGGGGAGATCGTGTCGGGTTATTCCTTCCAAACTCGATCGCTATGGCGGTCGGAATTTTTGGAACGCTGAAAGCTGGCGCTGTTTTTGTTCCGATCAATCACACGACGAAACGAGAAAAGCTGGTTCACATTTTACAAAACTGTCGGACGTCCGCGTTGATCACTGATACGCGCGGTGCCGCGCAAGGATGTGTCTCCAAAATCGCGGGGGAGGTCCCCTGGTTGCGGTGCGTTGTGGTGGATCATGACAAATCTGCGGCGGTAATATTACCAGAGGGGGCGGGCTTTCTCCAATTGGAGACCATCCAAAAAGAATTCCCAGGCACGCGTCTGGAGAACGTGAACATTGATTTGGACCTCGCCTGTTTGATTTATACCTCAGGAAGCACCGGGGAGCCCAAAGGGGTGATGTGCGATCACAGCAACGTTGGATTTCTTGCAAACTCTATTACGACCTACTTGGAAAACACCGAGCGCGATGTGGTGATGAATGTTCTGCCGTTATCATTCAGTTACGGACTTTACCAGTTGCTCATGATGGTGAAATGCGGCGGCACGCTGGTTCTCGAAAACACCTTTGCCTTTCCGGCTTTGATTCTGAAGCGCATGGAGCAGGAGCGCGTCACCGGCTTTCCCGGTGTTCCAACGATTTTCACGA
>JAQGOU010000065.1 GCA_028293445.1 Verrucomicrobiales bacterium | reverse complement strand
GGTGGCGGTGGGTTCACCAGCAGATCTCGATTTCACACTCGAGAATCTGCCTGCGGCTTCGACGGTGGAGATTTACATCTCGGCGGTGAACAACGGCGGCGAAAGCCAGTTGTCGGAGAAGGTCACGATTGTGACGCATTAAGTATTAGCATACGGCCACAGGGGCGGCGCGAAAGCGCCGCCCCTTTTTTGGCAATCGGAATAGACGATTGCGTATCACTGTATATTGTATTTTCGTTGCTTCAGGCTCTCAATTACCCGGTCGCGAATTTCCATGCGATTTGTATCCGGATGAAGAGTCCAGCTTTGGATCAAAGCCTCCACCGCCTCGTCTTCAGCAATCAAAATCTGTTTTTCTGTGAACTGCTCGTTCACTGGGAGCACCTTGTTGCATTCATCCATAATCACGAAGAGCTCTGGAACGTAGCTGTGATAAACCTCAATCACGTTGGTTTTTCCCGCCAGATTGAATTTGAACTGAAGACGGGTAAAATCATCGGCACTCTCTTCGTAACTGGTTTTTAATTTTGCGACCGCAGCATTGGTTATCGATTGCAAAAGCAAGGTCGAACACGGTCTTTCAATCTGCTTTGGAGACCATAGAAATTTCTTTACCCGAGTTAGCCACCTATCAGAGGGCGCTTCGGTAATGCTCAGATGCTTGGACGTGATCACATAGACCTTTGCGGGCCCCCAAATAGAGCTCCTCACAATGGTCAGCAGAGGTTGTTCGCGGCTGCCTAACTTATAAACCACGAAAGCAAGCAACACGATCAACAGACCGCTTGTCGCACAGATTTTGAAGCTTCGGGTCATCCGAGAACGTAACTACAATCTATCGTTCTCCCAGAGCAACCTGCAAGGACGCAAGCGGCGTTGCCTCCAGCTTTACTAATTGCCAAAGTAATTGCGGAAAGAAGCAACCTCACCCCGGCACTCCTTCGCAGGAGAGGCGGAATTGCGGCCCCTTTTTTCGGCAAAACTGAGCGCTGGATCTGCTGAAGCGATAGCCGCCCGGAAAACCAGGCAGCAGCTTTTTAAATCATGTGACAGAACATCGCGTCGCGGAGCTTGGGCTCGAACCATGTGCTTTTGGGCGGCATGATTCCTCCGGCGTCGGCAATGGTCATGAGATCTTCGATGCTGGTCGGGAACATGGAGAAGGCGCATTGGTAATCCCCTTTGTTCACGACTTTTTCCAATTCGCCCGTGCCACGAATGCCACCGATGAAGTTAATGCTCTTGCTCGTGCGCGGATCGTCGATGCCGAAGAGCGGGGCGAGGACATACTTTTGCAGGAGTGTGACGTCGAGCTTTTCGATCGGGTCGGTCGTCGCGGCGAACTTCGGACGGAAGTTGAGCGTGTGCCATTTGCCGTCGATGAAGAAACCGAGCTCATGTTTACGGGTCGGTTTGGCGGCGCCGTTCTTATTGATGATGAAGATGGCGTCGAGCTTCTCCAATAGCTGCGCGGAGGTCAGGCCGTTCAGATCTTTTAAGACACGATTGTAGGGAAGGATCTGCATCTGGTTATGCGGAAAGATAACGGTGAGAAACCAGGCGCTCTCCCCTGCCCCGTGACGCGATTGATAGACACGACCGGCGGCGGCGCTGCGGTGGTGTCCATCGGCGATATATAAGTATGGGATGCGCGCGAATTCGTCCTGGATCGTTTTGATGGTCGCGGCGTCTTTGAGCGGCCAGGCGGTGTGACGGACGCCGTCTTTGGCGGTGAAGTCGATTTCGGGAGCTTCGGCGGCTTTCGTTTTGAAGAGCGCATCCAGGGCCGGCACCGCGCGATAGGTGAGGAAGACCGGGCCGGTTTGGGAATTCAAGGTCTCGATATGACGGACGCGATCGTCTTCTTTGTCCGGACGCGTGAACTCGTGTTTCTTGATGATGTTCTGCAAATAATCTTCACAACTCGCGGCGGCGACGAGGCCGAATTGGGCGTGCGTTCCCATGATCTGGCGATAGAGATAAAAAGCGGGCGCGGCATCCTGACGCAACGCGCCTTGCGAGATCAGACGGTTGAAATTCTCTTTGCCCTTGGCGTAAACCTGCGCGTCGTGGACGTCGATGTTCTCAGGCAGGTCAATCTCCGGTTTGCTGACGTGGAGAAAGCTGAGCGGGTTGTCTTTGGCGAGTTCGCGCGCTTCGGCGGAGGACATGACGTCGTAGGGCAACTCACAAATCTGTGCGGCAAGCTCGGGTTTCGGTCGAAGGGCGGCAAAAGGTTTAATGCGGGCCATAGTGATTGGATTATTCGGGGTTCCATTGCAAATACGAGAACGGAATCGAAGCCGCAAACGGTTAAAGGAAGCTTAAGCAGGACAAACAGTTTAAACCACGAATTAACACGAATAAAAGCCATGATTTGAACCGTCACAGATACTTTGAAACCTTGGAATACAGTTCTCATTCGTGTCCATTAGTGTTCATTCGTGGTTTGTTCAACATTGTTCCAGTTAAGCAGATTCAAGCGCACTGGATGAATCTGCCCCCGGGAATCCGGCAATGCCGTAGAGAAAATTGCGTTTATTATGGTGAATTTTCACTTGAAGAAGATCCGCTCTGCGCGTAAATAAGCACTGTGACTGGCAATGCCGTCACACGTTATATTGAAGCTGCATGAATAAATTCCAACTGGTGAGGGTCTCTTGAGCCGCCCTTTCACTCCTCGTAGTTCTGGTGGGCCATCTTCTTACGTCCGCGTTAATGGCAAAATCCGTGCGCGCGAAGTGCGCGTGATCGATTCTGACGGCGGTCAACTTGGTGTCCTCACCTTAAGCGATGCAATCAATCTCGCGCGCGTCAAGGCCGTTGACCTGGTGGAAATCGCGCCCAACGCGACTCCTCCGGTTTGCAAACTGATCGATTACGGTAAATACCGTTACGAATCGGCGAAAAAGGACAAAGAAGCCAAGAAGCATCAGCACGCCAACAAGGTTAAAGAAATTCAACTCAGCGCGAACATTGATCCGCATGATTTCGGCGTGAAGCTGCAACACGCGATCAACTTCCTTTGCGAAGAGATGAAGGTCAAAGTGGCGCTACGCTTCCGCGGTCGCGAAATGGCGCACCAGGAATTTGGATTTCAGCAGGTAAACAATTTCATCAAAGCCGTTACGCCCTGGGGCCATCCTGATGCGCCTCCGAAGTTGATCGGCAAAGGATTGAACGTGATGCTCAGTCCGCTCCCGCGTAATAAACGGGCCAAGAATCCTGATGGTGACGATCGGTCGCTGGACGTGGTGGAAGAGAAGAAGCCAGCCCCTGCGCCGAAGAAAAAAGAAGCGCCTAAAGTCGAGGCTGCTCCTGCGACTGCTCCTACCGAAGGAACAGAGCCCGTTCCGCAAGCGGATTCGAAGTAATCACTTAATCTGCCGGACCAACGCGGGAAACTGGCAGTTTTCGCACACAGCATTCGAGTGTTCGCAAAAGTCGCGAACGACTTGCATCAATCCCTGTTGCAAGGCGGAGGTGTGGGCGACTTTCGATTTACTTCCACCCAGCAGGCGTTGTCGCGCCAGTTTCAACACGGAATTATCCTCGGCGGCAGGCCACGCGAAATAACGGCGCTCGGCGATTTGTTGGAGCTTTAGGTTCTTCCCAGCCACGGCCCGAATCCAAAACCACGGCAGGATGACATTGATCGCGAGGTCCGTGATTCGTTTGTCGCCGATGAGCGGCTGAGGTTTTGCCAGTGGCGCGGAGCGAAGTGTCCAATGATGCTCCCAGAAATCATCCGAGACCGTGGGGAAGATCTCGCGCAGTTCGGCGAACATCAATTTCTCCGAAACGTCGCTGACGAACCATTTCTCCAGGCGTGAAAAGAAATTCTCCTTGTCCATGAGACAATGCGCAGCCAATGCGAGTCGGCGTTGCGGATGATTCGCCGGACGCAAGCTGTGAAAGCGCCAGATGGACCTGGGCAGAATGACTTCGCCGAAGCTTTCCCGCTCGCGCCACCAGATATCCCAGATCTGACGGAGATATTTATCGGTGGAAGTACTTTTGCGGGAGATGTCGTCGGGCAACAGTCCACCGACACCGAGCAAGCGCGCTTGCAGGTCGAGCACCGTGGGCTCCCCTTTTAAAATTTGCGGCAATAACTCTGCGAGGCGTTGCATGGGCCAGACATTGTGTTTGTAGCCCAAGGCTCGAAAGAGACCTTCCCACAACGATTGCTCCCAACCGACTTGCCGAGCGCGAGACTGTAGTTCGTGCGCTTTGCGTTGGAGTCGAACCGTCGCGGCTTGATGCAACAGGTCGCGCAGTTTTTCTTCGGGCAAATCGCGCAATGGGGCGCAGCAGTTTCCAGAAAGTTCGCTCGGCCACGATTTACTGGCGTCGCTGCCGAGCCAAAGAGCCAATTCGCTCAAGGGCGAATCCAAAACATCCTTCATGCGCAAAACCGGCAAGTCGGATTGAGGAACGCCCGGTTCCCAGACCACATGCAGAATGATGTTCCTAAAATTGGGATTGGTATCATGCCCGTGCCCGCGCCAACCGCTGGAATGCAGATCGATTTCGATATCGCCCGTGGTGGTCTGATCGCCTATTCGCAAAACAGCGCCGCGAAAGTCGGGACCGGCTTCCCGATTCCAAAAGCCGGGGTGCAGAACACGAATCTCCCGTCCGTCTTCGGTTTTTAATTGGGAACGGAGCAGACGTTGATGATGCCAGATGGCTTGCAGCAGTTTTTCCTGCGGCGCCGATTGCCCCTCGCGCAGAAACACAGCTGTGCTATTTTGCTCGCGCCAACAGGCATAAAAACTCGGGTTAGACAAAGACACAGGCATTGCTTTTCAGCATTGTGTTTTGCAAAGTCAAGCCTGAGCTGGTTAAGGAACTTTGAACGGAACTGATTCTGTTCTGTCGTGTTTAATACAAGATGCAAAAAACTTTTTCCAAAATCGTGGGGTTGGTAGCGGTTTATTGCTTCGTCTTCGGCGCCATGAGGTTTACGGCCAAAGCGGACACAGACGTTCGGCGCGATCCCATCGTGCAGGCCGTGGAGAAAGTCAAAGAGTCCCTCGTTAACATCAGCACCAAAACCATGGTGCCCGTGCAGGATCCGTTTCAGGATTTCTTTGGACAATTTTTTGGCCCGTCACAACGTTCATCCCAGCGTTACCAGGAGAGCTTCAGCCTGGGCTCTGGCGTAATCATTAACGAGGATGGCTATATCCTGTCGAACAACCACGTAGTCCAGCGTGCGAATCAGATTCAAATTACCGTCGGGACCAACCTTTATAACGCCAAATTAATTGCCGCCAGCCCTACCGTTGACGTGGCGCTTTTGAAAATCGAAGCCAAGCGGGGCGAAAAGTTTCACGCGATGAAGTTTGCACGCGACGATGATGTGTTGCTCGGTGAAACCGTCATCGCTCTGGGAAATCCGTTTGGCCTGGGCTTTTCCGTGAGCCGCGGGATTCTAAGTTCAACCACACGCCGTCCCGAGACTGAGAAAGGACCACTCGACTATAAAGATTGGCTGCAAACGGACGCTGCCATCAATCCGGGAAACAGCGGTGGCGCATTGATTGATATTCGCGGTGAGTTGATTGGTCTCAATGTCGCGGTGTTCCGGGATCAGAACGCGCAGGGCATCGGTTTCGCCATTCCGATCAAACGTGTGGCGGAGGCGCTGTCGGATATCTTTACGCCTGAGGAAAGTAATCAGCAGCTCTGGTTCGGAGTAAAAATCAACTCCAACACGAACGGTTTATTGGTTGCGAACATCGAACCGGGCAGTCCCGCGGACAAAGCAGGCCTGAAAAAAGGAGATACCGTCGTGCAGGTGGGCGAAAAAGCTCCGCGTAATTTCATCGAGTTCGTCGTGGAAGTTCTGAGCCGCAGTCAGAAACAGGCAGACGTCCCGCTGGTCGTGACGCGTGGCGGAGGAGAACGTTTCAATATCAACGTTCATCTCGTTCCGCAAAAAACCGTTTTCAACGCAGACCTCATCCGCAAAAAGATTGGCGCGACCTTCCAGGAAATTACTCCCGACCTGCAGCAGTATCTGAATCTGCCGGCGCGGCAAGGCTTCATCGTTGCCGGGGTCGATCCAAATAGTCCGGCCGAAAAAGCTGGCTTGGAACGTGGATTGTTAATCAACGCGATTGATCACGAGCCCGCGGGAGATATTCTGGATGCAGCGAAGATTCTTTATAACAAAAAAGCAAACGACAGCGTCGAGTTTGCCGTGACCGCGCTGAGACAAGTGCGCGGGAACCTTTTTCAAATGCAGCAGGGCACCATCACCGTCAAGCTACGTTGACCGGTCGAAAAAAATTAGAGAACTCTGTTTAACTCCGGCAGTTCACAGGTAAAATACCGTCCGAAATGAATAACGAACCGATGATTGAGGTAAGCGCGTTGACCAAGCGTTATGCAGGTCAGACGGCCATCAATGATCTTTCGTTTACCGTGGCGCGAGGGGAAATCGTGGGATTCCTTGGCCCGAACGGCGCTGGCAAATCAACCACGATGCGCATTCTTTCCTGCTTTTTGCCGGCGACATCGGGCACCGCACGCGTGGCGGGATTTGATGTTTTCAAGGAAGCAGACGAAGTGCGTCGTCGGATTGGGTACATGCCCGAGAACAATCCGTTGCATCAGGATATGCGCATTCGCGAATACCTGAAGTTCCGCGCACGACTCAAGGGG
>JAQGOU010000055.1 GCA_028293445.1 Verrucomicrobiales bacterium | reverse complement strand
GCCCTTGCAAATTTATGATAATGATACGGCGTTTAGCTTCAGCGGGCCAACATACTCAGTTTTGGAGTCAGTGACTAATGTCGTTGTCACTGTAACCCGAATTGGCGGGACAAACTTTGCGTCGTCTGTTGCCGTCGCTGTAAATGGTGGCACCGCCAGTAATTCCGTTGATTATTCATTTACGGGTGTGACCTTGGGTTTCTCACCAGGTCAAATAACGAACTCTTTCTCCGTGGCAGTTATTGACGATCTTCTCATTGAGGGCAACGAGACGGTCAGTTTAACTTTGTTGAACGCAGTTAATGCTGTCTTGGGTAACCAGCCGGTCTCGATTTTAACCCTTGTGGACAACGATATTGGCGTGGGCTTTATTTCCACCAATTACGTCGTGAACGAAAAAGCGACGAACGCTATCATAACGTTGGCTCGTCATGGTGCTGCGACAAACTCTGTTTCGGTGACAATCATCACAGCAAATGGAACTGCAACTGCAGGACAAGATTATGCGGCGGTCAATCAAACAGTTACATGGGGTAATGGCGATTTAGCGAATAAGACAATATTGATTCCGATCGCAGCAGACGGAGTGGTCGAAGGTGGCGAAACGGTCAACCTCAGCCTTACGAATGTAACTGGGGGAGCGTTTATCGAGCTTGGACTGGCGGTGCTAACAATCGTCGACGATGCTGGGAATATCTCGTTCGCGTCCGCGAATTACTCTGCCAACGAAATCGATGGATTCGCATCGGTACAATTGATTCGAACTGGTGGATCGAATGGAATCGTTTCCGTTCAGTACTCGTCCAATGGAGGAACAGCCAGTGCAGGGGTCGACTATACAAACACTTCTGGCACAGTGGCGTTCGGGAATGGAGAAATCGTCAAAACGGTATTGATCCCCATAATTAATGATTCCACCGTGGAAGGTCCAGAAACGATCAATCTGATCCTCTCGAACCCCGGTGGCGCAGCGCTGTTAGGCTCGCCCACGAATGCTACTCTCACGATTGTGGATGATGAGGTGGATATTCGTGCAACAGGTGCCTCGCTTGTCTCAGAAAGCATCGTTCCAACGAACAATGTTATGGAAGCAGGGGAAACCGTTACGGTGCAACTTGCTCTCCGTAATCTTGGGTCAATAAATACCGCAACTTTGGTAGCGACGCTACAGACTAACTCTGGAGTTTCACCTGTGACTGTTTCAAGAAACTACGGCGCTGTTCTTGGTGGTGGCTCCAGTGTTTCGCAGCCATTCACATTCGTAGTGAATGGTACAAATGGAAGTGTCATTGCCGTTCAGTTAAAGCTTAAAGACGGCGCGACGGACCTTGGTACGGTTTCATTCAATTTCGGCGTCGGTATTACGGCCAATCTGTTTGGAAATGCGACTGCGATTACGATTAACGACAATGCCTCGGCTTCGCCGTATCCGTCTGCAATCAATGTTTCCGGGATTAGCGGCGTGGTGAGCAAAGTAACCGCAACATTCAATAACTTCACACATAGCTTCCCGCACGATGTTCAAGCCATGCTCGTTGGGCCAGCAGGTCAAAGCTGCGTCTTGATGGCGAATTGCGGAATTGGTGCAAATGGTATTACACTGACCTTCGATGATGCGGCTGTGGGCAGTGTGCCTACGAATCAGGTGTTGGTGAGTGGCACTTACAAGCCCACGCGGAATGGATTTACAACTTTCCCGACAAATAATACGCCTGCTGGACCATACGGCAGTGTGCTCTCGCTGTTCAATGGAACCAATCCAAATGGGACTTGGCTTCTTTATCTCTATGACTCTGCAGTAGGGGGGGCTGGCGTGATCGCCGGTGGGTGGAATCTCTCGATTTCCAGCAGTAACATCGTCACATCCTCGGCTGACGTTGGGGTTGCTGTCAGTGATTCGCCGGATCCTGTTGTGGTTGGTGGGTCGTTAACCTATACAGTTTCTGTCAATAACTACGGACCTGGAATCGCAGATAATATAATCGTGACAAACAGGCTTCCGGCCGGGGTTGCATTTGTTTCTGCTTCGCGGGTCGTTACGAACAATAATGGAATCGTGACCTGCAATATTGGCACGTTGACCAATGGTGGAAACGTGATTTTCACGATTTCAGCAAAAGCTCCTAATGTTTTAGGGAATATGACGAATGTCACATCTGTTGTGGCATCTCAAAATGATGCAAACTCGGGTAATAATTCCGTTTCCATTAAGACTTCGGTTATCAATATTCCGCCGGTTGCATTCAGTGTGAAAGGCAACAATTTTGTTATCACCTGGCCAGCAGCCGCGAGCAATTTTGTCCTCGAATATGCAACTACCCTGTCACCACCAAACTGGCAGGCTTACAGCGGTGGTTATACGGTGGCCAATGGCGAGAACTCGGTATCCGTTCAGGTATCAACCAGCGGAAGCCTGTTCTACCGGCTCAGATTAGTCCCGTAATGTAATCTTTACGAATGTGAACGACTCCCCGGGGCACCTCCTCGGGGAGTTTGCTTGCATTTTGAACTGTAATCGAAACAATCGCTGACGAAGCCCATGAAAAAAAGCCTGTTCCTGCTCGCCTCAACCATCGCTTTCACCGTCGGAAGTTTGACCAATGTTCTTGCTTTTAAAGCTCCAGATCGTGTGCCTCTGCCGCAGTTTGATAAACGAGTCGGCGTCGGCCATGACCTTACCGATGATAGAAAGGCGATGGTTAAAGCTTTAAAGAGCCATGTTCCCAATGCCAATGTACGAGTGGATAAACTGTTGGGGGCACCGGAATTCATTTCTTCCTACTCACACTTTTTAACGGGACCCAATGGACAAGGCGGGGCTGTGTCTGCTGCACAAGCAAAACTAATTGCGCCTGGCGATGCCCACGGCCCTGTTAAGGCATTCCTGAATGAGCATAGCGCGTTGTTTGGTTATGGTTCGGAGATTTTGAGTTCAGCGCAGGTGAAGCGGGAGTTTGTGACACCGCATAACGGGATGAGGACCGTTATCTGGGAGCAGCAATTGGATGAAATCCCGGTGTTTGAAAGCATTCTCATGGGGAATATAACGAAGAATGGGGAACTGGTTAATCTCAGCACACATTTTGTTTCTGATCTCAAGAAAGCTGCTGATGCTGGCAGGCAAAATCGCGCTACGGGCGGCAACGAGCCTTCTATTAATGCCGCAGATGCTATTGTCAATGCGGCCCGCAGTATTAAACATTTCGTAGCACGGAACCAGTTATCCCCGTCTGACGAGGAGCAAGGACCTCAGAAAAAGAGACATTTCCGAGCGACGGCTGTGCTGAACGGCGAAATCAATACCGCGTTGGTCTGGATCCCGATGGATGGCCAAACGTTGCGACTTGCATGGCAAGTCATCCTGACCAGTCGGGAACGCGGCGAAATGTTTTTGTTTGTGGTGGATGCCACGAGTGGCGAGGTCATTGTTCAGCGTTGCTTGACCAATTACATTAGTAATGCGACCTACAATGTTTTTACAAGTGATAGCCCATCACCATTTTCACCAGGTCACTTGTTCCCCAGCACGAACCAGCCCCCCGTTATCGCACGGACATCCGTCACACTGGCGGCTTTGAATACGACAGCTTCTCCAAACGGATGGATCAATGATACGGACAACGAAACGCTTGGAAATAACGTTGATTCCCACACCGATCGCGATGATGACGACCAGCCTGACCTTCCTCGTCCTCAAGGCAACCCGACCCGTGTTTTTGACTTTCCCCTCGATCTTACAAAGGATCCGACGAACTCCAGTGAAGCTGCCGTCGTGCAACTGTTCTATTGGAACAATTTCATTCACGACAAACTTTACGAATTGGGTTTTACAGAAGCAGCGGGAAACTTTCAGCAGGATAACTTCGGACGCGGTGGTTCTGCGGGTGATGCCGTCCGGGCCGATGCCCAGGATGGTGGTGGCTTCGACAATGCCAATATGAGTACTCCTCCAGACGGGTTTGCTCCACGAATGCAAATGTATTTGTTTAGCGGACCGACTCCTAATCGGGATGGAGATTTGGACGCAGAAGTTATCTTACATGAATATACCCACGGATTAAGCAATCGCCGGGTTGGTGGTGGAGTTGGAATTTCCCAATGGCAAACCGGCGGAATGGGGGAGGGGTGGTCAGACTTTTATGCGATGGCACTTTTAAGTGAATCTTCAGATAACGTTGACGGCAATTTCGGTCAGGGAGGCTATGTCACGTATAACCTGTCCCCAAACTTTGCTCAGAATTATTACTACGGAATTCGTCGCTATCCATACTCGACGGATTTACTGAAGAACCCGCTGACTTTCAAAGACATCGACCCCACGCAAGCGAGCCCTCATTTTGGAATTCCTCGAAATCCGGTTATTGGAAATACTGCTAATGAGGTGCATAATATCGGTGAAGTATGGTGCGTCACTTTGTGGGAAGTACGTGTTGCGTTGATTAAGAAATATGGGTTCTCGGTTGGCAATACTTTGGCCATGAGATTGGTCACGGACGGTATGACGCTCTCGCCAGCCAATCCAAACTTTTTGGAAGCGCGCAATGCGATTATCAATGCTGACAAAGTGGATACAGGCGGTGCGAACTACGCCCTTCTTTGGATCGCTTTTGCTAAACGGGGTATGGGCGGCAGCGCAACATCTCCCTCGAGTTCGACAACGATTGGTGTTTTTCAGGCTTTCGATTTGCCCGGTTTAACGGAAGTGGCAGTTCAGAGCGACGATTCTCAGACTGGCAATAACAACGGGACGGTTGATCCGAATGAATGTAATTATATTTACGTCAGTATTCAAAATGGCGGAACGAATACGGCGAGTGCTATTTCGGCTGTTTTGTCTTCCAGCACTCCAGGTGTAACCGTGGAGCAGTCATCATCACCTTATCCAAATCTTGCTGCAGGCGGAATCGCAAACAATTCAATCCCGTTCCGGATCTACACCTCACCCTCGTTTGCTTGTGGAACGCCCATAGTTTTTTCCTTGATCATAGACTCAAGCGCGGAACATCGGACAAACCAATTTCGGTTGAAGACGGGTTTCATTACCATTTCGCCGACGTATTATAGTAGCAGTACTCAGGTTTCAATTCCTGATGGCAGCAGCGTTGGAGCGAGTTCATCTTTGGTAATCAACAATTTTAATGGGACAGTGGGCAAAGCAACTGTTTCTCTATATCTGACGCACACCTACGACTCTGACCTCACAATTGAGCTGATTGCACCAAACGGAGCGAAGGTTGCCTTGGCGCGAAACGCTGGCGGGTTTGGGCACGATTTCGGCACGAATTGCTCTCCTTTGTCCAGTCGAACAACTTTTGATGATGGCGCATCCACCGACATTTCGGGGGGAACGGCTCCGTTTGTTGGACTTTTTCGGCCGTCCGAGCCTTTAGAAAATCTGGCTGGCCAAAGTGGGAATGGCACATGGCAACTCCATGTTGTAGATGATGTTTCTGTTGATTCGGGTCAGATTGAGTGCTGGTCGTTGGCTTTGTATCCTACAGTTTGCACCGATGGCGGCGGAGGGTGTGGAGCAGATGTGGCATTAAGTGCAACCGGGCCAGCAACGGCCACCGCTGGAAGCAACATCGTTTACGCTCTTACCATCACCAATACCCGTCCTGTTCAAGCAGTGGGCATAACGTTAACAAATGTGTTGCCTGCCGGATTTAATTTTGTTTCGGCAGTTTCATCACAGGGTGGCTGTGTGTTTACCAACGGTGTGATCAACGGCACATTGGGCAGCCTGAGTAACGGCGTTATCACTGTATCCATCACAGTGACCCCAACGGTCGCAGGAACAGTGACGAACAAGTTCTCAGTCGGCGCAGCCAATGACGCAAATCCAAATAACAACCTGGCAAGCGTCATTACTTCAATCGCTCCGGCATCCCCAATAATCGTAGGATCGGGCGCACAAATTACCTCGGAAAGCTATTCGCCGGCAAACGGTGGAATTGAGTCGGGCGAAACAGTTACCGTCAATTTATCGCTTAGAAATACAGGCACCAGTAGCACCTCCTCAAACCTTGTTGCGAATCTGGTGTCAGGAGGAGGCGTTGGGTCTCCGGGTGCGGCTCAAACCTACGGGGTGCTGGGTGCTGGCGGTGCGTCTGTCACGAAGCCTTTCACTTTCACAGCCAGTGCGGTTCCTGGAGCGACCATAGTAGCGGCTCTCCAGTTACAGGATGGCGCAGTCAACCTTGGCACCGTGAATTTTACGTTTGTCATAGGTGCTAGCGGTACCTTTCCAAACAGTTCTACCATTACGATTATCGATGGTGGCGTTGCTTCGACCTATCCGTCCACGATCACCGTTTCAGGTCTGACCGGAATCGTTTCCAAAGTAACGGTCAGCTTGTCAAAGTTCACCCATAGTTTTCCAGACGATGTTGACGTGCTACTGGTTGGGCCAGCCGGTCAAAAGGTTTTGTTGATGTCGGATGTTGGAGGTGAGATTGGAGTTACAAATCAGACGCTGACGTTTGATTCTTCAATCACGAACAAGCTTCCCGACAATGGTCCTATCGTGGCAGGCACTTTTGCTCCTACGGATTACCAAACAGGAGATGCTTTTATTTCACCCGCACCCGCTGGGCCGTACAACAATTCGCTCGATTTCTTTAAGGCGACGAACCCGAATGGCGTCTGGTCACTTTACGTGGTCGATGACACCGGTCAGGATTTCGGAGCGATAAATGGCGGTTGGAGTCTATCTATCGATACCGTTGTTCCGGTCAACACCAATGCTGATGTTGCCGTCACAATCACTGCTTCAGCAAATCCCGCGGTGATTGCCGCCGATCTTACTTACACGATTCTTGTTTCGAATTTCGGACAGAATGCTGCGACAGGAGTCATGGTGACAAATATCATTCCTGCCAGTGCCGCTTATATTTCCGCAACAACCAGCCAGGGTTCTTACAGTTATTCCGCTGGAAAAGTTGTGTGCAATATTGGAACGGTGTCCGCGGGCGGGACTGCGACCATCACGGTCACAGTCTCTGCAGGCAGCGGAAATCTTGTCAGTTCGGTGCAGTCCGGCGCAAATGAACTTGACCTGAATCTGGCCAACAACACCGCGTCACTCACTACTCCGACTCGAGCGGCGCAATCGGATCTGGTCGTGAAAGGTTCTGCTTCTTCGGCTTCCGTGCTGGTGAACAGTAACCTGACCTACACCCTGGCTGTCACCAACCTCGGTCCTGACAGTGCGGTTAACGTGGTTTTGACTAACACGTTTTCGTCTTCAGTTTCCTACGTCAGCGGAAACAGCACTCAAGGAGTGGTAACCAACTTGGGATCTGCTGTTGTTGCCAATCTTGGGACTATCAGCGCGGGTAGTAACGTTCTTGTCACGATCGTGGTTGCTCCCGCTAACGTCGGCACTCTTACAAACACAATTGTAGCCTCCTCGTCTGGCTCAGACACAAATACCGCAAACAACATCACTAACGTTGTCGCAAGCGTCATCTTCCCGTCGCCTACGATCGTGGCGTCGGGTTCCGCTATCCTAGCAGAATCGTTTGCTCCGGCAGACAACGCGCTGGAGCCGGGTGAAACCCTCACCATGAATTTCGCGCTCCGGAACATCGGTTCAGGTCCAACGACTAATCTCACGGCCACGCTTTTGAGCACGGGTGGTGTGATTCCATTGAGCGGTGCCGCTAACTACGGGGCATTGTTGCCCGGTGGTAGTTCTAGTTCTCGCTCCTTCACCTTCACGGCGAACGGAACAAATAATGGCGTGCTGACCGCCACATTGGCTCTTCAGGATGGGACTCAATCACTCGGAAATGTATCCTTTAACTACGCGCTTTCATCCGTCCAAACGTTCTCCAACAGCGGCGTAATTCTTATTACCGCAGTGGGAGCCGCCTCGCCGTATCCGGTCAATATTGCTGTGGCAGGAGTCACTGGATCAGTTTCGAAGGTCACGGTCATAGTCAGCAATCTCAGCCATGCGTTCCCGGAGGATGTCGACATGCTTCTCGTGAGTCCGACCGGGCAGAAGATCGTGCTGATGTCCGATGCTGGCGCTGGTAACACTATCTCAAACGTTACGCTGAAGTTCGACGATAGCGGCACAATTTTGCCGCAGTCGAGCAAGATTGCCTCGGGCACTTATGCCCCTACCGATTACTCTCCAGCCGACGCGTTTCAGGCCCCGGCTCCTGCTGGTCCTTATGCCAGTTCGTTGTGTGTTCTGAACGGCTTGAACCCCAATGGCACCTGGTCGCTCTACATCGTGGACGATTCCGGCGGTGATGCCGGGCGGATTGATGGAGGTTGGTCCTTAAGCTTTGTCGTCGCGACGACTGTTACCAACAACGTTGATCTTGCGATTCAGGCGGGTGCTACACCGGATTCATTGCTGACCGGGAGCAATATTACTTACACAATCAACGTGGCTAACTCCGGCCCGGGTGCGGCGAACAACGTTGTTCTCAGCGATCTCCTTCCCGCAAATTTCAATGTCATTTCCAACGCGATGTCACAAGGCAGCGTCTCTGCAATCGGCAGCACGTTGAATTACAATCTGGGCTCTCTGGGCGTTGGTGGGAGTGCCTCCATTACTCTATTGGCAAGTCCAAGTGCGGTTGGTTCCTTTACTAACCTTCTGTCTGTCCAGGCCACCGAATCTGATCTTAACCTCGGCAATAACAGTCAATCGCTTGTCACTGTGGTGGTGGCCGTTCCATCCTCGTTTGGATCATCTTCGATGGGCACCAATCGTAATTTCCAATTCACCTTTACCGGACAGGTCGGCTTCTCGTATGTGATCGAAGGTTCAACGAACCTTTCCAATTGGGTTCCTATTTCAACGAACACCATTCTAAACGGCGGCACACTTCAGTTCATTGATGTGAATGCGCCAGCTCACCCGTACCGGTTCTACCGCGCTCACGTTCAATAATCGAATCGAGGTCTGGCCCAGAAGCCATGAAACTTTTCGGGATCACCGGCGGTATCGCGATGGGTAAATCCACCGCGGGCCGTTTGCTGTCCGAACGCGGTCATCCGGTGATCGATACGGATGACATCGCACGTCAGATTGTTGAGCCTGGACAACCCGCTTTGCAGGAAATAGTTCTGGCCTTTGGTCTCTCGCTTCTCGACGCCAGTGGATCGCTGCGTCGGGACGAACTGGCGCGCATCGTTTTTCCGGACCCCAACGCGCGTCAAACTCTCGAGGCCATTCTTCACCCCCGCATTCGCGAGGTCTGGCATCGTGAAGCGGCGGCGTGGCGTTTGGCCGGTCGCCCCTTTGGATTCGTTCTCATTCCGTTGCTTTTTGAAACCAACGCTGCCCCGGAATTTGATGCGACGATTTGCCTCGCCTGTTCGGAAGCAACGCAACACCAGCGTCTCCTTGCGCGAGGTTGGAGTCCGGAACACATTGGACAGCGCCTCGCCGCACAGTGGCCCGTGCAAAAAAAGATCGAAGCGTCGCGCTTCGTGGTCTGGACCGACACGACGCTTGAGGCTCACGCTGAGCAACTCGCCCATATCCTGGCTCAGTTCTAATCAGCCTCAGGTTCCGCGGCAGGCCGGTTTCAGGAAAAAACTATTCTTCAAACCCGTTGGAAAACGCCGTTTTTCAGGCGGACGTATCTTGAGGCGTTGTGTAAAAATTACTTGATGGGAAAAAGGTGGCTATTCTGATCACCGACAGCTTTGAACAGGTCGAACTGACCAAATTTTGTCGTAATTCTGTGGTCGGAGAGAATTCTTCAGAAAATTTGTCACTTTTTGCCTGTGTTTCACTACTGGCGTTAAGAAGATATGAAAACTGTGATCCCATCGCCGCAGGAAGATTCAATTCTGGTGGCCGATTGTCTTCAGGGCAATCGTGAGACATTCTCCGTTCTCGTCGGACGTTATCAATCGCTCATTTGTGCGTTGATTTATAGCCGTTGCGGAAACGTGTCCTTAAGCGAAGACCTCGCGCAGGAAACATTTCTGGCGGCGTGGCAATCTCTTTCCTCACTGCAGGATCCTTCGCTTTTCAAATCCTGGCTGTGCCAAATCGCGCGCAATGTTTCAGCGAACGTGGCGCGGACGGAATCTCGGAGAGCCCACGGACATAGCTCATCCATAGACTTACTGGCGGAATTACCAGATGTCAGGCCATCGCCATCTGTCGAAACGATGTGTCGTGAGGAAGAAGAAGTGGTGTGGCGTGCCTTGGAACAGTTGCCGGAAAATTATCGATTGCCACTCATTTTATTTCATAGGGAAGGGGAGTCGATTGCCGCGGTTGCCCTGGCTCTGGACGTTTCGGAAGACGCGGTAAAACAGCGGTTGGTGCGGGGCCGGGAAATGTTGCGTCAGGAAGTGAACAACGTGGTTGAAGGTGCTCTCGACCGGACAAAGCCGGGCGCGAAATTTACCGCCGGTGTCGTTGCTGCGATCGGTGCGGTCGGAGTATCCACGGCCAAGGGAGCGGGCTTGGGCGCAGTCGCTGTCAATGTGACGGTCGCAAAGGGAGTCGTTGGCGCAGGCAGTTTTTTCTGGATGTCGATTCTTCCCTTGATCGGAAATTATTTGCTCTGGCGCTGCATTCAAAAGAAAGCCCGCACGCCAG
Organism: Verrucomicrobiales bacterium; assembly: GCA_028293445.1. Taxonomy (GTDB): domain Bacteria; phylum Verrucomicrobiota; class Verrucomicrobiia; order Limisphaerales; family JACDHS01; genus CBHWET01. The sequence goes on along the minus strand of JAQGOU010000055.1, from coordinate 6,391 downwards.
AAGAGCGAATTCTTTTGCAGCGTTACGTGTTAATCATTTCGCTCACGGATGTTCTCTTCGCGGCCTGGATGTTCGCACTCATTCGTTTCAGCCCGGGATTGAAACCTTCAATCACAACGCTCCTCGTAATCACTTCCGCCGTTTTATTCTTCGTCTTGCGCTGGGGGCAAACGTTCTTTGCGTTTCGAAAAGTGGGATGGATTGGTCCTGCGGTTAAAGCGGCCGACGGGCGAAATTATCGCAAAGGTTATGCGCCCGGTTGGCAAGTCCGTTGTCCGAAGTGCGGATTAACCGTGGATGCCGGCGCGGCGGGGCTCATTCGGATCGGCGCAGTCGGAAGATCCCGGCGTTTGGGGCCCTGCAGCCGCTGCAATAGGTTTCGTTGGCTAATTGTGGAGAGAATAAAAATCGAAGAATAAAAAAACTTTTGAACAATTTCCGCAACTTCCCGTCGAATCTAGTGTTGGTTGTTATATGAGCGTCAGTTTAGGTTATTGGGTTTTCCTGGATTGACGCAGAGGTGTCCGTTGTCTACCAACGGCGGACATAAGGGGAAAATAGTTTGGTGTTTGGGGCCGGGCGACCGCAAGGTCGCCCGGTTTTTTATTTATCGCCGAGGTCGGGGAACAGCGTTTGAAAACCTTCCCGCTCGAATCTTTCTTTCAATGCCTCAATGTGTTTGGCATCACGGGTTTCGACCACGCAATGGACGGTTACCAGATTGATATTGTCACTGGCAAAGGCGCGGTCGTGAACGATATCCATCACGCACGCGCCTTCGTCGGCAATAATGCCAGCAAAACGGGCCAGCCCACCAGGTCGATCGCTGATCACGGCGCTGAAACGACAGAGACGCCCGTCCGACGCCAGACCGCGTTCGAGCACCCGGCCTAAAATATTGATATCGATGTTGCCGCCGGTCAGCGGCAGGATCACGTTTCGTCCTGCGAGTTGAGGAAAAGAATGATTTAAACATGCCGCGAGTCCGGCCGCCCCCGCGCCCTCAACCACTGATTTTTCAAGTTCGGCCAGCTTCAAAATTGCCAGAGCAATCTGGTGCTCATCGACGGTGACGACGTCATCGACATACTGACGCGCAATGGCAAAGGCGTTTTCGCCTATTTTAGGAACAGCTAAACCGTCGGCGAGCGTCGGCTTGTTTTCCACGCGAACCGGTTTTCCGGCTTTCCGAGCAGCCGTATAACTGGCGCAGTTTGCTGGTTCAACACCGATGATTTGCACGGCCGGTTTAAGTTTCTTAATAGCCATCACCATTCCGGCTACGAGTCCGCCACCGCCAATAGGAATAATCACCGCATGCACCTCCGGTACTTGCTCCAGGATCTCGAGCCCGATCGATCCTTGTCCCGCGATGATGGCTGGGTCGTCGTAACCGTTGATGTAGGTCAGCTGCCGTTCCGCACAAATCTTTTCCGCGAACTCCTTGGCTTCATCGAGGCTGTTCCCGTGCAGAATGACTTCAGCCCCGAGTTTTTCGCAGTTGCTCAATTTTGTCAGCGGCGCGTTCTTTGGCATCACGACCACGATGGGAACTCCCAGCAGTTTGCCGTGATAGGCCAATCCGAGTGCGTGATTTCCCGCCGACGCCGCAATGACGCCCCGTTTCTGCTGCGCAGGAGTCAAAAGTTGCAACGCATTGGAAGCACCTCTTTCTTTGAAGCTTCCGGTGCGCTGCAAGTATTCCAGCTTGCAATAAACCTGCATGCCCGTGATTTCAGAAAGCGGAATGGAAAGGGGGCAGGGAGAAACGACAATGGATGACTTGATTCGGTCCCGCGCGGCCAGAATGTCTTCAAAATTAATCACCTGAACCACGTTCTTACTCTAATCGCTCCGTGCCAAAAGAAAAGAACACCATCGGATGGCCCAAGAATACCAGTATATATCCTCATATCATGATAGGTTGATTTTAATATTGGCAAATTGGCCCCCGAGGCCTTAATTTCTCCGACTGTGAGTCCGAAAACTGTCCGAAACGCAGCGGAAGAGCTGCAAAAGATACTGGGTCAGCGTATTGCGATCATCGATGGCGCCATGGGCACGATGATTCAGCGTTATAAACTGAGTGAAGTTGATTTTCGCGGGGAACGGTTCAAAGATTGGACCGGCAAGGATCTGAAGGGAAACAACGAGCTCTTACAACTGACCCGGCCTGAGGTCATCGAGGAGATTCACATCCAATACCTCGAAGCGGGTGCCGATATCATCGAGACGAACACTTTCTCAGCAACGACCATCGGGCAGCACGATTTCTTTTTCAAAGAGGAGCATTCGGGACGTAAAGACCAGGCATATTTCGATCGGGTCACGCAAGATCCATTTCTGCAACAGCTGGCGAGAGATTTAAACCTCGCTGGAGCCAGACTTGCCCGCCGCGCCGTCGAAAAAGTTTCAAAAGCGACCGGCAAACCGAAGTTCGTAGCCGGTGCCATCGGGCCGATGCCGGTGACGGCTTCGTTGTCGCCAGAGGTCAACGACCCCGGCTTCCGTTCCGTGAGTTTCGATCAACTTCGCCTTGCCTATCGCGAACAAGTCGAAGCGCTCATGGAAGGGGGCGTTGATGTGCTTCTGGTCGAAACCATTTTCGACACACTGAATGCGAAAGCGGCATTGTTCGCGATCGATGAAATTTTCGAAGAACGGGGAGAGCGTCTGCCGATCATGATTTCGGGGACGATCACCGATCTTTCTGGACGCATGTTGACTGGTCAAACGGTGGAAGCGTTTTGGAATTCCATCTCCCACGCGAAGCCGCTGACGATTGGGTTGAACTGTGCGCTCGGTCCGAAAGAAATGCGCGCGTTCGTGGAAGAGCTTTCGAAGATTGCGCCGGCATACACCTGCTTTTATCCGAACGCGGGTCTGCCTGATCCGCTTTCCGAGACTGGGTTCCCGGAAACTCCCGAATCGCTGGCACCACAGATTCGTCCCTGGGCCGAAGAGGGCTTTCTCAACATCGTCGGCGGTTGTTGCGGCACGACGCCTGCCCATATCAAAGCGATTGCCGATGCGGTGAAGAATCTGCCGCCACGCGTGGTTCCGGAAGCGAAGCCGTATCTCCGGTTGTCCGGAATGGAAGCGTTCACGCAAACACCCGAAATTAATTTCATCAACGTCGGCGAACGCACCAACGTCACGGGTTCGCCGAAATTTGCGAAGCTCGTTCTCGCCGGACAATTCGACGAAGCACTCGCCATCGCACGGCAGCAGGTCGAAAACGGCGCGCAGATCATCGACATCAACATGGACGAAGGGATGTTGGATGGTGTCGCCGCCATGACGCGTTTCGTGAACCTCGTCGCGGCCGAACCGGACATCGCCAAAGTGCCGATCATGATCGACAGCTCCAAGTGGAGCGTCATCGAAGCGGGCCTGAAATGTTTGCAGGGCAAAGGCGTCGTCAATTCCATTTCGCTTAAGGAAGGCGAAGAGAAGTTTAAACAGGCGGCGCGCCTCGTCCGTCGTTATGGTGCGGCCGTCGTCGTGATGGCTTTTGATGAGCGTGGCCAGGCTGATTCCTACCAACGACGCACTGAGATCTGCCAACGTTCCTACGACATCCTCACCAAGGACATCGGTTTCCCGCCCCAGGACATCATTTTCGATCCGAACATCCTGACGGTCGCGACCGGGATGGAAGAGCACAACAACTACGCGGTCGATTTTATCAACGCGACGCGTTGGATTAAGCAAAATCTTCCTTACGCCAAAGTCAGCGGCGGGGTGAGTAATATTTCTTTTTCATTCCGCGGCAACAATGGCGTGCGTGAAGCGATGCACAGCGCATTTCTTTATCATGCGATTCAGGCCGGGCTCGACATGGGCATCGTCAATGCCGGGATGCTGGAAGTGTACGAAGAGATTCCCAAAGACCTGCTCGAGCTGGTCGAAGATGTCTTGCTGAACCGCCGTGCGGATTCCACCGAGCGTCTCGTCAAATTTGCCGAAGAATTAAAAAAGAAAAAGACCGGCGTCACGGCGGCTGACAAGGTCGATGAAGAATGGCGCAAAGGGACCGTGGAAGAACGGCTCAGCCACGCCCTCGTCAAAGGCATCACCGATTTCATTGATGTAGATACCGAAGAGGCGCGGCAGAAGTTCGACAAACCGCTGTCCGTCATCGAAGGCCCGCTCATGGCGGGTATGAACATCGTCGGCGATTTGTTCGGCGCAGGAAAAATGTTTCTCCCGCAAGTCGTGAAAAGTGCGCGCGTCATGAAGAAGGCGGTGGCGTTCCTCATGCCGTTCATGGAAGCCGAAAAACAAGCTCGTGCAGCGGCCGGTCATGCCGTGCGGGCGCAAGGCAAAATTTTAATGGCGACCGTTAAAGGCGACGTTCATGACATCGGTAAAAACATCGTGGGCGTGGTGCTCGGGTGTAATAACTACGAAGTCATCGATCTCGGCGTGATGGTTTCCTGCGACAAAATTCTTCAAGCCGCTATTGAACACAAAGTCGATATCATTGGCCTGAGCGGATTGATCACGCCGTCGCTCGATGAGATGGCGCATGTGGCGCGCGAGATGGAGCGTCTGAAATTCAAGTTGCCTCTTTTAATCGGCGGCGCGACGACCAGCAAAGCGCATACGGCGGTAAAGATCGCTCATCATTATTCCGAGCCCGTGGTGCATGTGCTCGATGCCTCACGTGCGGTTCCCGTGGTCAGCGCTTTAATCAGCCAGGAACAAAAGCCGCAGTTTGTTGCGCAACTCCGTTCCGAATACGAACGCCTTCGCACGCAGCACGCCGGGCAGCAGGCCAAATTGCTTTCCTTTGAAGAAGCGCGGATACGCGCGCCGAAAATCGATTGGCAATCGTATCAACCGCCCACGCCGGAATTCACCGGTGTTCGCGTGTTGAACGATTTTCCGTTGAGCGAATTGGTTCCCTTCATTGATTGGTCGCCGTTCTTTCACACGTGGGAATTGCGCGGACGTTACCCTTCGATTTTGACGCACGAGAAATACGGCGAGCAGGCAACCAAACTGTTTGCGGAAGCGCAAGAGTTGCTCAGCAAATTGGTGTGCGAAAAATTGATCTCCGCCCGTGCGGTGTATGGATTCTTCCCTGCAAACCGCGTGGGAGAGGATGTTGAGCTGTATACCGATCCGTCCCGGAAGAAATCCGAGATCACGTTTCATTTCCTGCGTCAGCAGATTGAAAAGCCTCCAGGGCAGATGGAGAATTCTTTGGTCGACTTCATCGCGCCAAAAGAGAGCGGCAAACAGGATTACATCGGCGGCTTCGCGGTCACGTCGGGCATTGGTCTCGATGAACTGGTCAAAAAGTACAAAGCGGACAACGACGATTACAACGCGATCATGGCTGAAGCATTGGCCGATCGTTTGGCCGAAGCCTTCGCCGAATATTTGCATAAACGTGTTCGCGTAGAGTGGGGCTTCGGAAAGGCGGAAACGTTTTCGCCTGAACAATTGCTCGAAGAAACTTACCAGGGCATTCGTCCGGCGGCTGGTTATCCGGCGTGTCCTGATCACACCGAGAAAGAGATTCTCTGGCAGTTGCTCGACGTTGAGAAAAACGTGGGCATCAAACTGACGGAAAGTTTTGCCATGTGGCCTGGTTCGAGTGTGAGCGGTTTATATTTCTCTCATCCGGAATCGAAATATTTTGCGGTCGGCAAAATCGGCCGCGACCAGGTGCTCGATTATCATCTCCGCAAAGGAATGACGGTCCAGGAAGTGGAGCGCTGGCTCGGATCGTATTTGAATTATGATCCGGAAAAGATTCAGACCGAAGTGAAGACCACCGGCTGCTCCTGCGGTCGGCCTCATGCGGTTTTGGCATAGGCTATAACGATTGCCAGAAGTATTTTCCGGAATGCCCGGTCGGCCGCGCTGCGGAAAAGGCGCGCGGCATTTATGCCGCTTCACTGCACGACTGACGAAAACCCTGGAGAATTTCGCAGGGCCTGCTCGAATGATAACGTTGAAGCGGCGTAAACGCCGCGCGCCTTTCTACTTTTGGCAACCGCTCTAATTGCCAGAATAGCTCGCATCGGGAAGCTGGGAGCTTTCGCGTACACCGAAGAGATTGTCGCGGGAGAACAGAGCATCATGCGCAATGGTCCACCTTCCTGGTGCCGGGAAACGAGAGCATTACGCGTCCTGCTCCAATAATCTGCGTGGGAAAATTGGAGCATTACGCGAAAAGTCCGATCTTCTGCGACGGGAAAGTCGGACCATCACGCTCATTCCCTGATTTTCTGCGGCCGGAAAGAGGAGCATTGCGCTCATTCTCTGAATTTTTCTTCCGGGAAACAGGAGCAGGACGCGAAAAACGTAAAAAAACGCTCTGGAAAAGTGAGTACAACGCGTCATGGTCCACTTTTCCGTCGCGCCAAAGAGGAGC
>JAQGOU010000003.1 GCA_028293445.1 Verrucomicrobiales bacterium | reverse complement strand
GCGGACGCTGGTATGATTGAGCAGGTTCTCATGAACCTGGCGGTTAATGCCCGTGATGCCATGCCATCCGGAGGTCGCCTATCGATCCTGACAGACTTTGTTCGCATTTCTGAGCAGCAATCCCGGGAGAATCCGGAAGCTGGCGTTGGGGAATTTGTTCGCCTTGCGGTGGCCGATTCTGGTTTCGGGATTCCGCCGGAGATTCGCAGCCGGATTTTTGAGCCGTTCTTCACAACCAAATCACCTGGTAAAGGCACTGGCCTGGGATTGGCTACGGTTTATGGCATTGTGAAACAGCATTCCGGTTGGTTGGAAGTTCAAAGCGAAGTGGGATTGGGCACGGCGTTCCATGTCTTTCTGCCAGCCATCGCTAGACCAACAGACACGCAACCAGCGGCGTTCAAGCTGTCACAAATACCCAAGGGAACCGAGACCATATTATTGGTGGAAGATGAACTGACGTTACGCAGTCTGACCCGTGATATCCTCCAACGCCTGGGCTATCATGTGTTTGAAGCCGAATCCGGCCCGGCGGCAATAGCATTCATGGACAAGGGATCTAAAATTGACCTGCTGTTTACCGATATGGTGATGCCCGATGGAGTCAATGGATTCGAGTTGTCCAAACGGCTGCGCGCCATGCATCCTAATTTAAAGGTTCTCTATAGCACCGGATATAGTGTCGCGCTGGAAGGGCATGAAGCCGAACTGGAAGAAGGAAGGAACTTTTTGCAAAAGCCTTATCATCCCCGCAAGCTGGCGGAAACCGTTCGCAACTGTCTCGACCGAAAATAATTCAGAGTTCCTGATTGTTGATCGCAACTTCCGTGACAGACTGGGGTTGTTTCTTATAGAACATCCCGTTCCATGAATTGCGCCAGATCTCTTTTTTTCGTCCTTTGCCTGTTTGTTTCTTTCTCAGGTTTTTCTCAAACCAATGCTCCCGCAAAAGGTTATCCTTTCAAGGTGATCTCACGTGGTCGGCTCGCCGGCGAATACCAGGCATTTCCGGACATTTGTCGGAGCAAGACTGGCGAACTGCTTTGCGTTTTTTATGCCGGCTACGCTCACGTTTCTCTCCCCGCGCCGGATTTCCCGAAAGGCGGCCGGATTTGTCTCGCCCGCTCCGATGATGATGGAAATTCCTGGGGCGATCCGACGATCCTGTACGATGACGCAAACGATAACCGCGATCCCCACATCAGCCAACTTTCGGACGGTACGCTGATTTGCTCCTTTTTCTCCTTCACCTTGAAAGGGGATCGTGTTCATTGGACGCCTGAGTTGAACAAGCCGATGGATGAACTGGCTTCGCTTGTCGGCGTGCAGATGGTCCGCTCCAGGAGCAACGGCGAAAGATGGGAACCGGAAGCCACCATTATTGCGTCCGGTTGGGCCTGTTCCGCACCCGTCCGCCAAATCAATCATGGCTTGTGCATGCTCGGCATTTATCAGGAAGACTCGCAGAAAGGCACAGCATGGGGTGGGGTTATTCAATCCAAAGACCACGGTAAGACGTGGGGCCTTCCGATCTCCATCGGCAAGACCAATAATCTTTATCTCGATGCTGAAACTGATGTAATCAGTTTGAAAGATGGTCGAATTCTTGCGGCCCTGCGCAGTAGCAAGGGTAACCTGTTCTTTTCGCGAAGCCGGGATAAAGGCAAGACTTGGTCGACTCCGAAAGACGCGGGATTTCCGGCACAATCACCGCACTTCACCCGCATGAAAAACGGGACAATCATTTTGTCGCATCGCATCCCTCAGACGGCGGTGCACCTTAGCTACGATGAAGGCAACACATGGCAGGGCCCTTTTCATATCGATGACACTGCGGTGGGTGCCTATCCATCGACGGTGGAACTGCGCGACGGCAGTGTTTTGATCGCATATTATACGGAAGGTCCTCAAAGCGAAATTCGTGTGAAGAAGTTTCATGTCAGTAAAGACGGCATCTCCCTGGCCCATTGGGAGAAGTAGCCGGCAATCGAACCGTCCGATCGCGCATTCTTTTCTTTTCATCCCGCGGATTTCGCACAGATTGAGGGCTGTGTCATGAATCAGAAAAGTTTCCTCACCCGCGTACGGGATAACTTCTTTGCCGGACTCGCGGTGGTTTTGCCCGCAGTTATTTCTGTTGCTCTCCTGGCTTGGCTCTTTGGCAACATTTCCACAATTACCGACAAGTTGCTCTTCTTCCTGCCGCCGGAACGCACTCACGACAAAAACGGAGTCGTCTTGTGGTACTGGAGCTTTCTGGCGCTGGTCATCGCGGTGGTTTTAATCTGCTTGATCGGTCGTCTCACCCGAAATTACATTGGCGAAAAGTTCATCGATTTGGCGGATCGGTTGATGTTGCGGGTTCCACTCCTGAACAAGGTTTACGGCACCGTGAAACAGGTGAACGACGCTTTCTCCAGCAACAAATCTTCTTTCAAAGGGGTCGCGCTCGTCCCTTTTCCACACCAGGGTTCGTTGTCTCTCGGATTTATTACGAGCGAACAGAAATCTCCGAAGACCGGTGAAAAAATGGTTGGCGTTTTTGTGCCGACGACACCGAATCCCACGGCTGGCTTTCTCGTGTTCGTTCCAGAAAATGACGTGACCAAAATTGATATGTCGGTCGCCGATGGAATCAAGTTCATCATTAGTCTCGGAGCGATTTCCCCCGATCAACAGAAAACACAGCTGGAGAAATTAAAGACCTGAGCATGGCTGAAGAACGGACCACCGGGTTGATTCTGCGCACGCGACCGCTGACTGAAACCAGTCTCATCGTTCATTGGCTCACGCCTGCATTGGGCCGCGTTGCAACGGTCGCAAAAGGAGCGCGTCGACCCACTTCTCCGTTTCGAGGGAAACTCGATCTGTTTTTCATGGCCGAGTTTTCCTTCGTCCGCAGTCGACGTTCCGAGTTGCACAATTTGCGCGAGGTTAAAGTCAGCGGGACAAACATGGCCCTGCGAAATGACGTTGGTTATCTCCAGCAGATTTCCTATGGCGTTGGTTTGATTGAAACAACGACCGAGGTTGAGACCCCTTTGGAAAACATTTTTGGTTTGATGGTTCAACTGCTGGTCCATTTGCCAAAAAGACCGCCCGAACCGCTGACGGTTCTTGGGTTTGAGATCAAATTGCTTGCAGAACTCGGATTAATGCCGGACCTGGAGAATTCAAAGCTCAGCCCCGGTTCAAGGCAAGTTTTTGGTAAGTTGTTACAATTGGACTGGCTCGGGTTGAACAATTTGAAACTAAGTGGCGCACAGCTGTTAGAAATTGAGCAATTCCTCCAGGCGGTCATCATTTTCCACTTCGGGAAAGTTCCGCGTGGTCGTCAATCCGCGCTTTTGTTGTCGTAACGGTGCGCGCCATGGCATGTGGCAGCCCGCTGATTGTAACCTCTACCGTCTTGCGACTGTCTGTGGGGACATCTCCGTGGATTTAACCTGCTTATGAAAAAACCGGCTTTAAAGGTCCTGACGTTATTCTGCCTTCTCTCGGGAGTGGTTCCCGCAGGAATGGCCAAGCCAATGAATGTGCTTCTGATCGTCGCCGATGATCTGAATACCCAACTGGGCTGCTACGGCAATGCTACCGTTAAATCTCCCAACATCGATCGTCTCGCGTCCATGGGAGTTCGTTTCGACCGCGCTTATTGCAACTATCCCCTTTGTAATCCGTCGCGAACATCGTTTCTAAGCGGGCGCTATCCTGAGACGACGCAAGTGTTTGGTAACAACACCGCGCCGCGCACTTCTCTCGGGAACATCGAGTTCATGCCCGAATATTTTCGGACCAACGGCTATTTCACCGCACGCGTGGGGAAGGTGGCTCATGGAAAGTTCGAAGATGCCTTGAAGTGGGATGTGTCGGAAGACTCCGGCAAGGACGACGATGAAACAGAAGAGGGAAAGCCGCGGACCCGGAAACGCAATCAGGAAGGCGCTCAAGATGTTCCTTTTGCCTGGCGCGCGTCTGACTTGAAGGATGAGCAGGAACCCGACGGGCGAACCTCCCGCCGAATTTCAGAATTGTTGGAGCAACACAAAGGCAACGATAAACCGTTCTTCCTCGCGGCTGGTTTTCACAAACCGCATATCCCCCACGTCGCGCCAAAAAAGTATTTTGATCTCTATTCTTTGGATAAAATTCCCTTGCCAAAGGAACCGGCAGGTCACTCGAAGGACATTCCTGCCATTGCCCATTCCCCGAAATACTATCCTGACCTGACGGATACGCAGAAGCGCTCGATCATCCTGCATTATTATGCCGCGACGACTTTCATGGATTCGCAAGTTGGCATCCTCCTCGATACTATGGATCGCTTGAAAATGTGGGACAACACCATCGTCATTTTTCTCGGTGATCACGGGTGGCACCACGGCGAACATGACGGTATGTGGGCCAAGATGAGCTTGATGGAGGAATCTGCACGCGCGCCGTTGATCGTGGTTGCGCCGGGCAAAAAGCACGGCGCCGTTTGTTCCCGCGTCGTGGAATTTGTCGATCTTTATCCGACCTTGACTGACTTTTGCGGCTTAAAAACACCGGGCGGCCTCGAAGGTCTAAGCTTTGCCTCGCTACTCAAAAATCCGGCGCAGCCATGGAAAAAAGGAGTGTTCTCCGTGGTGAATCGCCGGGGCGGCCTCGGCCATAGCGTCCGGAGCGAAGAATTCACTTACACCGAATGGCCGGACGGAAGTACGCAGCTTTATAATCACGTAAATGACCCGAAAGAATATTTAAACCTCGCAAAAAAGACAGATTACGTCAAAACACTCGCGGAAATGAAGGCGCTGTTGCACGGTGGACCGAAAGCCGCCCGGCCAAACGTGAAATAACGCCCATTTTGCCCATCGAATCCCTGAGGGAATTTCGAGGGCGCCAAACGAAATCTCCATTTGAACTATTCGGGGAATCCTGTATGTTCCCCCGCGTCAGTCTTCTGAACGTCGCGAAAAAGGAGTAGAAAATGTTTGGAAAAATTGCTTTGGAAAGCAGTATCGCACAAAGACGGCGCAGCCAAACTATGCAGAGAGCAACCAAAACAACTAGTGCTATTGACTTAAAATCAAAGAACCGATTCTCGCCAGAGATTCTCGTGACCTTTGATTTGAAAGAAAAAATCAAAGAACTGCTCGCGCTCGGACGCGAACAGGGGCACCTCACCTACGATGATATCAACGAAGCCATTCCTTCTGATGTAACGAACAGCAACGATCTCGACGAGATCCTTGCCAAGTTGCGCGAAGGCGGCATCGAAATCATCGAAGACGAACCACAGGCCGTCGCGCCGGAACCCGAACCGGAAGAAGAACCCGAGAGAGAAAAGGAACGCCTCGATATTCTCGACGATCCTATTCAGATGTATCTTCGTGAGATGGGCCGCACGCCCTTGCTGACGCGGGAACAGGAAGTTGAAATCTCTCAACGGATCGAAGTCGCGGAGAATGAAATCATCGCCACTTTGTATCGCTTCGGATTCACCTCGAAGGAACACATTGCTCTCGTTGATAAACTGCTCTCCGACCCGCCGCGTGAACGTTTTGACCGCGTTGTGGTGGATCGCAAGATTGCCAACCGCGAACAGCATCTCGAGGATTTAAAGAAGCTCGCCAAGAAAACTCAGGCTCTTGACGATCTGTTGGATGAAAAGTTTCACCAATGGCAAAAAGCCCCGAGTCAGAAGCAGCGCGATAAAACGGCGGCTGAATTTGCTAAACTCAACGCTAAGCTTCGTGAACTGTTTCCGAAGTTTTGTTTTCAGCGTCGCGTTGTCGACGAAATGATTCAGGTCGGAGCCAACGTTTATGATTCGTTGCGCACGGCTCAGGCAGGCATCGCTGAACTTCAAAAGCAGCGTAAGTCGCCTCAACAACAGACCTTGCTCGCGGCGGAAGAAAAAAAGCTGAAAGATCTCGAACGCCTGCTGCGGATGTCGCGCGAGGAGTTCATCGTCGTCTTTGCCCAGTTGCGCAAGGCCGAAACCAATTCTCAGGCTGCGAAGAACAAGATGGCAGAAGCCAATCTTCGCCTCGTCGTTTCCGTGGCCAAGAAATACCTCAACCGCGGTCAATCGCTCCTCGACCTGATTCAGGAAGGCAACATCGGCCTGATGAAGGCGATTGAGAAATTCGAATATCGCCGCGGCTACAAGTTCTCGACCTACGCCATCTGGTGGATTCGACAGGCGATCACCCGCTCGATTGCCGACCAGGCCCGCACCATCCGTATTCCGGTGCACATGATCGAAATTCTCAACAAGCTATGGCGTGCTGAGAAACATTTGCTCCAGGATCTCGGACGCGAAGCTGCTCCCGAAGAGCTCGCCGACGAGTTAAATATGTCGGTCGCCCGTATCCGGGGCCTGTTGAAAATGGCGCAGCAGCCCATTTCATTGCAGTCACCGATCGGCGACGATGGTGAAGCGACCTTCGGCGATCTGTTGGAAGACAAATCCGCTGAGAATCCGGCCGAGATCACG
>JAQGOU010000625.1 GCA_028293445.1 Verrucomicrobiales bacterium | reverse complement strand
ATCGGTGCTGATAACCGGCGTGTCGCAAACATCGCCGGGCTTTGTCACTCCGGGAGCGCGGATGATGAGCGGTTCGCGAATGCCGCCTTCGTATGGCCAACCTTTGCCGCCGCGTAACGGGAGATTCGATGTCGGATGACCTTCTGCCGTGGCGAGGCCGCCGTTATCGGACATGAAAACCACCACCGTTCGATCTGCAATCCCATTGGTTTCCAACGCTGCGAGAACGCGACCAATCGCGCTGTCGAGTTGTTCCACCATCGCAGCGTAGGGGGCGTGATTTTGCACGAGGCGCACCTTGCTGTCGCCCTCGTGACCCCAGGCGTCCTCGGGGGCAGAGACTTTCTTGCGTTCATATTTTGCAACCAGATCCGGGCGCGCGCCGATCGGTATATGCACGGCGAGAAATGGTAGATAAGCGAAGAAAGGCTGTTCCTTGTGCTTGGCAATAAATTCAACCGCGTCATCCACAATGCGATCGGTCGTCTTTGGATCGTCGCGAAGACTGCGGAGAGATTCGTTGGTCGGATAATAAAAGGAGCCTTTGCCACTCAGTCCCGGCCCGAAGCCTTGCGCATTGGGAGAATATTCTCCGTTTCCGAGATGCCATTTGCCAGCAAAGAAAGTCGCGTATCCCGCCTCGCGCAACCGTTCGGCAATGGTGACTTCTTCCAGAGGAAGAAAATGGGAATTCGGGGCGGGAGTAAGTTTGCCCGGCCGGTTTTGTCCAATGTAATCAGTGATCCCAAAGCGCACCGGATACTTTCCCGTCATGATGCTTCCGCGCGTGGGAGAGCAGACACAACAAGCGGCGTAACCTTGTTTGAAACGCATTCCGCTCTTCGCGAGCGCATCGATATTTGGCGTTTCATAAAACGACTTTGGATTGTTGGCTCCGATGTCCATGTAGCCCATGTCATCCGCAAGAAGGAAAAGAATATTGGGACGAGGCGCGGGGGCGGCGAACATGCTTTGCACGCAAATCAGGGCCGCGACGAGGTGGACGAGAATTCTTCGAGTCATACAGGATTCTTTTGTTCCGGCTGAATCAGGTGTCACTGCTGGCACCAATCGTTGAGCAGGAGATTGCGTGAGATTGCCATCGTTCTCTTAAACTTGAAGAAGAAAAGATTGTGAGGAACAACCGAGCTGTGATCAAAAGTGGGTGCAAGCAGAAGGTTCGGAGTCCCGGCTTTAGCCGGCGAGGCGCACGCAAACAACATGATTGTGAAAATTTGCGAAACGCTCCATGCGACAGGTCTACCGGCTGAAGCCGGGACTCCGAACATTGACGTCACGCACATGCAATCGCACACCAACAAGCTCGGCTCTTATTTTTTCGCGCGCTTTATTTTTCCATCTTCCATCTCGGCCCAGATCGTTCGTTGCGTCTGGACCACTCGAAACAGGCCAGTCCGTGCCTTTTTTTCCAGAGCGTCGATTGCTTTGTTTAACGATTGATAAGAGTCGAGGTGGAGAATCGGAATCCACTGCGACTCTTTGCCCTTGGGCGGACGTTTCCATTCCTCGACGGTAAAAAATCCACGTGGCATGTATGTCCTTCTGTTTAGCGGAATGTCGGCCACGCATTGGTGGTGTTTGGCCTATTCCACTTTCCAACTCCCGCCATGATGTAGTTGTCCCGGTAGATTTTCAAAATCGTATCATACTGGTCGTCGACTGCCGTTCTTTCTGAAATCAGCGGTTCTCCTGGTGGCGCATCCGCCAAATTTCCGGTACGGAGAAGCTCGTAGCGTTGCAAAATGGCATCACTCACCGGCGGTTTGAAGTAGGGATTCAGGTCTGAGATATTGTTTGGCAATTGTTGATTGTTTGCTGCCAGATAATTGTGCATGGCCTCGCCGATGTTGAGGGCCAACCTGGTTTTCGCAGCTCGCCACAAACGGGCCAGGACCTCTCTCACGCCGTCCTCTGTCTCCAATTTTCCTTTGCTGGCGTCCTCCGCCCACTTTTTCTCATCGATCAGCTGGAGTTCGGGAATATTCTTTTCCGGCATTTGTTCCAACGCCTGTCGAAGTTGTTTTACCGGGTCGTGAACTTCGGATGCTTGCCGTTTGGTATTGGCCAGTTCCTGAGACACGGAACGGAGTCGTCCTACTTCTCCGCGAAGGCGCAACAATTCGGTGTGCTCCTTGTCTGAAAGCGGTTGAGAATCTGTGTGAGTGGTCTGAGTAAGCGCCTTCGCGGAATGTTCATTCGCGGCTGGGAGTTTGGCCGATTGTGTAAGTTGCTCACGCAAAGCCTGATTCTCCCGCAGTTTAGTCTGCCCCTGATGTTGAATGACTAATGGGGTGACCACGCCAGCGACGACAATGGTGGCGATGATCCCGAGTTTTAGTTTGCTCATAGCGATGATTTTTAAAAAAGTTAGCGTGGTTCCTGTTGCTGTGGCGGTGGAGAGGGCAACCCCTGTGATCGTTGCAGCCATCCCCATAGGTGCTGCGGTGATCGTTTGATTCACAAGAATCCCAGCCAGTGCGGCAGAGGTTGAAGTGATGCCCCGCTTTTCTAATAACTTGCGCAATTTATCGAGCGCTCGCTCCACTCGCATGCGCGCGGCATCCTCGCTGACTCCTAGTTTCGCGCCAACGTCGGACAATTGACGGCTTTCGAAAAATCGCAGCAAAAGCGCGTTGCGGTCGGATTCATTCAGTTGGCACATCACGCCATCAAGGATCGGGTGGAGTTGATCCCATTCGGGATCGCGGACTGATTCCTGCAATTGCATGGTATTGGCGTGGTGTTCGCGCGCGTGCCACCGCTGCTCCGCACGCACCGCCTTGGACGCCGCGAACCGAGTGCTGGTATAAAGCCATCCGGTCAACACGGTGCGCCCCGAGAGCGGCCCGGCTTTTCGGGCGAGGTCAATGAACACGCTTTGAGTAACATCTTTAGCCAACTGCGCGTCGTTCCCGACCTGTCGCATCGCAGCCGAATAAACGAGAGGAAGATGCCGGTTCACCAGTTCCGCAAAGGCAATTTCGCAGCGGCTATTCGCATAACGTTGGAGTAGTTCGCAGTCGTCTGTCATCGCGTGTCACAGGATAGCACCCGGTCAAACGCGAAACCGAACAGAATTCCGAACAGGGCAGGGACTTTAAAGAAAACGCGAAACCCGGTAAGAGTTTCGCGTGGCGCTATGCGGCAAGGGACAGACTATAAACCGCGTCGACGACCCGTGACGAGTGCGACGATGAAGATCACGAGAAACACCACGAACAGGATCTTGGCAATCAGAGCAGCGGTGCCTGCCACAGCCCAGAATCCCAGGATTCCAGCGAGGATCGCGATCACGAGGAATAGTAACGCGTAGTTTAACATAATTTCTCCTTCTTACTTAAACCTCGCTGCACGGTGTCCTTATCGCTATTGGGAGTCGGTGCCCAAGGCGGGTGAGGGGTTTTCACGCTCGTGTGTTCAGCTCTTTTATTAGGAAGGATTCCTCGACTCGCAAATTGATTGTAGGCTCCCGATCGTTATCGAGGTGCGTGAGAATGCTCCCCGATCCAGCGTTCCACTTCGTCGTCCTCAACCCCGGTCGCGACAAATTCTTTAAATTCATCTGCGCCGATGTCAGCGGTCTGCAGGAAGCGTTGGTCCATCGGGCAGGCGTAAGTAAACTCACCTTGCCATCCAACCAGTGTGGCGCGGCATTTATCCAGACACCTGGCGGCAAAGGGAAAGCCGGCCAATTCTTCTTCCGGCGCACGTGGTTCTTCTTTCCGCAGATCGCGGGCAAGCGTTTTCAGTTTTGGTTCGTTGATAAACATAAATCCTCCTCAGGCAATTTAACACGGGTACACGAAGCCGCCTCTCGGAAAAGAAGTCATCGATTCTTCAACGTTTCCAGTGGAATGGTTTTAGGAAAGGAAGCATTACCCATCTCCTCAGGCTGAAAGCCTGCAATGTGATAGCCTAGGCTGAAGCGAGTCGGCGAGCGGCGGCCTAGGTGAAGGATTTCATTTGTGAATCCTTCGGTCTGTAAGGCCGATACGGGCGGGCGGCGAGGGGAACATGAAAATGTCGCGGCCTTACAGGCCGCAGAAATCAACTGTGACATGTAACCCGGGGCTCCGCGCTTTGCGCTCCACCCCGGGCTATCACATTGCAGGCTTTCAGTCTGAGATATGAAGAATCTATTTCTCAGCGATACGAGCGCCGATGGTAACGAGGTCGTCGAACCGGTTGAGCGGTTGCTGCGCGCTCCACGCGACCCCGCGCAAAATCAAGAGCCGAAAGAGCGGGTCATCGAACGTCCAGGTGTAATGGCCCGGAATGGAAACAAAGACGCGACCTTTGCCTTGCTCATGGGTCCACATCAACGGTTGGGCCTGATTCTCCTCCACGCCGCTGGCGAGCAGTTGAATATTCGTTGGGCTGCCCACGAGATTCCAATAACTCTCATCCACGAAATGCGCGCCGCTCAAACCCGCGGCGAGTGGATGCGGGTTAAACTTCAAATCCAGCGGACCATGTCGGAATTTGGATTGGCCACCGCGCCATGCCAAACCGATGCGCTGAGCCAGATCATCGCAGTGATCATGGCCATCGACCGCATAATGCAGGTAAACAGCGCCGCCGCCGCGATTCAGGAAGGCATCCAGTTCCTTGGCTTTCGCAGGCGTCCAGTCAGGATTGTTGGAATAGAAGACGATGACGTTTGCCGCTGAGAACTGTTCTGGGCTCGGCCATTTATCTGTGGCTTCAACCACCACTTTATCCGCGAGGCCGAGCAGGGTGGTCCAACGTTTTTGCCAGAGTGGATAATCGTGTTCATCTGGACCGTGATCCTTTGGACCACTGCAAAGCACGATGCGCATCGGGTCTTTAAAGACACTGGAAAGCGGGTTCTTTTGTTTGAGGATGGCATCGAGCTCGGCGCGTTGGCGTGGTGGCGGTTCCCCGGCGATGCCAATCGGCGCTGGCAGCAAAGGCTGTGTCAGAAGAAACGTCAGGAGATCTTTCCGTTGCGCTTCTGAAAACGCTTCAAGCAATCCTTCAGGCATCAATGAAATCGTGGAAGGTTTCATCGAGGCGACCTGACTTTTTTTGATCGTGGTAATTTTTCCGGATACGTCCGCGAACTTTGATTCCGTTTCGCTTGAACCGACGAGAATACCGCTGACCATTTCTCCATCCTTTAATTGCACGTTGTAAGCAATGTGATCCGGATTGATGGCGGCGCTTGGTTCCATGATGTCCTTGAGGACCGACGCGTAGTCGCGATGCAACAGATTTGAAAGCTCTGGCCCGATCTTTCCTCCTTCACCGTTCATCGTGTGACAGCGGGAACAGGCTGCCTTTTCGCCAAAGAACATCTTTTTGCCGCGTAGCCAGTTGCCACCGGCGATTTCAGGAATGGTGTGTTCGGTAATCGGTTCGCCAGTAATTTGCTCCGGCGTTGACCACGGCAACAAAATGCGTCGGCGGGGCAGGGCGCGGGGACGACTGTCTTCCGCCGTAAACCAGGATATATCCAAAGCAGGTGCTGCTTTAGAAGCATTCTGCAAGGCGACCTCGATCGGGAACCACACATCTTTCTGCGGAGTCGCAGTAAGGTGAACTTCATTTTCGCCTACGCGTTCCAGCTTCATTGAGGACGCGGTTACTTCGAGTGGCGACGTTGATTTCAAGACAACCGTGACGGCTTCTTTCGTATATTCAAAATCGAGCTTTGATCCCGGCTGCACGGCAGGGCGCAACATCTGCCAAAGATCCAATTGAGTGCGGAGTTTTAGCTTTCCGAGGCCGGATGCTTTTTTCCAGAACTGTTCATGCGCGCCACTGCCTGCGGTAAATGCACGAGCGACGGCTAAATCAAGGTGAGGCAACCAACCGGACCATTTTTCTTTTCCGTCGGTATTCTGCCACTCGACTTCAGCGCCAGTGAGGTCGTACGCCAGATCAATCGTGGAACCTTGCGGGAGGTCTTTGGCGGTGGCGCTTCCGTTTGTTCGCGACAACGTGACCGCGTAGCTCACTGCTTCATTGCGACGATCGGTGCGGATGATCAAGGTGCGTCCTTCATTTCCCCAGGCGGTGGACAAAACCTTCAACGCATACCGAGGCTCGAGTAATTGGTTTTGCACGGCTTGATAACCGGGACGCAAAATTTCATATGGATCACCTGCCGCGACAAATCTCCCCTGGCTTATCGTGATGCCCTTTGAAATTTCCTTAGCTTTGGCGGGATCCAGCGGACGATCGAATTCAATTTGTGTCTCCGTGGAGCTGGCGGCCCAAATGGAGACCGGTTGCTCTGCTTCTTTTTCGCGATAGGAGATTTTGTAGAGCTTTCCCACACCAGTCGGACCGCTGCCCCAATCCGGTTTTCCGCTATGCACGCAAATAACCATATCGCCCTGTGGAGAAATGCACACATCCTCCGGTAACATGTCAGTGCTTCCAATCAGTTGATTTTGCGCAACATAGCCGGCGACGCTCTTCGCAAGTTGTGTGCGGTATAATTTCCCACGCGAATAACCGACCACGAAGGCATCGCCTTTCCATGAGGCCGGCCCGAAGGTTGGGCCACCGTTGACCGGCAGATTGAAATTTAATCCGCAGGTCGATTGGTGTTGCGGGCTGTAGTCAAAGACACTTGGTTCATCGATGACGTTTGGCAGATGTTTGGGATGACGCGGTGGAAAACCATAATGACGCTCACGTTCAATGTGCAGAAGTTCGTCCAGGGGATTGCCATTCGGCAGCCACGTGGCCCCTTCCTGATCGGTGCAGAATAAATCGCCGCTTCCGTTGAAGGCCAGTGCCACAGGGAAACGAATCCCCGTGCAGACGATTTCCCGTTTACTGAAATCCGGGGCTACTTTCATGATCGTGCCGTGTTCGTTTTTTAAATCGTAATGGGATTTGCCGTTCTCAATCAGATACGCGCTGGCGAAGTTCACAGTGCCCAGGCCAAAATAAATCGAGTTGTCCTTATCCACAGCGACACCGAGTGCATCGACACCATGAGGCAATTCATTCCAGCCTTTCGCGACAATAATTTCTTCGTCGGCGACATCGTCGGCATTGGTGTCCACGATTAACGACAGTTTGCCTTTGGAAGGAACAAAGACGCCACGGCCTTTCGGATAGTTCGGCGGCGTGAGCGCCATTCCGATCGGGCTGCGCAAGGAAGCTTTATTCCAAAAGGCAGTCACCTTGTCTTCGACGCCGTCACCATCGGTGTCCGAGAGCAGCCAGATATTTCCGTCGTAACCGAGGGCCACCAACTTGCCATCTTCCCGATATTTCAAGCAGTTGATATTGTTCAACGTGACAGGAAGTTCACGCACGGTGAAACCGGGCATGAACATTTGCACGGGAGGCGGATTCGTCAGGCCAACGAGTGGGGCGAGCGTGCGACCCGGGAATTTTGAGACAAGTTTCGATTTCAAGTAGCGTTCCACTTCGGCACGCTCGCTGGACTCCAGGACGCGGCTGTAAATCAGCACTTCAAGAATATCGCCATCGAAAAAGCCCTGCACGTGCGGTGGTTCTGCCGTGTTCGAAAAGAAGCGCGCGCCAACAGTTATTTGATTGAAAGCAAAGCTCGGATCTTGAACCTGGGACTTCCGGTTGCGTTTGGCTTTGCGCTCTGGCGTGGGATGTCCGTATTTCTCCTGCGGCACTCCATCAATCCAAAGGAACGCGGTGTTCGTGCCGGCGTCGGCGCAAAGTGAAAGAACACGGGTCTCGCCGAAAGCCACGGGACTGGTCATCAGGTTATTGATTCCCGTGAATCCGGAACCCTCGACGTTAACGAAATCAAATTTATCCTTCGCACCTGGTCCCATGTCGATATTGAGTCCCTCGGAGTAATCGTTTGCTCCGGTGTGGCTTAGCGCGAGGAAGGAACCAAACTCACCTTTATTCGAGTGTGGTGCAGTAACGATGAAGATGGTTGTTTCGTCAAATCGTTTGCCCAAACCACTCGAGATCAAAAAATCATTGGTGCCATCAAAACGAACGGTCGCTCCCAGGGTGGTTTGTAAAAAGCGCGGACGCGCATTGGCGATCGGTTGCGTGACATTGCGTTTATGCCCGGAAGCGTCGTGCCAGCAATCAAGCGGACCGCCGCTTTTGAACTGCGATTGCATTGGATTCTGGCTACTGGCGAGTTCTTCTGTGCGGGCGGCATTTTCTTTGGATGCATCCAGCCAAAGTTCGAGATCGTTGGTGGCCCGTAACCTCGCATCCGCCCATGGTTCAATCGCGCCAGCCATGGATGAACACCAAAGAGTTAAGATAACGACGCAGTGGAATTTCATCGGGCTGAATGTTTATCCAAGAACCTCAAGCAAAGGAAGTGCGTAAATAGTTGTCCCATTTTCCCTAACGGCGGACACTTATAGATGTGGAAGCACCGAAACTTTCTGAACAAAGAAGGGTTGATATGAGTCGGAAGGGTGTGAAGGCATTGAGGCATGTCCTACAATTGACGTTGCTGATTTCTGTCGAGCTGCTCACGGCCTGCCAACCCAAAGCCTTGCCCGAACTCCAGGACGGGGCGAAACTCCAACAAGATTGTATCAGATTAATGGGCCAATTTGCGGGCGGCGACATCCCCGCGAATCTCTGGCCGCGCTCCATCAAGGAACTGAAACCACTCCGCGTCACACGCGAGGAAAACAAGGTCCGGATTCTCTTTCGACGGGAACGCGGGAAATTCACGGTCGGCTATGACGTCTTCGCAGATGGCACGCAGTCGCCCTCGACACAGGGCGTCTGGGTTCAGAAAACCAAGGTCAAAGGCGTCTATATGTTCAAGATGCAGTATTAAAAAAAGGAGCATGAATTTCTCCATGCACAAGGCGCGGGCGTTTACGTTGATAGAACTTCTGGTGGTGATCGCGATCATTGCAATCCTCGCGGCGATGCTGTTGCCGTCGCTCACTAAAGCAAAGGGGAGTGCCCTCAAGGCCAATTGCCTGAACAACGAAAAACAGATGGCGACGGGAAGTCAGTTGTATTCGGATGACGATGATAAAGGAGCGTTTACGGGAGTCGCTAATTTCAAAGACGATGACTTGAACTGGATTTTTCCCAATTACGTTCCCAGCTTGAAGGTCCTGGTTTGTCCCGCCACACGGAACAAGATTGACGATGTTCGTGATCCAGTTCCGTCGGTCTATCCACCCAATCTGAATGAAGACTGGACCGGCATCGCCTATAGCGAACGGTTGCATAACAAGAGCTTCGTCATTTCGGATTTACAACAAGTTGCCCCGGGAGGGCGGAAGGGTGATTTCGGCGGTTCCAGCTATGAGGTGGCTGGTTACTTCAATGGCGCATGGGCGTTGGGAACAGCGAATGTTAGAAAAACCCACTCCATCGTAAACAATTACACCTACAAGCTCGTTAATACTTCTTATCCGGCGCAGAGCATTGCGGGACAAACGGGCGGGCCATCTGATGCCTGGATTTTCTACGACGCTGATGAACCCGGATTCATGGAAGCTGGCCGGCCGAACAACGATTATCCCGATCCCGGCGACAATCAC
>JAQGOU010000619.1 GCA_028293445.1 Verrucomicrobiales bacterium | reverse complement strand
ATTTCTCCGCTGGCGCCAAAGAATCCCCATTTCGCCGCCAAGGCCAAGCGCGTCATTCATATCTTTGCCCAGGGTGCACCTTCGCAAGTCGATACATGGGATCCGAAGCCCTCTCTCGCGAAATACGATGGCAAAGAAATTAACGGCGGTGGCCTCGCCTATGCCTCACCCTTTAAATTCACGAAACGCGGTAAATCTGGCATCGAAGTGAGCGAAGTTTTCCCACAAATCGGCGAGCACGTGGACGAGATGGCGATCATTCGCTCCATGCACACGGATATTCCGGCGCACGAAGTCGCCACCGTCATGATGAACACCGGTTCGCTTCGCCTCTCGAAACCTTGTCTCGGTAGTTGGACTGTTTACGGGCTCGGGACGGAGAACCAGAATATGCCCGGGTTCATTTCATTGCGACCAGCCGGAGGGTTGCCCCCGGGCGGGACGCAGAATTGGCAGAGCGCATTTCTTCCCGGCGTCTATCAAGGCACGAGCGTCAACACCAGTGCCAACACGGTTGAAGAGATGATTCAAAACATCCACAACCCGTACCTTTCGTTGAAGGAACAGCGCCGTCAGTTGGATCTCGTCCATCAACTCAACGAGATGCATTCGGTGAATTTGCAGAAAGACGAGAAGCTTGAAGCCCGCATCGAAGCGCTCGAGATTGCTTTCAAAATGCAGACGGCTGCGACGGATGCCTTCGATTATCGTAAAGAGCCTGAGAACATCAAACAGTTGTATGGCAACAGCACTCAAGGCAAGCAGATGCTCATCGCCAGGCGGTTGCTCGAACGTGGGGTCCGTTTCGTGCAGGTCTGGGCGGGCGGGTGGGATCATCATCAGGATTTGGAAGACCGCCTTCGCGACCGTGCCAAGGACATTGATCAACCACTGGCGGCACTGCTCACTGACTTGAAGCAACGCGGTCTCCTCGACAGCACGCTCATCGTCTGGGGTGGTGAGTTCGGACGCAAACCGACGCGCGACCGCAACGGCAACGACAATCCCGGTCGCGATCACAACAACCGGGCGTTCAGCACGTGGCTCGCAGGTGGTGGTGCGAAGGGCGGAACAATTTACGGTAAGACGGACGAATTTGGCGGGTCAGCGGTGGAGAACAAAGTGCACGTCAACGATCTGCACGCGACCATCCTCGCGCTCCTCGGGTTTGATCACAAAAAGCTGACGTATCGATACAATGGCCGTGACTTCCGTCTGACGAATGTTGCGGGTGAAGTGGTTAAAGGAGTGATCGCGTGAACAGGTTCCGCATAGGTTGGTTTGTGATACTCTCGGCAGTTCCGTTCCTCGTTTCCATTGTTGCCCAAGCTGCCGAACCGACCCCGACGCAACTTCAGTTCTTCGAAAGCAAAATCCGGCCGATCTTCGTGGATAACTGTTACAAGTGTCATAGCCATGAAGCGCCCAAGCTGAAGGGCGGGTTGTCCGTTGAGTTTGGCGAAGCGCTCCTCAAAGGCGGCACCACCGGTCCGGCGATCATCCCCGGCGACCCTGAGAACAGTTTGCTCATCAAAGCGGTGCGCTACGTCGACGCCGATTTGCAGATGCCGCCCGAGGATAAGAAACTTTCCGCTGTCCAAATTGCTGATCTAGTGGCCTGGATAAAAATGGGTGCGCCGGATCCGCGCAAGCCATCCGCCGCCATCGCCGCGACCTGGAATAAGAGCGTGCGCGAACATTGGGCGTTTCAGCCGATTAAGAAACCGGCTGTGCCGACGGTTAAAGAAGCAGAACGGGTCTTGACCCCGATCGATGCGTTTGTCATCGCGAAGCTTGCTGAAAATGGGATGAAACTTTCCGACCCCGCCGATAAACGCACGCTTATCCGCCGTGCGAATTTCGATCTGATTGGTCTACCGCCGACGCCCGAAGAAGTCAGCGCGTTCGTGGCGGATCAATCGCCTGACGCGTTTGCAAAAGTCATCGATCGCTTGCTCGCCTCGCCCCAATACGGCGAGCGTTGGGGAAGATTTTGGCTTGATGTCGCTCGCTACTCCGACACGAAAGGTGAGGTGAAGCAAAAGTTCGAAGATCGACGTTACCCCAGTTCATGGACCTATCGCGATTACGTCATCAAGGCGTTCAATAGCGATAAGCCTTTCAATCGTTTCATTCTTGAACAAATTGCTGCTGATAAATTGAAGAATGAGGACAAGACCGATTTGTCCGCGATGGGTTTCCTCACGCTTGGCGATCGCTTCAATAACATGCCGAACGACATCATCAATGATCGCATCGATGTCGTGACGAAAGGATTCCTCGGGTTGACCGTCACCTGCGCGCGTTGTCACGATCACAAGTTCGATCCCATTCCGCAGAAGGATTACTATTCCTTACACGGCATCTTCGCCAGTTCCATTGAACCGCCGGATTATCCGATCGTCGGCAAGGTTCCCACCACGCCGGAGTATCAGGAATATGTGAAGAAACGCGCGGCCCTGACTCAGAAGATAACAACGATCCAAGCTGGATATAATGCTATTCGCAAGTCGCGCGATCGCAAGTTGATCAAGGAGATTCGTGATAAAGAAGGCGATCTCACACGCGAACGTGAGGCGCTCGACGCCACTGATCCAGGCGCTCCGCCGCGCGCGATGATGCTGGTTGATCGTGAGAAGGCGAAGAACTCTCCGGTGTTCATCCGTGGCGAAGCGGATAACAAGGGGGAAATTGTGCCGCGTCGTTTCCTGGAAATTCTTTCGCCGGGAGACCGTAAGCCGTACAGCCTTGGCAGTGGCCGGCTCGAATTGGCTCTTTCAATTATTGCGACAAATAATCCGCTGACCCCACGCGTCATTGTGAATCGTGTGTGGCTTCATCATTTTGGTGAAGGGATCGTCACCACGCCTGACGATCTTGGGAATCAATCTGCGCCGCCCAGTCATCCTGAGTTGCTCGATTGGATGGCCTCGTGGTTTATCGAAAATGGCTGGTCGCTGAAGAAGTTGCACCGCGAGATTATGCTTTCGAGCGTTTACCAGCAGGGCAGCGAGAGCAATGCGCGTTATGAAGTAAAGGATCCCGATAATCGTTTGCTCTGGCGCGCTAACATCAGGCGGTTGGAGTTTGAAGCGGTGCGCGATTCGTTGCTCGCGATCGGTGGCAACCTCGATCTCACGATGGGCAGCAAACCGGTGAACCTCGGGGCAGGGGAGGGCGGTTATTCCACGCGACGTACGGTTTACGGCTACATCGATCGGCGCAACCTGAACGAAATATTTAATCAGTTCGATTTCGCCAATCCTGACATTACCACCGGCAAACGTTACGAGACTATCGTGCCGCAGCAGTCACTTTTCCTCATGAACTCGCCGCTGGTTGTCGAGCAGGCACGTGCCCTCGTCAATCGTTCTGACTTTCTTGCCATGGAAAATGACGAATCGCGAATCCGCTTCCTATACCAATGGATCTACCAGCGTGAACCGACCGCAAAGGAAATTAAAGTCGGCCAGAAATTCCTGGATCTAACGCCCGCCACGGAACGGGTGGCCGAAAACGTGCAGAGGCAAACGCGTCGCGAACAACTTCGTGACAAGAAGCTCGCCCAAAAACAAAAAGGCAACGGTGGTAAAGCGATGTCGTTGGCGAACATTTCTGAAATCAAGCCGCTCGGTGAATGGGAAATCTACGCGCACGCACTGTTGCAAGGAAACGAAGCACTCTTCGTGAATTGATGCCGGTTAAGGCGTAACTTTTACGCGATAGAATCGTGAGGCGTTGGTCTGTGTCGTATCTGTGAACGATTGCGTGGAGGGCGAACCGTAAGGGGCTGAATCCATTTCGACGTCAATGAAACGAATCAGATCCGTAAAGGTGTTCGTCAGGGTGGGGGTTGATTGGATGCGGTAACGTGTGCCGCCGATGGATGCCCATGTCAAATCAAACAGCCCACTCTCCTGGTGTGTCGCACCGATAATTTTCAACACAGACGTCCCGTTCGTAGGATTTGTGTTGGCGAGGTATTCAGCGAGATTGCTTTGTCCATCACCATCCGCGTCTGCATTGGGATCAGTGATTCCGTAAGTAGTCTCCCACGCATCAGGCAGACCATTCGTATTGGTATCTGGCGGCGCGATCACAGTGAGGGCAAAGTTCGCTACTCCACTATTGGCCACGCTGTCGCTCACCTGATAGGTAAACTGGTCTGGACCGCGATAGCGATGGGCCGGGAGATAAGTAATCGTGCCGTTGAACGGATCAAAATTATAATTCAACCCGCGGAGAGGTCGACTGTTGGTCTGAAAGGTCAGAGGATCGCCGTTGGCATCGAACGCCGGGAGAGTTAACTGCGTCGCCCGATCGCCGATCACGGTGAGCGTTTGATTGCTGACGACCGGCGCAGTGTTCGCTCCTGTGTTAAAGCGGCGAGCGGGGCTGAGGATTGTATTCCCTGCCTGGTCCGTGACGCGTGCGTACCATTCGTAAGTTTTGTTCGCCTGCAACCCAGACCACGAAAAACTATTCTGCGCGCCAATCGCGACATTCACATTTGTTCCAAGGGCAACATAAGCGGTTCCGGGAGTTCCTGGGCCCGTCGGTAATTGCATTTTGTAGGTGAATGAAAATTCGCTATCCGCGTCTGTTTCAAACTGATCCGTATAGGGCGAATACGTTTTAATACTCACCAGATTGTTGCTTGGCGAAAAATACATTAACCGCATCAACCCATCGCCGCCGCTGGGACGGTTCTGATAGTCGGAGACTAGTGTTCGAACGGTGTGACCGCTCACCGTGTCAGAGCGCGAACCTTCGCCCCAGCCGGTGCCGTTGAATACATGGCCGCCCAGCATCAGGAAAAAGTTAGTGTACGGACCCAGTGTCGCAAGGACCGCATCTCCCGTGTTGCTTAAGTTACTGGGAGTATAGTCGCTTCCGGCATGGTGGGTCATCACAATGACGCGTCGGTTTTGGTTGGTGGCCAATACGTCCTCAGCCCAGCTCATCACCCCGGAGCCGTATCGGCCGTATTCAAAACTGAACACGATGAAATCCAATCCACTCACAGTGAAAAGATTAAAAAATGAATCGCTGTTGGTACTGTAATGACCGCCGTAATACGGTTTGCCCGCAAAATGTGCTGTTCCAAAACATTGGTTGTAATGCGTCGTCGTGCCGTCTGGATCGCCGTTGGGTTCCTGGTCATGATTTCCCACCGAACAACCATACGGAATGCCAAAAGGTCGCAAGGTTCGTGCCGAATTTTCTAAACGATACATTGCGTTGGTGGCAACTCCCCACTCTTCATCGTTCGGTGAACCGCTAAGGAGGTCGCCGTTTTGCACGATGTCTCCCAATTGGGCGACGTAGGCGATGTTCTTCTGAATGTGATTCGTGATGATCCATTCGGTTTGAGAATACCATCTGCCGTTTAAACCATCATGGCTGTAGTCTGAGTAGTTTTGCGTGTCCGGCAAAACCGGAATGAGGAAATCCCGGCCGGGATAGGGTTTGCCGACTTCCCGGCCGTAATAAGTGACCGTTAAATTTCCCGGGATTGAATTCGAGACGGCAACTTTTAAGGCCGCTCCTGCCCCGATGTTCTGCGCTCCATTGGCCGGGGCGATCGGCGTCGCTGTAACCGGCACCGGGGACAGGAAAAAATTATCATACGTCACCGGGCCAGCATCGGGCGCCACATCCCACATGATATAGCGGCCTGCGCCATTCAATCGCCAGCCACTGGGAAGCACAGAATCCGAATCGGTGTCGTAAAACCAACTAAACCCTCCGTCCATGGAGAGCTGCACTCGCGAGTTAAAACTATTCGTTTCCGATCCAGCATCTGTCACCCGCATCAAAAAGGTGATTTCGGTACCGTAAGTGCCTGGAACAGTATTGGTGATAAAGGTGTTTATGTCGGCGGCCAGTCCGGAGGAGCCGGTGTCGATCCGTTTTTGAATCGTGTAGTAGTTATCCGTGTCGGCGGTGCGAAACACCTGCAGACCGAAGTCCCACGTCGTCGCGTCTCCCTCCGCTGAACCAATCGCAAAGGAACAACGCTGTAAATCTACAGAATTATTTGCCATCGAGATCGTAAGATCGTAGATGATCGGTTTCTGCACCGTAGCTCCCGCTGTTCCCAGGGCGGCTGCAAAGTTAAATGCGGACGTTCCATTGGTGGACAGGGTAATGCGACCCGGATTGGCGGCAGACGTCACCCGCAATTTATTTCCCGAGATGCTGAAGGCGGTATTAGTTTTGGTTCCCGTCGATATGTAACGCAAACCCGGTGCTACCGTCCCCGTGAGTCGAGTGGTGGGCGGGTTAATGCCAGAGTTGACACCGTTATTCAACGAAAAGCCGGTGCCATTCACTCCGACGTTGTAATCATCGGAAATGATGGTCTGTCCATCAGCAACAACGTTCCAGAGCAGAAGAGCCGAAATCAATGTGGCAACGTGTTTCATGGGCGAAGCGATTAATTTTTCAGAGTCTCAGTAAGGAATGCTAAAGCTGGTTGATTGAGGAACCCAGAACCTCACCTTCTCCCCAGCCGCAGTATCAGTATATTTATTAAACATCACGTCCAAGTGTTCTTGAAGCTTCAAAGTTTTTGTCACACTGACGCTTCCATCGCAAAAACTGAGCACTCCTCCAGTTGGATGTCGATTGGCCTTTACCCACCACCCGGCGCGAATCGCCGTTACGCTGGTAAAGTCAACGTTGGCCGAAGAGCCTAATGGCATAGCAAGCGCGTCGCAGGTCGGATAATTGTCAGAAAGGTAATTATCCCCTGTGAAAATCGACAAGGGGCGGTCTGGCATGGCGTTGGAACAAAACATGTAACTCAGGTTGGTTCGGAAGTCGATAGTGGCGGAAAATATTGCCCAGTCCGCAATCAAAGCACGCTTTTTGTCAGCCGGGCAAGTGAGGACGTGCGGGTTGGCCAAATATTTTGGCAACACGGCATAATTCGCTCGGAGTTGGTCTGGCCCGACTTTTCCCTCCCCGGGGTTCCAGGGATATTTGCCCCCGTTGTTCTCGTCGCCCCACATGATGAAGGAGAGCGACAATTGTTTGTTGTTACTAATACATTGCGTGGTATGAGCCCTGGCTTTGGCCTTCGCTAACGCTGGCAGCAGCATGCCGGCAAGGATCGCAATAATGGCAATGACGACAAGTAGCTCGATGAGTGTAAACGCCCGAGTATCCTGACTGGAAAATTTCGTTGCTGTATTCATACACGGATTTGCAAATGGAGAGCGCCCATTGGACGCTCTCCACGAAGGCTGTTAATTAAGGGATACGTAATACATAAAAGCTGGCAGGTGCGCTCGGATCCATACTGTTGGTGAACCCGAAGGTTCCGCCGGGGCCGAACACATTTGTTACAAGCGGTGTCCAGTTTAGAATCGGCAAGGCAACGTTCGTGGCCGAAAGAATCGTGTAGCTGTTCCCTTCGATCCCTCCCGTACCGCTCATCGAGAAAATCCCGCCCGAGGCCCCCACACCATCAATGCGAGGGGATGCTACCGTGCCATTCACCGAAATGGTCCCGTTCACCGTTAGGTTATTCGTATTCCACGAGAGGCTGCCAGGCAATGCCGAGAGGTCTGGCAAGGTAACGGACGTAAACGTTCCGGTACCGCCTTTGTTGAACAATGTATAGACGTCTCCGGCTTGCGGCGCAGAAGCACCTGCACCCAGGACTACACTTAACGTGCCAGCAAAGGTCAGATTTCCACCGACCACCAGACGATCGCTGTTCGGAGATTGGCTACGATTTAGTTCCATGAACGTTGTTCCTCCCAGAGCAGCATTTCCGTTCACCGTAAACGTGCCGACGTTCATGCCAGGCGAGTTTGTGCCCCCAAGAATGACCAGGTTGCCAGCGATGGATCCCGTGCCTCCGAAGCCGCCATTTGTCACAACGGTATCACCAGGATAGGTGTTCGTGCCATTCAGATAAAGTCGTCCCGGTTCAACCGCGGAAAATGCGAGCGAACCAGAGCCGATGATTGGACCATTGATAATGAAAGTGGCCTGGTCTGATTTGAAATTGACCGCACCAGTGAGGCTGATCGAGCTGTTGATCACGTTGCTGCCAGCGGAACCTCCATGGCAGTTCAGGTTTGCATCCGTGATGAAGATGTTGCGCAGGATTGGATTGGTTTGGCCAAGGTCGAACAATTGCAGCGCCGCACCCGAATTGACCGTGATTGTATTGGTAGCATGATTGGTCGCATTTCCGAACGTTACCGATTCGGCCAGCGCCAGTGTGCCGGCGTTGACGACAACGTCGCCGAGATTCATGTCCCAATAAGGAGTGGGCGTCAGGCTACGCTGGCAGGCAATGCTGACAAATCCAGCACCCGCCTTCGTCAGATTGAATCCGTTACCTTGCAGGCCGGGTCCAGGTCCGGTGCCGGAACGCACGCGAATATCCCAGCGGGTATTACCGGGAGATCCCAACGTTGTATCACCCACCATGCGGACATCACGCAAATTCGCGTCAACTGAGCCAGCCCCGGGTGCGGTATCCACAATGGCACCTGCTCCTCCAACGCCCGCACCGGAGACTATGACGGTTTCAAACCCTGGTTGGAAATCGTTCACATCGAGAGTGGCGCCATTGGCGATAATCGTTCCGCCATTCGTGGAGCCGAGCGCCCGGTCCGCACCCGCTTTTATAGTTCCCTCACTGATGATGAAGGCACCGTCATACGTGCTGTTTGTCGACGTAATCGTCAACGCCGATGGACCTTGTTTCACGAACGTCCCGGTTCCGGCGCTGATATCCGTGAGAACCGTGGCATATGTAGCCGATTGAATATTACTAACAATCAATGAACCTGCATTGAGTTCGATATCGGTGATGAAATCCGCGCCGGATTCAACGCGGGTAAGCGAATTGGTTCCATTCTTCCTTAACGAGGATACGGTCAGGCCTCCGCCACTCCAAACGTAGGGAAGGGTGTCATTGCTGACGATAATGAATGAAGGAGTTATGATGCCTTCCAGATTCACAAGTCCCGTCACCGCGCCGTCGTGAAATTCTGTCAGGAACCCCTCCTTAAAAGCCGATGGCGATGCCGTTTGCTGGTCGATCCAGTTTGTCGTCGTCGAGATGTTCCACCGGCTGTCAGTCGCTCCCGTCCAAAGAAAACCAGGGATGCCTGTGATAATCAAATCAATGGAGCCGTCAGTGGTATTATTGGTGATGCTGGCGCTCATGCCGGTTGGCAAACTGCCGACCGTGAACAGGGAGTCACCGCTGAAAGTGCCATCATAATCAATCAGGACGATTCGGCCGGTGGTTAAGAGCACGCCATTGGCAATGCTAACGCTTACTGTATTGCTGACGGACAAACTGGTGGCATGGATAAGCGGAGCGGTTGGATTCGCAGATGTTCCGAAATCAAAACTCAAGGAGGACGCTCCGTTGAAATCGAGACCAGCCACTGAGAGCGTGCTTCCCGCTGTTTTCAAATTCACAACCAGCTCAGTACCATTTCCCACCTGCACGGTCGTCGCATTGTTTTGTCCGGTTTGGAGAATGAGCTTGCCGCCTTCGATTTTGGTGTTTCCGGTGTAAGTGTTTGCTCCGGTCAACGTCACGGTCGCAGAATTACTTTTCACGAGCGCTCCTGTGCCTTTCAAGACCTGGGCGATCGTCACATCGGTCGTTGCATCCAGAACCAGGCCGCCCGCTTGAATGGTCGCCGAGTTCAATCCAGAGAGGAAGGTGCTATTCGCTCCCGAAGCCGTGCGAAGGAT
>JAQGOU010000610.1 GCA_028293445.1 Verrucomicrobiales bacterium | reverse complement strand
TTCATCCAGGCATTCATCGAGAAACTTCTCACGACCGGCAGGCCATCTACCGTTCGTCGATCGGCTGGACAACGATAAGCCTCAGCCGATTTCACATACTGCCAGATTCGTCCCTGTTGCAGGGCGTAGACATTCGTGCAGGCGAACTCCGGCGCTGGGCCGTAGGTGCTGTCGTGGGGTTGCGTGGAAGCCCATCCCGGACACCACGAATACGGGTTCACCGGATCGGTACCCGATCCCAAAGGCCAGCTGGCGACCAGGAATCCATTGTTATCATCCGCATACATTTTGCCGCCCAGCGAGAGTTGGCGCAGATTGGACAAGCACTGTATTTGCCGCGCTCTTATTTTTGCTTTGGAAATCACCGGCAACAAAAGCGCGGCGAGAATCGCAATAATGGCGATGACCACCAGCAGCTCAATGAGAGTGAAGCCTCTGGCTTTGAAGAAAATGTTTCCCCGCTTTGGCGGCGGACCTTTGCGTTCCCGGTTCATTCTTAAACCCAATCGATACGCCTGATGCTTTGTTTATCCACAGGCAGACCATTGGTATATGTCCGCCGAAGTCGAAAAGGGGACATCAAAATAAGCCCGGGGTGTTTACACCAATTACCCGGCACGAGTTCCGTACAGCGAACTTAAATTAAGCCGTAGCCAACCCGCCATCAGGCAGGAGGTTGGTGGCAAACCAATAAGAGTAAATGTTCTGCGTCAGCTTCAAGAGATCGGTGAAGGCGGTCGGTTTAACCAAATAGGAATTCGCGCGCAAATCGTATGCTTTGACGATATCGCGATGTTGACGGGATGAACTCAGAAGCACCGTCGGGATGCGTTTCAGAAGGACATCAGTCTTGACGAATTCCAGAACTTCAAAGCCGTTGCGTTGTGGCATTTTGAGATCCAGCAGAATCAAATCGGGCAGGGGAAAGCGGACGCGGTCCGTGTAGATATGGCTGCCTTGCAGGTAATCAATCACGTCCTGACCGTTACGGAGCACCGTGATGGTGATCTGTTCGCCAGTTTTGCGGAACGCGCGCTGCATCAGGAGCGCATCATTCTCGTCATCTTCTGCTAACAATATGTGCATGGAGTTCGTAAGACACATACAGCCCTACTAGAGCGGCGGGCGGTTTTCAAGAGAAAAATAAGGGAAAACCCTAGGTTTGGAAACGTTGCCATGGATGAACCTATTCAAAAGAAGGGAGACAGAAATGCGCGGTTTGTCAGGAGGACATCATCCCAGTGACTAATTGCCGAAATCGTGCAACTTCGTCGCTTCTGTTTCCCATTGGGCCGTAACTGTTTCCAGAGTTTCCGTCACGTGCGTCAGCTCGCGGTTCACCTTCATCGCCGCGCCAGGGGCTTCGTAAGTTTCCGGTTTTTCCAAGTCGGCAGTCAGTTCCACCTGGCGTTGCTCCAGTTCGTGAATTTCTTTTTCCAGGCGCGTGACCAGTTGTTGCAATTCGCGTTTAACTTTCGACCGCGCATTGCGTTCTTCGGCATCGAGACGCTTTTGCTCCTTGTTCGCGCTGCGCTCCACGGATTTGGCAGTTTCTGGTTCGGCGACCTTCGCGCCGGCCGTTAAGGCGGCGCGAGCCGACGTCGCGAACGTTTTATCCAGGTAATATTGGTAATCACCCGAGTAATGGGTGAGGCGACCGGCATTGACGTGCACGACGCGATTCGCCAGCGCGCGAATGAAGTAAACGTCGTGCGAAATAAAGACCAGCGTCCCCTGGAATTGTTTGAGCGCCTCGACGAGCGCATCGATACTCGGCATATCGAGATGCGTCGTCGGTTCGTCCATGAGCAGCAGGTTCGGCGGATCGAGCAGCAGTTTCACCAGGGCGAGACGGCTCTTCTCCCCACCGCTGAGAACGCTCACCGGTTTATAAATGTCGTCTCCGCGAAAAAGAAAACAGCCAAGCAACGTGCGAATCGATTCCTCGGTCATCCGTTGCGGGGTATCGCAAGCCTCTTCGAAGACGGTGCGGCTGGCTTGCAACATTTCGATGCGATACTGGGAATAGTAACCAGCCTTCACATTGTGCCCGAGAATATACTCGCCCGATTGCACCGGCATCACGCCCGCCACCAGTTTTAACAACGTAGATTTGCCCGCGCCATTGGGCCCGACGAGCACCACGCGTTCGTCGCGTTCAGCGCTGAAATCCATCCCGCGATACACCACGTTCGGGCCATAGGCATGATCAATATTCTTTAGCGTGATCACTTTCAGTCCGCTGCGTTGCGGTTGCGGAAAAGAGAAGCTGATCTTTTTGTCTGTATTAACCGGCGCTTCAATCTTCTCCATCCGCTCAATCTGCTTGAGCTTGCTCTGCGCCTGCGTGGCCTTGGTGTTCTTGGCGCGAAAGCGATCGACGAAATCCATCAGGTGCGCGATCTCGCGTTGCTGATTGTTGTAAGCGGCGAGCAACTGCACTTCGGCCGCTTCGCGTTGCAGCAGGAAGTCTTCGTAATTGCCACGGTAACGGACGAGTTTGCTCTGGCGGATTTCTATAATACTGCCGACCAGTTGATTGAGAAACTCGCGGTCGTGCGAAATCATCAGGATGCCGCCCGGGTAACCTTTGAGATATTCCTGAAACCAAAGCAGCACTTCGAGATCAAGATGGTTCGTCGGTTCGTCGAGCATCAGCAGGTCTGGCTCCTGCACGAGCAAACGCGCCAAATGTCCGCGCATCACCCAACCGCCGCTGAGTTCCTTGGCCGGACGATCAAAATCCTTTTCGCGAAAACCGAGCCCAACCAAAATCTTCTTCGCCTTGGCTTCCAGTTGAAACCCACCCAGTTCGCTGAACCGCGCGTGCAGATTATCGTCGTGATGTTCGAGATCATCCGGATGCGCAGTGTCCCACGCCTTGATCTTTTTCTTCAGATCGACAATCTCGTCAGAAATGGCGGTCGCGAGTTCGAGAATGGTTTCATCGCCGACCGGGGCGCTTTCCTGCGGAAGGAAACCGACTTTGATATTCTTTTCGAAATTGATTTTACCGGCATCCGGTTCCTCGATCTGAAGGATCATGGAAAAGAGCGTGGTCTTGCCCGCGCCATTAGGACCGACCAGGCCAATGCGATCTTCGCGATTGACCTGCAGCGAAACGTCTTCAAACAACGTTCGACCGCCAAAACTTTTGCTGATCCCGCCGATGGTGAGCATAAGAAGCGCAAAATTTGCGGTCAGAACGGTCCGCAAGCAAGCAGCTTTCTGTTAATTGGGATCCGTCGCTCGAATGACCTCGAGCCCCGGTTGGAAAATAATCGCAAAGAGGAAGGCTGCTGGAAATTTACTGGGTGACCTAAAAACTTTTCAGATAACTCGTCACCTTGTCTCGCCAACGGTCAACCCAAAGGAAAAGCAGATGACCCTCGCCGGGAATATCCCGCACTTCGACCAACTCGCCGCGTCCGCCAGCTTCCCGAAATGTTGAAAACTCTCTTTCGTCGAATTTCAATGAAAAAAAGCTGTCGCGGTCGGCATAGAGCCAGAGCATGGGAACCCTGGCGTCATGGCCGGCGTTGCGAAAGGATTCAAAATTAAAATCCGCTGTTGGCATCCGCTCGCCAAACCAGCCTCCGGAAAAATTAATCACGCCCGCCACATTGGTTGGATAACGACCCGCGTAGGCCACCGAAAGCAGCCCGCCGCGCGAGACGCCCGCGACCACGATCTTATTGGTATCCACATCGGGTCGCTGACGGACATAGGTGACGACGGCTTGAAGATCTTCGATCGCGGAATCGAGTTGCACGGCGGGCGAAACAGAATTGTCTTCTTCAAGATTCGGTCCATCCGAATCGCCCCGGCCTTTCCGCATGGGAACCACCACCACGTAGCCGAGCGAGTGAAAAAACGTCTCCTCGTTTCCTCCGCGAAAAACCATATTCGCCGGCACGATTCCCGGCCCGGTGGAGCCGTGATTGAAGATCACAACGGGATGCCGGCCGGCCGACGCCTGGCGATAGATTGTGGTCTGCAGGCCGTAACTTTTGTCCTTGGTCGGTCCGACCCGCGAATGCGTGGGAACGCGGGTTTCTTCATAGAATACCGCAGGCTTTTTTGCGGCGGCCAGAATGGCTGTCACATTGGTTGTGGGAATCCGGTGAAGCTCGGCGAAAGCTGGCGGATCGTCGCCCAGTTCATACCTCCCCAACAACGTGCCGTCCGGCTCGATGCTAAATTCAATGTTCGGTTCGTCGTCCGATGAAAGCTTGAGTTTCCCGTTTGAAATCGGTGCGGTCTCTCTTTCCCAATCGGCCTTGAGCTTCCGATCCGGTACGTTTCCCCACGAGTAAATCACCTCGGCTGTATTGTTGGAATGGATCTCCTCCACGATGAGGGCTGTCGGCGGTCCGCCGCACCACACCCCCAGCCAGGCTCCCGAAAAAGCCGCCACATCCGGGGTCACAGCGGATGAAGCAGGTGCAATTGAAACGTCATCGGGTAGCGCCGTTAGGGAACGTGATGAAGCTGAGAGCCAAAAAGCGACAACACACAAAACAACAATGCCGCAAGCAATCAAAATCAATTTACGGGCGCGCTTCATGAAATGGAGTTCGCCTCACGTTCCGGATCGGCGAGCCAGCGCCAGTGAAATACAGAAATGCAAACGAGACGCGATCGGGCGTTGCCTGCAGCGAAACGTCTTCAAACAACGTTCGACCGCCAAAACTTTTGCTGATCCCGCCGATGGTGAGCATAGGAAGCGCAAAACTTGCGGTCAGAACGGTCCGCAAGCAAGTAGCTTTCTGTTAATTGGGATCCGTTGCTCGAACGACATCGAGCAACGGCTGGAAACAAATCGCGAAGGGAAGTCGTTGGAAATTTATTCAGGCTCGTTCAACCCCGTCATTGCTCGGCGCTCCACCCCCGCGGCCCCCTCCGGCCAATGTCCGTTAGGCCCCATGCTACTTGGTGCCAAGCAGCTTGGCTTTCAAGGTTTGATACTCTGCATCCGTGATCGCACCCATTGTCTGAGCGGTTTTAAGGTCGAGCAACTGCTTACCCAATGTATCTCCGCCGCGTAGGTCGGAACGATTACCAATGCCAATGCATCCGCTGCATAAAAACACAGCGAAAAGGGCGATGGAACTGAGGGCGATTAATTTTTTCATGCGATGTCTGTTTGTATATGTATTTGTTAATAAGCTGCAAAGTGTTCACTGCCTGCCCAACCATTGATTATTAGGTCGAATTGCCTTCATGACCTCACATTCGAGGTGTTTTCAGGCGAAGTTTCTTCGGTCGGGTTCCTATGTGCAGTTCATTTGGGAGATCCATTAAAAAGCCGCTGAAACATTTTGAAATCATTTTTGTCAGAAGTGAGCTTCTTGGTCTGATACTTCGTCAAGGCCGCCAATTGTTCCGGGCCCAAAAATTCCGCCGCGCGCGCGAGCACCTGCTGATTGATTAGCTCCTGCAAGTCGAGGATTTGCTTCTCCGCCGCAAAATCCACCTTCGACTTGGCCATTTCGGTCAGCGTTGACGAAGAAGTTTTTGCGCGTTCCTCGATCATTGCCTCGATCAATTGTTTCTCCTGTTCTGCTGTGAGCGGCTTTTTTTTGACCTGTTGTTTGAATTCATCCAGCGAGGCGCGGTCCGGCAGCGTTCTCTCAAAATCATTGAACTGCTTGAATCCATCCAATCCGAGCAATGCTTCCATGTCGTCATCGAATTTCTTCTGCGCGGTGGTAATTTCATTTTGCAACTCGGGACTTGGCGACGAGCCTCCCGTCAAAAGTGCCATGCCGAGGTTCACGCCGAAGACCTCTTTCTCAGCCATGATGTTGACGAGCTTCTGCTGTTGGTCTGGCGTCAGATTCAACTGCTTGAATAAAGCTGCGTGGCTTCTTTTGATTGTCATCTTTTCCTCTTCCAACCTGGAGGCTTTCTGCTCCGGGTCATCCAGCATCCGGCCCATTAGGTCTGCTAAACTGGCGGCGGCATTGGGGTTCGCCCTCAGCTGTGCCAATTCCTGCTGGGTTTGCCGCAATCGGGCGGAATCACCGCGCAACTTGGGGATTTCAGTCGTGTTGCGCTTCAAACGTTCATTGCCTTCCCGCAATGAGGCGACTTGCTGCATGGCGTCGTCGCGGTCTCGAATCAGTTGCTGGATTTGATTCGCGAGGGGCGCTTGTTGTTGCCGCAATGTTTTGATTTCCGTTCGCAAACTTGACGTCTGGCGCGCTTCGTAGATTCCTGCGCCGACAGCGGCGACAATGGTTGCTGTGATCAAAGTTTTTTGCAGTGTGGTCATGACGATGGCTTTGGTGACTGCGGTTGCTGTGGTAGTGGCGATGGTTGTTCCTGCAAGCGCGGCGGCGGTGGAAATAGTAACGGCCAAGCCAACGGGTGCAGCCTGAACGGCGTTGGCCGAGATGACGACGACGAGTCCGCTCGCGCCGGCGGTCACGCCGCGTTTGGCGAGAAATTCGCGCAACCGTTCCACCGCACGGCTCACCCGTTTTTGCGCGGCGTCTTCGCTCGTCCCGAGGATTGTCGCCATCTGAGGCGCGGATTTGCGTTCGAAGTAACGAAGTAACAGTGCGTCACGGTCCGCATTGCTTAATTCGCTTAGTGCCGCGTCGAGCTCCGGGGCGATATCTTCCCAAGTGGAATCGGTTCCGCTCGTGAGCAATTCATTCATGGCGGCGGCTTTCTGTTCGCGGACGTCACGGCGTTTGTTCGTGCGGACGGTTTGCGCGGCAATATGTTGAGCCGTGCGATGCAGCCATCCAGACAAGACCGGGTGGTCCGTCAGTTGGGCGGCATTTTTTGCCAACGCGATGAACACGCATTGGGTCACATCTTGAGCGAGGTCCGAATTGCAAACCATTCGCAGCGCGGCGGAATAAACAAAATCCACATGACGGCGCACCATCTCAGCGAACGCTGCCTCTGAATGGCTTTCGACGTAAGCGCGTAGTAGTTGGGAATCTATTTGGTCGTTCACTTACACTATAATAGCCGCCGACTCAAAAAAGCGGACAGGGAAAGAAAATTAACGGTGTCAATCTTCCATACAGAATCACGGTAAGGAGCCAGTGCAGCAAATTGTTGCTGATATTCCTTTCCGAGGTCTTGTAGGGTTTCCATGGCTATTGGCCTGACGATACTGCAGACCAGCGAGCCCGCGACAGTGGTAATCAGAATGCAACCGAGGCGTGATCGCGGGGTTTGCTGAATTTGGTTGGTTAGGCATCCTTCTCCTTTGCCAGTTGGTTCCTCAATTGATCAATTGCTTCCTTAAACCAACTTCGCTGCGTCTTGTCCTGAACGGATTCGCCAGCAGATTCCAATGCGGCAAGGGACTCAGCGCATGGAACAGCAAAGAAACCATCGAGAGCTGCTTTCCAAACGGATGGACTTGTGTCGCGAAGCGCGTCTGCAAAAAAAGGAATGCTCGAGTGCAAACCAAACTCTGCAATGACCTTGATAAGTGTAGTTCTCACTTTGGGATCGGTATCGCGCCGAAATTCTTCAATCAAAAGAGGAACAATCGAATCTCCGCCTGGACTGTCGATAAGACCAAAGAACGCGTCCTCTCCACGTCGGAGTTTCTCCAGATAAAACGCGACATACTCCCTGTCGTCGCTTTCATTCCACATTCTGGAGACAGTTGTCATACGTGCAAAGATGCGTAACGGAACCAGCTCAGCCAGCCCGTGTCAATAAACGTGAACCGTCCCGCTTAGCGGGAGAACCAAGAGCGGTCCACGGGCTTGGCTGCAGCGCTCTGGTTAGGACTTTGGCTCATTGCGGCTGAGGTAGTAGTCCAAATAATGGTTGAATGGCAGCGCGGCCACTTTTGCACTAACCAATCCCGTCACCAGAACAATTGGAAAGCGAAATGGAAACCGAGGTGCAAGAGCCAGGAAGACAATGTAAGCTGCAATGAGGATTGCGAAGGGAAGCCACGCCTGCCAGTGCTTCCAGACCCTGCCAATGACGGCGCGCTTCGCAGCCTCACGCACTTCCCGAGATAGTCCCTTGAGAGCAGGGATGTCCTTTTGACTCCAGTAAATGTTCATAGTCCTAACGGGTCCGGATCAGCGACAGTTGGTAAACAGAATGCAACCGAGATGCGATTGCGGGGTTCGCTGCATCCGGTTGGTTAGGCGGCTTTTCGTCGTAAAAGTGAATCATATAGAACTTCCTGACCGTAGGCGACGGCGATATCTCTTGGAGTCCTGCCATCCGATGCCCGTGCGGTCTCATCTGCTCCTAGCTCAATGAGTGTCTGGACTGTGGGCAACTCGGTGGCCCGGCGTCCCGCTTGGCTCGGAATAATCATGTCCCCATCTACTGCGAGATGTAATGGTGTCCATCCGTTCCGGTCAGCAGCCGAAAGGTCTGCTCCGCGAACAACCAGCAACCTGATGGCTTCTGGGTTGCGATCTTCGGCACCAAAATGAAGAAGTGACCAGCCCATCTTTTCGTCTCGGCGGCGAACGTCTCCGCCCGCGTCGAGATAACGGCAAACATCCTCAACTCGCAGTCCGCGAGTCGTGAAACTCTTGATGACGGTCTCAAATGTCATAGCGTGCGAAGCAGCCTAACAGGTGAGTATACCCAAGTTCTTAGATATATCACGGTTCATGGTGAGAGCCTAGGGCGCTGGGAAATGGCTGTCGAGCGGGGACTTCTGCCCGAAGCATCCGCTTTGTGTCGATCCGACAGATGTCTCAATTCTGCCCGTGCCATTCCGGTGTTTTCAGGCGCTGCTAGCCGAAGCGAACTTTTCGTCGTCAGCGTGAACTCTCGTTCTGCCCAAGTCAAAAACCTCCGGTAACCAAGAACAGTCGAGTCGTCCACCACGTGGCAGGCTCAGTTTGCCCTGAATAAATGCCTCCCAAGAAATAGATAAGTTACCGGACTCGTTCAAACGGTCATAGCATCGGCGCTCCGCCCCCGCTGCACCCTCAGGCCAATGCTATTCGCTAGGTTTCTTGCAGCCACTTCACTGTGTCCATATCCACAAATTCTGTTCCACATGAACACGTCATAACTCCATCGTCAAATTTCGTCTTTTCACAGCGAGGACAAATCATAATCCGTTTCTTCGGAGGTACAAGCCTGAAACACATCCATCCAGTGAATATTCCTCCCACGATAGCAATCGGCAGTCGTGTAGGAATTTCTTCGGACGGAACGTATGGTGATGAATAATACAAGGACCAACCTTTGCCTCTAAGCACTGTGAAAACAAAGACGAAGAAACCACATAGCAGAACAGTACCAACTTTCCGTTTGCGAATGGACCGCTTCCTTATGGCAACAATTTCCTCTTGTGTTCGCTTTTGCCACATAAGGTGAGACCATTGATTAACAAGTTGCTTCGCCCTGATGAGATCATATTGCAGGTGTTTTAGGGCGCTCTAGCCAAAGTGTAACTTACAGACCAAGGCTGACCTTTCGTCGCGCCCAAGTCAATGACCGCCGGTAACTCGAAGGTCGAGTCGTCCGCCATGTGGCAGGCTCAATTTACCCTCAATAAATGCCTCCCGCGAAATAGATTCCTCGCTCTAACGCCGCTGGGAAAAGACCGGCGAAAATGGGCTTTGATTTATCCGGAATAAATGGCGTCCGGCGATAAAAGATCGTCATTTATCGGGAATAAATGTCGTCCGCCGAAAATCCGGAGGGATTTATTGCGGATAATTGTCCTCCGCGGATTCTCCGGCCTGATTTATTCCCGATAAATGACGTCCGCCGATTTTCCCGCGCCATTTATCCCGGATAAATGGCGTCCGCCGATCGGGAGGCGTCATTTATTCCCAATAAATTTGGTCCGCGACGGTTTCTCGTCATTTATTCCGGATAAATCTCGTCCGCCGATCCGCGGACGTCATTTATTGGCAATAAATAGCGTCTCCCGATCGGCGGACGGCATTTATTTTGGATAAATTTGGATATTTATTTGTTCTAACCGTTGGAGATCTGGTGTTTCTGCAAGAATGGCGGTTCCTCGCTGTTTCGGCGGAATTGCCATTTGGCTCGGAAGTCGAACGGCGCCGGAGAACAGTCCTCCAGGGCTGAAAGCCTGCCATGTGATAGCCTAGGCTGAAGCGAGTCAGCGAGCGGCGGCCTAGGTAAGGGATTTCATGTGAATTCTTCGGCCTGTAAGGCAGACACGGGCAGCGATAGGAAAGCATGAAGGCGTCCCGGCCTTACAGGCCTTGCGGATTTTTACCACATTGCAACCCAGGCCACCGCTCGCGTTGCTCGCTCAGCCTGGGCTATCACATGTCGGGCTTTCAGCCCTGCGCCGGGGGAATGGATTTTCAGCGCCAATATTAATACGCAAAAAGAATTTCATTTTTTCTCTTGAGCGTAAGCCGATACGCGCTAACATACGCACCGTTCGAGAGTGGTGGATGGAAGGTCTCAAGATTGAGGCCGGAAATCCGGTGGGGTCGGATGAGATTAGAACCCTCATTCAGTCGCGGGTCTGACAAACACATTGATGTTTGTGGCCGACAGCGGCAGTGCCTCACAT
>JAQGOU010000607.1 GCA_028293445.1 Verrucomicrobiales bacterium | reverse complement strand
CGCAGCCGTGAATAACGGTGGTGAAGGCGCGTTCTCGGAACCGGTCACCATTGTGACGCATTAACGACGACAAAACATGGTAGGGATGAGTTTCCACCTCGTCCCTGACCAAGCCAGAACACTTGATGGAACGGGAGACGTTGTCCGCGTACGCGGCGAATGGCCTCTGAAATAATCAAGCGCAGGAGAGAGTTAGGGACGACGTGGAAGTCATCCTTACCACATCACGCAGGCCGCCTGGGAAACCGGGCGGCCATTTTGTTTCAAAAGAAAAAGTTCGACACGAATTACACGAATTAACACGAATTTTAAGACAACACAGAAACACAAAAAACCTGCATGCATAAAGGTCTTGTTTTCAATTCGTGTTAATTCGTGTAATTCGTGTCTAAACCCTTCTCACCTTCGTATCGGAAAAGGCGTGAATGTGCGGGCGTGAAAACTTAACGTCGAGTCAGACACTTAACCCGACATCTTTTTATTTCAAAAGTATGAGCCGCCCATTTACACGTCGACGTTTTATCGGAACCAGTGCCATGGCCGGAATCGGCGCTGGTTTAGTCGCCAGCAACACAGCGAAAGCCGAGAACAAAACTACCGTTGGGAAACCGGCGATTCTGGGCGGGACAAAAACTCGCACCACCGCTTTCCCGGGCTGGCCGCAATTCGATGCGCGCGACGATCAAGCATTGCTGCAAGCGTTGCATAGCGGGAAATGGGGCCGGCTTATCGGCCAGAACGTGGTCAGTTTCGAAAAGGCGTTCGCTGATGTTGCCAAGGCAAAACATTGCGTCGCTACTTCCTCGGGAACAACGGCGCTCTTGACGATGTTGGGCGCGCTCGGAATCGGTCCGGGTGACGAAGTGATTCTGCCGCCTTACACTTTCATCGCCACTTACAACGCGATCGTTTTCCATTATGCGCTGCCGATGTTTGTGGATACGGATCCCGAGAGCTTTCAGATCGATGCGCGAAAAATCGGCGCCGCCGTTAATGGTCAGACGAAAGCGATTCTGCCGGTGCACATCGGCGGGTCTACGCCCGACATGGATGCGATTCTTGCGACGGCGAATGCGCGCAAGATTCCGCTGATCGAAGATGCCTGCCAGGCGCATCTCGCCGAATGGCGCGGTCGAGTGGTCGGCAATGCGGGGTTGGCGGGATGCTTCAGTTTCCAGGCGAGCAAGAATCTCACGGCCGGTGAAGGGGGCGCGATTATTACGAACGATGAGGAGTTTGCCCATCGCTGCTACAATTTCCACAATCATGGTCACGGACAAATGGTGGCCGGACAAAACATGAGTGGAGAGCGCGGCGCGAATTTTCGCATGACAGAATTTCAAGGCGGCCTGTTGCTCGCGCAATTGACGCGACTGGCGGACCAGGCCAAAACGCGCGACGAAAATGCGAG
The DNA here is from genome assembly GCA_028293445.1 of Verrucomicrobiales bacterium. Taxonomy (GTDB): domain Bacteria; phylum Verrucomicrobiota; class Verrucomicrobiia; order Limisphaerales; family JACDHS01; genus CBHWET01. The sequence goes on along the minus strand of JAQGOU010000607.1, from coordinate 6,873 downwards.
TTGCCTGACGAAGCTCCTGAGCGAAATTCCCGGAATCCGACTGGCGCGTTCGCCCGACGGTTGCACGCGGAGCAGTCATCATTTGTTTATGTTCCGTTACGAGAAGGAACAGTTCGCGGATCTTCCTCGCGCCAAATTCATGAAGGCGCTCATCGCGGAGGGTGTCCCCTGCTCCAGCGGTTACCTCCCGCTGAACACGGACAGCTACGTGAAAGGATTGGCCAACAATCCTCATTACCAAAAGATCTACGGAAAAGAGACGATGGCCAAATGGCAGGAACGCAATCAATGCCCGGTGAACGACAAGCTTTGCGCGGAAGCCGTGTGGTTCACGCAAACGACGTTGCTCGGCTCACGCACAGATATGGAACAAATCGCCGAGGCGATACGAAAGATCCAGGCCCATGCGGGGGATGTAGCGAAGGTTTAGGAAATGTAGCGCAGATGTTTAACCGGCAAAACGTGGACAACCCCACACGCTCGAACTGTGTGGACCTCTCGATGTTGCAAAGCTGCGCTACGAAGGACTCAAGCCATGGTTTCCAGCTCGAATAACTCCCATTTTATGCGCGTGAGTGCGCATTTCCACTAAAGCAATCCTTGCATTAATCCTTAAAATTAGATAAGGAAAACGCTGAATCAGCCGGTCAAATTAAAAACCTGAGTTATGAAACGATTGCTCCACCTCGGTTCCCTGGTATTGCTGTGTCTTGCGACTAATGCTTTTGCGCAAAACACCTCCACAAATAAAGTCGCCTCGGATGCGGTTCTTCTCACCGTTGCCGGAACCGTGGACGTCGCACCCACTGGAGTCGCGACCTGGTCCGGCGGGCGGAGCAACCAGGTTCTTAAAGTAGGTGATCGTATCCGTACCGGCAAAAACAGCCGCGCCACGGTTCGCCTTTCGAACCTGAGCGTGCTGCGCATGTATGAATTAACCACGCTGGAAATTCAGCCCGCCGACAAGAACGCCCGCTCGATGCTCGATGTCAAAGCCGGCTCGGTCTATTTCTTCAACCGCGATCTGCCGTCGCAAACACAATTCCGCACGCCGTCGGCCTCTGGAGCCATTCGCGGAACGGAATTCAATTTAGCCGTCGCTGAAGACGGACGCATGTTGCTCACCCTCGTGGACGGTGAAGTCGATTTGAAGAATGAAGCCGGCGAACTAACCCTCGTGAGCGGCGAACAAGCAAGCGTCGAGCCGGGCAAAGCCCCGCAAAAGAGTCCGTCGCTCGATGCCGTGAATGTCATCCAGTGGACACTCTATTATCCCGGGGTTTTGAATGCAGACGACCTCAGCCTGAACGACAGCCAAAAACAAGCCTTGTCTCAATCGCTCGAATCCTATCGCAGCGGTGATTTGCTCAAAGCCGTCGCGCATTATCCATTTGATCGCGCGGCAGGTTCCGACGACGAGAACGTTTATCGCGCCGCCTTGCAGCTCGCCGTTGGAAATGTGACCGATGCGACTGAGACCCTGAAAAAAGTTCAAGGCTCCGGCAAACCGGCGGCGCTCGCCAATGCGCTTCGTCAATTGATTGCGGCGGTGAAACATCAAGACATTACCGTCAGCGGAGAACCTTCCTCCTCGACGGAATTGCTCGCAGCTTCCTATGTTGAACAGTCTCGCTCCGAGTTGGCCAAAGCTCTTCTCCTGGCTCGCAAAGCCGCTGAGATGGCGCCGCAATTTGGGTTCGCCCAGGGGCGGGTTGCCGAACTGGAATTTAGTTTTGCCAATACCGATGCTGCCGCCGCTGCGGTGGACAAATCATTACGCGTTTCTCCAAACAATGCGCAGGCCCATGCGCTGCAAGGTTTCCTTTACGCCGCCAAGAACAAATATTCTGAAGCACGCCGCTCTTTCGATGAAGCGATCAGCCTGGATGGCTCACTCGGAAATGCCTGGCTCGGACGCGGCTTGATTCGCTTTAAGAAAGGTGACATCGAAGGTGGACGTAAAGATCTGGAAACAGCCGCTGCCCTCGAACCGAATCGCGCGATTCTCCGCAGTTATCTCGGCAAAGCCTGGAGTGAAGAAAGAGCGTTTCGCTATTCCTGGGACCAACATCTGGCGGACAAGGAACTGGCTCTCGCCAGGAAATTGGATCCAAATGATCCGACCGCGTGGCTCTACTCTGCCCTGCTCAATCAGCAACGCAACGAAGTGAATCAAGCGATCGATAACCTCGAAAAATCTCAGGACCTGAACAACAACCGCAGCGTGTTCCGCTCGCAATTGCTGCTCGACCAGGATCGTGCCGTTCGCAGCGCGAACCTCGCGGCCATTTATCGCGATGCCGGCATGACCGACTTCAGCGTGCGCGAAGCGACCCGCGCGGTGAACAGTGACTACGCCAATTACTCCTCGCACTTGTTCCTCTCCGAGAGCTATGACGCCTTGCGTGATCCGCGCTCAATCAACCTGCGTTATGAAACGCCGTGGTTGAACGAATTGTTGCTCGCGAATTTGTTGGCACCGGTTGGCGCTGGAAACCTTTCGCAGAATATTTCGCAGCAGGAATACTCGCGCCTCTTCGAAACCGATCATTTCGGTCTCAGTTCCCAAACCGAATATTTCAGTAGCGGTGACTGGAGCCAAAATGCGTCGCAGTTCGGCACGATCGGCAACTCCGCTTACGCTCTGGATATGGATTACCGTTCGCAGAATGGTTTCCGCATTAACAACGATTTCGAAAACCTGTTTCTCTCCGTGAAGTTCAAACAGCAAATCACGCCGCAGGACAGCGTCTACCTCCAGATGACTTACAGCAAAAATGAATCAGGCGACATTTTGCAATATTACAATGAACTGCAAGCCAGCCCTACCCTGCGCGTAAAAGATGTGCAGGAACCGAACGTCTTCGCGGGCTATCATCATGAGTGGAATCCCGGCAGCCATACGCTCTTCTTGTTCGCACGGTTGGATGATGATTTCCGGCTGATCAACCCTATTGCTGGTGGCAATCTGGCGTTGTTGAAAGCTCCGGGCTCAGCGCCGTTTGCCTTTGGGACGCTGACGATGGGACAGGATTTACAAAGTCAGTTCGTCGCGTATTCCAGCGAAGTGCAACATATCTGGGAACGTCCCGGTAACACGCTGATCCTCGGTGGCCGCGCGCAATGGGGTGAAAACGATACGCATTCGATGCTGACGAAGGTTCCGGCATCACCGTCCGGTTTCGATCAGAGCATAACGACCGACGTGCAGCGTTACAGCGCATACGCGTATGATAATTATGACATTCTCGACTCGCTGCAGCTCTCCGGCGGATTGACCTATGATCATTTGCATTTCCCGTTGAACACGGACGTCGCGCCGATCTCCAGCGAGCATGAAGATAAGGATCAGGTTTCTCCCAAGATCGGTCTGCGCTGGTCGCCATTGAAAGACACGATCCTGCGCGCTGATTACACCCGCTCGCTGGGTGGTTTGTTCTTCGACCAAAGCGTCCGCCTGGAACCGTCGCAGATCGCTGGTTTCAATCAGGCTTTCCGCAGCATCGCTCCTGAATCGCTCGTCGGCTCTATTGCTGGCTCGGAATTCACGACGTATGGCGTTGGCTTCGATCAAAAGTTTCCGACCCGCACCTATTTCACGCTGGAAGGGAACGTTTTGGAAAGTGACTCGGAACGCCTCGTTGGCACGAGCATTTACACCATCACTGGCGGCCCGCTCGCTCCGCCGGTCGCAGGCAGTCTGGCACAGATCGTCAAATACGAAGAGCGCTCCGTTGGCGCTGCGCTCACACAATTGATCACCGACGAATGGTCGGTTGGCATGCGTTATCGCCTCAGTTACGGCGAGTTGAAAAACAGTTTCCCCACCCTGTCGCCGACGATCGCGAACTCGACCGGTATCCCGGGCGAAATCAATGGCACGTTAAATCAGGTCAACACTTACGTCCTTTACAACCTGCGTTGCGGCTTCTTCGCTCGCGGCGAAGCCAATTGGTATATGCAGAGCCTGCGTGGCTTCAATAGCAAGGTGCCGGGAGATGAATTCTGGCAATTCAATGCGTATGCCGGATATCGCTTCTCGCAACGGCGCGCGGAAATTCGCCTTGGCATCCTGAATATCGGCGGTCGCGATTACAACATGATGCCGGTGAATCTCTACAACGAGCTGCCTCGCGAACGAATGTTCACGGCCATGGCTAAATTTACATTTTAACCACGCCGTTGATCCCATATGTTGAGCGCGTTCAATGAGAGAAAGACTCGCCGCGCTTCTTAAGAAAGCTCAGACAAATTTCAAGCAACGGTGGCTTGGAATTTTAGTCGGCATTCTGCTGCCTACGATGGCGGGCATTTTTCTCTCTGGAACGATCGCTGGAGAATATCTCAGTCGCTGGAGTTATGATCGTCCATTCACGCTTCGTGGGCCTATCGAAGCGAAAGACGCCGTGGTCGTCTATCTCGATGAAGCTTCTCACACGGCATTGCAACAACCTTATGATCGTCCCTGGAATCGTGGGCTTCATGCCCGGCTTTTAAGACGGCTCACTGCGGAAAAAGCCAGAGGTGTTGTTTTCGATATCGTCTTCAGCGATCCCGGCCCTGATCCGGAAATCGATCAAGAGTTCGCGGACGCCATCAAAGAGAATGGAAAAGTCATTCTTGCTGCCGATGCGGTCTTCGCGGGGATGGGTGGAACGTCGGGTCGCAAATACGATCCACCTTATAAACTGTTCGACGAGGCGGCCAACGGTCGAATGGGTTCCGCGGAATATATTCCAGACGGCGATCTGGTGATTCGTCAGTATCTGGTGGGACTCCCTGATCAGTTAATTTCAAGCGAGGCCTGGGCAGCTACCGAATTGACAGGTGCCCCGGTCGTAACAAATGAAATCATTCACCGGGGCGCTCTCTACGTTAACCATTATGGGCCTCCTGGAACCATTCCAGGTGTCAGCTTCCACGAAACTCTGGACGAGGAGGTAAAGTTGCCGGCGGATTTTTTCAAGGACAAGATGGTCTTTATCGGCGCGAAGACAGTTACAAAATACTCGGGGGACAGGAAAGACGAGTACGCGACCCCTTTTTCTTCCCTGGCCATTAGACAAGACAACGATTGGAAGTTTACCTGTGGAGCAGAAATTCATGCCACCGCATTTCTCAATTTGACTCACGGTGAATGGCTGAGGCGATTCACATTCGCGCAAGAGACTTGGATTATTCTGCTCATTGGGGCCTTTTCGGGATTGTTGCTCGTAAGTTGTCGTCCAATCGCAGCGATCCTCGTCGGGATAACATTGGCTTTGGCTGTGGCCGCTACCAACTACGCGCTTTTCACACAAAAGTTCATTTGGTTCCCTTGGTTGATCCCAGTACTGATACAGATTCCGCTCGGCGTCTTGTGGTCGGTCACGTTTAACTCCGTTCAACTCTATGTTCGAAACCAATTGCTCGAACAAACGCTCGGGAAACATCTCTCGCCCAAACGCGTGAAGCAACTTCGCGCGAATCCGGAATTCCTTGAACCCGGGGCGCAAAAGCAGAGGCTCACGATTCTCTTCAGCGATATTGAAAACTTCAGCCATATCTCCGAAGGCATGGATTCTGATGAATTGGCGAAGTTGATGAACCGCTATTTTGAAACGGCTGTTTCCGATTGCATCCATAAAACCGACGGCTTCGTTGTAAAATATATCGGTGACGCCATCTTTTCGTTTTGGAACGCCCCCGAAGAACAAAAAAGCCACGAGATCCTCGCCTGCGAAGCCGCCCTGCTCCTCCGCCAGCAAAGCATCACGTATTTAAAGGATGGGACTGTGGGTTCATTACGCACCCGTATCGGCCTGCACACCGGTGAAGCAAACGTCGGGAATTTCGGCAGCGCGGCGCGTATCGATTACACCGCCATTGGTGAAAATATTAACCTCGCCTCCCGCCTCGAGGGCCTGAATAAATTCGTGACCACAGATATTTTGATCTCGTCCGAGACGAAAAAGGGCCTCGGAAATAAATTGCTCACACGCAGTCTTGGACATTTTCGGTTTAAGGGTTTTGAAAAATCCATAGAAGTGCACGAGTTGCTTGGAGCGGCGGACCAGTTGCACGACAACAAGCCGTGGTGCGATGCCTTCGAGCAAGCCCTCCAACATTTTCAGCATAAAAGGTTCGAGGCGGCCAAGTTGTCCTTTTGTCGCGTCCTACAGATGCGCGACGGCGATGGACCATCCAAGTTCTATTTGCGCCAAATCGAAGAACTGACGCCCGAACTTCTGCCAATCGACTGGCAAGGAGAAATCGACCTGAAAGAAAAATAGTCAGGGAATGCCTCACTAAAAATTCGCGCATTTTCTCACAAGACATTTTGAAATTATCTTGTAAACTAAAATTCGATTTATAGACGATCCCATGAGTGACCAGCTAAAGAAACGTGTCGGTAAGATAAAAGACAAATTCACGGGCATGAAAAAGGGGGACGGCACGCCGATGTCCCGCCAACAGATTCACATGCTCCGAAAGCGGGCACGTGGCATTTGCTGGATTTGCAGCGAACCTGCTATTCCCGATGGATATTTCTGTTTGCGCCATCAGATCGCCGCCCGCGAACGGATGCGCAAAAAGCTCGGTTGTAAGAAACGCTACAAAGGCTCCGAAAGCTACGTGCTTAAAGCACAGCAAAAACCGACGAAGAAGAAGAAAAAGACCCGTTAGAGACTGGCGAGGCCGCTGTCTGTGGAGGACGTGATCGGCATTTCACACTGAAGACTTCCTTTAGCGACGCTCTCTGCGTCCGCTTTCCTGCATTTCACCCATTGCGGCACGAACCGAGTCGGGGCAGGTTTTGGCAAGGAGGCGAGATGATTCCCAGAAACAAACAGAATGCCAAGATGCACGTGAATTTGAGCTGTCCAACGTGCG
>JAQGOU010000595.1 GCA_028293445.1 Verrucomicrobiales bacterium | reverse complement strand
AAGGACGGAGGCGCAGGTCCCCTCTCCCAGCGGGAGAGGGCTAGGGTGAGGGAGAAAATGCTCGCGTATCGACGTTTCTATTCATGCACGAAGCTGGTTCCTTGGCAGTAGGTGAAATAATCGGGCCGGGACCGCTCTAACCTCACGCGTTTTGGCTTGTTCGGATCCGGTGCGGCTAGATGTTGAGGTCCGCGATTTTTTGAACAGTCTACGGCACCAACAGAACGCGATAAAAATTACCGGTATTCGTCGCGAGATTGGTCCTGGTATCAATCCAGAGTTCGTTTGTTTGTTGCAGCGTGAGATTGGTCATGGATATCCAGTTGCTGCTGATTAGATCAGTCGCCGATTGGATTTCATAAGTATGTCCGACGACGCCGTTAATACTGATTCCCGCCTGCTTCTCCGGACTGAGATTAAGTTTGATGAAAGATTGGACGATCGAGCCAGTCGAGGGAATAAGACTGGAACAACCCGCCTTGGTCTGTCTCGCACGCAGAACCCATCCCTCGATTAAAGCCGTAGTAGAGACCGTCACCGAGCCAGCCGCAAAGCCCGGCGCATAGTTCGTCGAACCAATAGAGTTACCATTCGCGTAAACCGTGATGTTGGTGACACCTACGTTCACATTCGTCACCACGACGCTGGTCTGGCCAGCGAACAGCGGCCCGGCAACACTGGGATTCCCTGGGTCGGCGCAACACCCGCAGTCCAATGCGGGCGTAAATCGAACGGTGTCCATGAACCATCGTGCAGTGCTGTTGTTGATCGTGCCACTGGCGTATGTGAAGGTGATCGTCGGATTAGGAATATCATTGGTGATATACCCCACGTGGAGCCATACATTTCTCAGGCTGCTGGATCTGAAAGCGGTGACAGGTACCGCCTGAGGCCCCACAGAGCCGCCCGTGCAAGTCATATTAACCACAAGATCCGACGAGATCCCAGTAACTGTTGGCATCGTGATCGAAATCTCATAAATAGACGGCGCCTGCAGCGAGCTATAATGATTGATAACGCTGCCAGACGGCAAATCGATATCCGTCGGCGTAATGCTCCAGACCGCGTCGGTATCGGTGCCATAACGAGTCTTTCGCACGGCGGCTGGAGGCGCGGGAAAGGCCGTTGAATAAGCAGTTGATCCGGAAACTGAGACAGAACCCGTAGGGCAAGACAGTGGGCAGGGAACGACGTCAGTGGTAGGAACGTTACCATTATAGGAGGAAACGAATACGTTCTCGCTTGCCAGCGATGCAGATACGAAGGTGAAGAAAACCGCGATTGATAAGATCCCTTTAATCATTCCAGATATTTTCACCCTCATAGTACTGAATCCGTTGTTTGCCTGCCGAAGTATTCCTTGAAAAGCAAAACTTCTGCAACCTCCTATTTAATATCGTTCAGTCTCATGAGTATCTCGGTAAACTCTGGGTAAAACCTGTTCTTTGAGAACTCTCGTGACGGATTTTCGGCATAAAGAAGCTTTTCTTCCTGTTAAGCACCAAGCGGTAAGGACACGACCTCATTTTTCACCGTTTCTGACGCCATTTCCAAAGTGACATCGACCCCATTTTCGATTTCTGACGTCATTTCCAAAGTGACATCGACCTCATTTTCGATTTCTGGCGTCATTTCCAAAGTGACATCGACCTCATTTTCGATTTCTGACGCCATTTCCAAAGTGACATCGACCCTTTTCGATTAATTATCACGGCCCATAACCCTCTTTGTTGCCGGGAAAAGTGGTTTTTCCTCGGTCGGGTCCGAAAAGCGACAAACTCGGTAAAAAAATTGTGATTATTTTCGCTTTTTTTAGGACAACTTTCGCAATCCACTCCAAACACGCCACTAACAGCGCAAAAACGTTTTTTCGAGGTGTGAACGTACCTTTCCGACCCTCCTGATAAGCTCGGTTCCAGTTAAATGAAGCAACCTAAGTGGTTCAAGGACTGAAGTTTAATGTTCAAGTTGAACACCTAAAAGAGGTGGTCCTTCAAGTCACCCAGAGTGTTCGAGTCCTGGAGCTTGAAAGGAATTAAATCGGAAAAAATCAAAATTTTTTTATACAGGTTTGATCAATAGAATCAAGGGTCCGATGGGGAGGCCAAAAGTTGGTACCAACTTCTGGCCTTATGTAAGTCCTGCATTCTTGAGATAACAAGGGCGTCAGAAACGCAACGGTTCAAAGTTTGAAGTTGAACACCTGCGAAAGAAATACAGCGACCTAGGTCGCAAAATAAGATCGAAAGCGAAAAATGTTTTCACGGTTTCGATCAATAGAATCAGGGCTGCCGCAGGGGGGACTCCAATGTCCCCATTTGGAGTCCTTACGCAGCCAAAGAATTTATGTGAAAACATAAACGTTCGCTCGAGTGCGAGTCACTCAGGAGAACACATGAAGACCGGGTTGATACCAAGAAACCTCAACCCAGTCGCGGGTGACGAACAATACGTTTGCGCCGACAGCGATGTGCTTCGTGCAGTCAGTAGTCAGCAGTCCGTGTCAGTAGTCAGTAAATCGCATCGTGGATCGGATGGGTGATGGCGGCTTGAGTGTCGCCGGAACTTGCGGGCAATAACGCTCGCGCCAAGTGGAGAAGCAGAATTGTTTTCTGCCTTTTCATCGGCACCGGGGAGCGATGCACAAAACAAAACAGAAAGATAAACATATGAAAAATACAGTACCAACATCAATCCCGATGCTCGTGATCGCCGCCCACAAAGCGGTGCTCGGATCGGGTTTATACGGCGCAGGCTTACCCCTGCTCCAAAACACAAACATCAACATCAACGCTGATCTCATCGCATTGACAGATTCGATCATGGCTCATGGCACCGGTAAAACCGAGTTGGCCATTCGTCGTGAAACGAGTCGCACTGCGTTTGAAACCAGCCGCGACTTCCTCACGCTCGGTCGTGATAACTTCAAGCCGACCTTCGGCTCCGAATACAATCAAAGCTGGGACAATACCGGTTTGGTCGGTTCGCTGTCGATCCCACGCACCCAGGATGAAGTCATGTCCGTGTTGCTCTCCTATAAGAACGTCATGGCGGCCACTCCGGCGTTGGAAGTTCCAGGTAAGGAGATCACTGCAGTCAAGGCAGGCGAGTTGTTCACTGCGCTCAATACGGCAGTGAATGGCGTCGAGACACAGGAAGGTATCCTGAGTGACCTGATGGCCGTGCGTGATGAGAAAGTAGAGAAGATGAGCAAACGCCTGAGCGGCTTGATCCAGGAGTTGCACATGCGCATGGATGGTCTCGATGGACGTTGGCTCGCGTTTGGCTTGAATAAGCCTGGCGCGACAGAAACTCCAGATGGCGTCGGAAACCTGACGGCAGTCCTGATCGGACCGAATAATGCGGCTCTGAAATGGGCCGCGCCGGCACGCGCTGAATACTATCATGTATTCAAACGTGTCGTAGGTGTCGATGCGGACTTCGTCCTCGTCGGTTCACCAGCGGATCTCGACTTCAACCTCGAGAACCTGCCTGCGAATGCACACGTGGAGATCGTCGTCGCGGCCGTGAACAACGGCGGCGAAGGTGCACGTTCCGAAGTCGTCACCCTCGTGACGCACTAAGCGCATCGTAAAACTCGGTAAGGATGACTTCCACGTCGTCCCTTACTAAGCCAGAACGGATTCGAGGTTCAGTGATGTTGACCGCGTACGCGGACAAGGTGCTCAGAACTTCGAATGAATCAGACAGAGTTAGGGACGACGTGGAAGTCATCCTTACCAGATCAAGCAAGCCGCTCGGGAAACCGGGCGGCTCTTTTTTTGCAGGTGCCTTTACCCCCGAACTTCTTCCGGAGCTGGACGAGACTTTTTGTCCCCTTCCCTTTTCTTTTTGCCAAAACTAAAGAAGCGACCTTTGGCCCAGTCGTCGAAGAGCGAGTAAGTGATCGGCGTCACCAGCAACGTCAAGAGCAGACAGAGCATCTGACCGCCGATAATGATTTTCGCCATCGAAGAACGACCAGCAGCGCCGGGGCCTTTGCCAAGCGCGATTGGAATCATGGAGGCGACGAGCATCATCGTCGTCATAAGGATCGGACGCAACCGAACGCGATTGGCTTTCACGATCGCTTCTTCCCGTTCCATTCCATTCGCTCGTAGCGTGTTCGTGTAATCGATCTGCAGAATGCCGTTCTTCTTCACAATCCCGAAGAGCATGAAGAGACCGAAGATGGCGTAGATGTTCAGCGGTTCGTTCAGGAGAATCATCGTCAACAATGCGAACGGCAACGACAACGGCACGGCCAGAAGAATCGAAATGGGATGAATGAAATGTTCAAACTGCGCCGCCAGGATCATGTACATGAAAATCATGGCCAGCCCGAAGGCGATGAGAAAATTCTGGAACGTTTCGTTTAACTGCTTGGCGCGGCCCGTCAACAAGACCTGATAATCCGCGGGCAGATTCATCTTGAGCGCGATGGCCTGCACTTGCTTCACGGCGTCGCCAAGCGGGTAATTATTCGCGAGGTTTCCGAGCACGGTTACTTTGCGCTGGCGTTGGAAACGATCGATCTGGTTGGGACCACGTTGCTCTTTGAAGCTTACGAAATTCGCCATCTGCACAAGGGCAGCAGCTTCTCCCGCAGTATTGGGACCACCCCCGCTGCGCAACATGATTTGTCCCAGTGCTTCCTGTGTGCTTCGTTGTTTAGCATCCGCTCGCAACCAGACATCGAATTGATCATCCGCTTCCTTATAATTGCCGACGATGACGCCGCCCACGAGTGTCCGTAACGAATTGGCGATATCATTCACGCGCAATCCGAAGGAAGCCGCTTTGGGCCGATCAATCGTCGCCTGCAATTCCGGCTTGCGATTCGAGAGCGTGGTGTCGAGGTCAACAATCCCTTTGTTGGGGCGCAGTTCAGTGATGATCTGCTGGGCATACTCGTTGAGTTTAACCAGATCTGGACCGAGAAGATTGAATTGAAGATCGGCGTTTCGTCCTGCCTGACCAATGTTCGAGATCATCTGCACGCCCGCACGGACGTCGGAATATTCCGCAAGTATTTTGCGCGCACGGCCCATCACTTCAAATTGTGTCCACCGCCGGGTCTTGCCGGTGAGTGTGGACCAGAAACCGCCGACCTCCGGTAGACGACAATAAATATTAGCGATCGTCACGTCCCCTTCCGCCTTGCCCACGCGTCCGCTTGTCTGGCCAACGGTTAAGAGCGTGTCCGTAATCGCCCGGTCATTTCCAATCTGGATCGCTTTAAGTTTCTGTTCGATCTCGTTACAAATCTGTGCGGTGCGTTCGAGGGTCGAGCCTTCGGCCGTTTGCAAAGAGATTTCGAATTCGCTGGTATCGTCCTGCGGAACAAACGTGAACTTCGTCAAATTTCCGAGCGGCTTGATCAACGCGGTGCAAACGAGAGCCGCCACAATAATTACCCAACGATGCGCCAGGCTCCAGCGCAGCACATTCGTGTAGTGATCCGAAAGCCAACGCATGATCGGGCCCCCGTGCGCTTTCTTTTCGCGGATCTTTTCATCATCCGTATGACGTAAGAAACGCGAGGCGAGCATCGGCGTGAGTGTGAAGGAGATGAAGAGCGAGATCATGATCGCGAAGGCGACCGTCACCCCGTAGCTCGAGAAAAACATTCCCGTTCGCCCCTTCATAAACGCGAGCGGCAGAAAGATCACGACCAGGGAAAGCGTTGTCGCCATGACCGCCATGGCAATTTCGCGCGTGGCCTCGCTGGCCGCTTCCATCGCACTGATTCCTTTTTCCTCCATCGTGCGGTGGATGTTTTCGAGCACAACGATGGCGTCGTCGATAACAATGCCAACCGCAAAGACCAAACCAAGCATCGTAAAGTTGTTGAGCGTGTAATTCATCACGCGCATCAAGGCAAACGTCGCCACGATGGAGGCAGGAATCGCGACGGAGGCGATGATCGTACCGCGCCAGTCGTGCAGAAAGAAGAACACCGTCAAGGCGACAAGGATCGCGCCAATCAACAAATGAAAGCTAACCTCGTGAAGAGAACGATTGATGAACGTAGATTGGTCGCGAATGACATTCAGTTTAAAATCCTGTGGCAAGATCGGCTCCAACTCCTTCATCCGCCGCTTCACAGCATCGATCAACTTCACGGTGTTACTACCGGACTGTTTGCGAACGACGATCGTGACGGAATTCACACCGTTGAGCCGGGACAACGAACGAGGCTCTTCAATGTTGTCCGAAACGTTCGCAATTTCCTTCAAGTAAATCGGCTGCGTGCCGATGTGCGCGACAATGAGATTATTGAAGTCATCCACTTTGCGCATGCGTCCCAGAGTCCGAACCACTAACTCACGTCGTCCTTGATTGATGCGTCCACCCGGCACTTCAAGATTTTGTTGCTGCAACGCAGTGCGAACATCTTCGATCGTTAGATTGCGGGCGCGCAGTTTATCAATATCAACCGAGACCTGGACGGCGCGTGTCCGAGCCCCAACCATCGTGACCGAGCCGACATCCGGAACGGTTTCGAGATTTTGCTTAATCTGTTTGTCCGTGATGAAAGTGATCTCTTTCAAATCACGCGCGGCACTGACGCTCACCGACATCACCGGCACGGCATCGAGGTCGAATTTATCAATGATCGGCGCTTCGGTTCCCTCAGGCAGACGCGCTAAAATGGTATTCACCTTGTCCCGCACATCCTGCGCGGCAACGTCACGATTTCGTTCCATCTGAAACTGCACCGTGATTTGCGAAACGCCTTCGGTCGTGATGCTGCTTAACTCGTCGATGCCCTGAACGGTGTTGATGATTTCTTCCAGCGGCTTGGTCACGCTCGTTTCCATTTCCTCGGGCGACGCGCCACGCAAAGTAGTCGTCACCGTGACGATCGGCAGCTCAACGTTTGGAAATTGATCCACGCCGATTTGCTGGAAAGAAAAGAACCCGAGCACGACGAAGAAAATATTCATCATCGTCGCAAAGACCGGGCGCTTTATGCACAGGTCGGCAAGGGCAAGGCCTTTGCTTTGAACCGGACGGCGCGAAGGAGTCTCGTGCGGCGAACTCATGGTTTGGCACTGGCCTGCTTGGCCTCATCACCTTTGATGCGAATCTTCGCTCCCTCGTAGAGTTTGCTTTGCCCGCTGAGAACAACTGTCTGGCCCACATCCAGGCCTGAAAGTATTTCCTGAACTCCGTCTTTGATCCGACCCGCTTCGACGTCGTGTGAGTGAACAACATTCTCATCGACCACGAACACCTTCGTAATGCCAGCGAAATTCAAGATCGCCTCAATGGGAACAACAACCGTCGGCACATTCTTTTCAATCACCAGTTCACCGCGGGCAAAAGTATTGGCGCGCAGTTTACGATCTGTATTTTTCACCAGCGCTCCGAGACCAAAAGCGCGCGTAGCCGTATTCACTTGCGGGCTGATCAAAAAAACTTTTCCTTCGAATGTATTTGTCGGGAACGCATCGACGGTGAACGTCACCAACTGCTCCTTCGCGACGTGACCGGCATATGCTTCGGGCGCTTGCACGATGTATTTCAAAACGCCGTCGTTCACGACACGAAATAGAGGTGCGCCCAACTTAACAAAGTCGCCTGCACTGCCAATGCGCTCAGCCACGGCGGAATCAAAGGGAGCGCGCACATGGGATCGTTCGAGATTGAGTCGCGCAATCACCGCGGCGGCTTCGGCGGCCTTTACTTCCGCACGCGCTTGTTCCGATTCGGCCACCGCTTTTTCCAATTCACTTTCTGCGGAAATCTTTTCCTTTTGCAGGGCCTGCATGCGTTTTAGATTTTGTTCGGCATTCAGGGCGCTCGCTTTTGCCCGGGACACATTGGCCCCGGCCTGTTGCTCCTGCGCTTCGTAGGAGGTTGTATCAATCAGCGCGATTTCCTGACCGTTGGTCAATCGATCGCCGAAGTCGACTGTGGTCTTCTCCAACTGTCCTTCAACCTGGGCGGCGACGGTGGCTTCATCTTTGGCGAACAAGGTGCCGACAATCGGCAGCGTCCGATCGAGCATCATTGTCTTAGCGACAGTGACCGTGACCGGAACTCCTTCCAGCGCCGGCTTGGGCCCGCCCTGCTCCACTTTTTTCCCACAGGAAACCAGAGCCACGCATAGGATGACACCCGCAAGGTCCAGCAATGTGAAAACGAGCGACTTCTTCATACGACCGTCGTTTCTTTCATCATGGGCATGTGATCCGCCTTCAAACTTTGCCCCAGAGCTCCCGGCTCTTCACCACCGTGTTCTTTGGCAATCAGGATGTAGAGTGCCGGAATTACGAGCAGGGTAAAAATCGTGCCGATCGCCATACCTGCGACGACGATGATACCAATGGAATTACGAGCCGCCGCACCAGCGCCCGTAACAAGGGTCAGCGGAAAGTGACCACACACAGTGGCAACACTGGTCATCAAGACTGGACGCAACCGCACCAAAGCGGCTTCACGAATCGCAGGAATCTTCCCCAGTCCACCGCGCTGCAATTGATTTGCGAATTCTACGATGAGAATGCCGTTCTTAGAAACAAGGCCAACGAGTGTGACCAATCCGACTTGAGAATAAATGTTCAGTGTGGTCGTCCAGCCATCCGTCCAGAATGGAACGCCTTGACCTGGCATCTTAAGGAACGAGAAAATCAGCGCCCCGAACAATGCGAGAGGCACAGAACCCAGAAGAATGATCAAGGGATCGCGGAAACTGTTAAACTGCGCCGCCAGGACCAGGAAGATTAGAACCACGGCCAGCGCGAATGCCGGCAGAAATTTATTTCCTTCCACGCGCAACTGACGCGATTCACCGGCGAAATCGGTTTTATAGCCTTGCGGCAAAACTTTCCTCGCCTCGCGCTCCATGAAATCCAAAACTTCTCCCAATGGCTTGGCCGGCATGCCGCTGAGCTTCACGGCATTCAACTGTTGAAAACGATTGAGCGACCGCGGCTCAGTTTTCCGCTTTAGCGTGGCGAACGTGCTGAGAGGCACCTGCTGCCCGTTCGGTCCTTTTACGTAAGTGTTTTCCAACTGACTCGGGTCCAGTCGTGACATGCGCTTCAACTGCGGGATCACTTTGTAACTCAATCCATCAAAGTTAAAACGGTTCACAAAGTTTCCACCCACGAGCGCCGCCAGATCAGCACCGACAGTTTTCATGTCCAGGCCCATCGATGCGACTTTGTCCCGGTCGAGAATCAATTCGACTTCCGGTTGATCAACCTTGGTGTCGATCAGCGGCGGAAAATAAAACATATTGCTCATCGTCGCAGTCATCTGCAGTTGCTTGGCAAATGCCAGCATTCGCTGTGGTTCTTCCGTGCTCAAGATCACGAACTCAAATGGGAACTCGCCACCGCCACCCAAAGGCGACGGCGTGATAGCGAACGTCTGGATACCGGGAATCGAACTGAACTTGCCTTGCAATCCGCCGGCAATTTTGAAAATAGAATTGGTTCGTTCATCCCAGGGCTTCACAACGAGCCCACCAAATCCGCTGTCTGGCATCGTGATTTGGAATGTTTGAACACCCTCGGGCACAGCCATCATCTGGCGATTCACCTCTTCGGTATAAAATGTCGTCTGGTCAATCGTGGAATCTGCCGCGCCCTGAACGTAGCTGAGGATGAAACCTTGATCCTCAATCGGCGCGAGTTCTTTCGATTGCCACGACATGAAAAACATCACCACGCCCAAAAGGCTCAAACCAATCCAAAGAACATAGACGAGTGGTCGAGCGCGGAGGGTAGCGTCAAGAATTCGCGAATAACCTTTCCGCAAACGGTCGAAACCGCGATTGATGTAACCGGTTAAACCGCGATCTTCATTTTCGCGGCGCAGAAGTTTCGAGGACATCACCGGCGAGAGCGTCAACGCCACAATGCCGGAAATGAAAACCGCACCTGCGAGAGTCAGCGCGAATTCACGGAACAACGAACCGGTTAATCCACCTTGAAACGCGATCGGCGCATAAACTGCGGCGAGGGTAATCGTCATGGCGATCACTGGCCCGATCAACTCCCGCGCTCCCAGTATCGCCGCATTAAACGGAGTCTGACCTTCACGCACGTGGCGCTCGACGTTTTCAACAATGACGATGGCATCGTCAACGACAAGCCCCACCGAGAGGACAATCGCCAGCAACGTGAGCAGGTTCAACGAGAACCCAAAGAGTTGCATGAGGAAGACAGCGCCAATCAGTGAAACCGGAATCGCGACCAGCGGGATCAGCACGGAACGCAAAGAACCGAGGAACAGGAAAATCACGATTGCGACGATCAACAGGGTTTCGCCCAAGGTATGGATTACTTCATTAATCGCGTAGTCAATATATTGGGTGGCGTCGTAAGCCATGCGGCCATCCAGTCCTGAGGGCAAATCCTTTTGAATGGATTCCATCTCTTTCCGCACATGCTTGATTACCTCGAGGCTGTTGGCGTTGGGCAGAACCCGGATTCCCATGAACACCGCGCGGTCACCGGTGAAACGAACTTCCGTATCGTAATTATCCGCACCGAGCACGACGTCGGCGACGTCGCTCAAGCGAACCAACGTGTCGCCGGATTGGCGGATGACAAGGTTCTTAAATTCATCCACGGAACGCAGATCGGTGTTCGCCGAGAGATTCACCTGCACGAGTGAACCCTTCGTGTGCCCGACGGCCGACAAGAAGTTGTTGGCCGCGAGTGACTGGCGAACCTGATCTGGACTGATGTTAAACGCCGCCAGACGATCCGGCTTGAGCCAGATGCGCATCGCAAAGGTTCGACCACCGAGAATCTCCGCGCTCTGCACACCTTCCAAGGCGGATAAACGCGGCTGCACCATGCGCACGAGGTAATCCGTGATCTGATTCGCTTCGAGCATCTTGGAGGTGAAACTCAGATAGGCTGAAGCGAAACGGGAATCGGCCGCTTCGATATTAATCGTGGGAACTTCCGCTTCTGGAGGCAGATCGTTTCGAACCTGGTTCACTTTGGAGCTGATTTCAGAAAGAGCCTTGTGCCCATCGTAGTTCAGCTTGAGCCGTGCGGTAATGGTCGAGAGGCCCAATTTGCTTTCGGATTGGAGATAATCAATTCCATCGGCCGCCGCGATCGCTCGTTCCAGCGGGGTCGTCACGAAACCACGCACGAGATCGGCACTGGCTCCGACATAGACCGTCTTCACGGTGATCGACGCGTTTTCACTCTTCGGATATTGCCGAAAGTTCAACGTCTTAATCGCCTGGAACCCGGCGATCAAAATCACCAGGTTGACCACGATCGCGAGGACCGGACGCTTAATAAATAAATCGGTAAAAGATTTCATGGGTCAGGAAAATCAGAAATCAACTATCCGAAGGTTTCGGAGTCGTGCTCGCTTTGGGCACCATCTCGTTGTTCTCCTTGACGGGAACTCCGTTGCGCAATTTGAAAACTCCCGAACTCGCTACCTTGTCTCCTGCTTTCAAACCACTCTCAACCGTGACGAAATCTCCACGCACCGTTCCCGTTTTAACAAATTGTTGGCGGGCAATAAATCCACCCTCTTTATTGGTGCTGGGCTCAATGACGTAAACTGAGTTACCAAATGGCGCACTCAAGAGAGCCGTCGATGGCACGACTAAAACGTTTTGATCGGTCGGCAACACCACTTCCACGCGGGCGAACATTCCAGCACGCAATAGGTGCTCAGCATTTTCAAAGGTGGCCTGCACACGCACACTTCGAGTAACATCATCGAACTGCGGGTTGATGGCGGTGATTGTTCCTTCAAACTGCTTTTTCTCGAAGGCATCCGTCGCCAGATGAACTTTCAATCCGGACTTCAACTGACCGAACGATTGTTGTGGCAACGAAAACTCGGCGTGCATCGGCTCCAATGCCTGGAGGGAGACGATCGGCTTGCCCATTTCCAGAAACTGCCCAAGGTTGACTTTGCGAATTCCCAATTGCCCGGCAAACGGAGCGCGAATGGTCTTCTTGGCAATCGTCGCGCGGATGTTGTCGGCATTGGCTTGATTCTGTTTCAGCGTGGCTTCCGCAGTGTCCAACTCGGATTGCGAAATTGTGTTTGCAGTGAGTAATGTGCGAAGGCGTTCCGCATTAACCTTCGATAACGCCACCTGCGCCTCGATCGCGCGAAGCTGCGCTTCTTCCGACGAAGTATCCAGTCTTACGAGAACAGCGCCATTGGTTACCATGGATCCCGAATCGAAAGTAATTTCGCGGATGATGCCGCCCACTTCTGTCGAGACCTCAACGCCCTGGGCTGCAGTCACGGTGCCGACGGCGGAAAAAGTGTCCTGCCATTTTTCTTCCTTTGCTACTACCGATGAAATCGTTTCCGGCGGTTGCATCATTGGCATGCTCATCAGTTTTTTGATCTGGAAAAACTTGATACCTCCTAAACCTCCGCCCACGGCCATCACCAGGATCACCGCCACGACCACCATGACTACAACAACAATTTTTTTCATGAATTTATAAACGTCAAACCGCCAATAAAATTATCAAAACTCCCCTGCTCCACTATTTCGTTTTCGACGCGCCTCTTAAAAACAGCTGCACAATCCGAACGGCTGTTTTGCGGTCCAGCTTGCAATCGGGCATCGTGAGCCGCGCCATAAGATATAAGTTCATTGAGCCGTAGAAACCGAACGCGAGTTCGCGACTGTCAAAAGCGGGATCAAACGCACCTCGGGCGAGTTCTTCTTTCATCAACGAATGAATCAGCTCGAAGTTGCAGCGGGATTTGGTCCGACAATCGACTTCAGCCGGAAACTCTTTCGGAGCGGCAAAGGCGGCGGCGAACGCCAGGCGAACCAGTTCGCGGTTCTTGTTCAAAAACTCGAACAGCCCCGCCATGATTTCAACCAGCTTCTCCTCCAATGATCGGCCACGCTTGATCCCTTCTTCAATGACACGCTGCCGTTCCTCATTGGCGCGATCGACGAGCGCCTGGTAAAGCGCCGCTTTATTTTTAAAGTAATAATAAAGAGTGGGCTTCGTGACCTTGGCCGCGTCGACAATATCCTGCACCGACGTGGCGGCGTAGCCCTGATCGGCGAATTGTCGCAGGGCCACTTTCAAAATTGCTTCACGAGTCACCAGTTCTGCTGCCATAAACCTACCGAACGGTAGGTAAGTTTTAGCGACTCGTCAAAGTTTGTTTTTGAATTCTTCCAACGGCCGCTCGTGGCGGATGCATACGGTTATCACGTGGTGATTCGACTAAGCACTTGCCCAAAGTTCCTGACGGGGAATAAGCTCCGCGCTATCCAGTGCGAGACGGCATGTCCCTGCTGACGCACTTCTTTTGCATGAAGAAACAAACTCCTTTCGCACGCATGGCGTGCTGGTTCTCGATCGCATTTGCTTTAACGACCGCGGCGCAAGCCACCCCCACTCCTCCCAATATTGTTTTTGTCCTGATTGACGACCTTCGCGCCGACGAAATTTATTATCCCTTCGTCAAGGTGCCGAACATCATGCGCGTGCAACGGGAAGGAGTGAAGTTCAACAACGCCTTTGTTACCACGCCGCTCTGTTCGCCTAGCCGCGCTAATTTCCTGACCGGTCAATATGCGCACAAGCATGGGATTACCGACAACACCACGCGGGATAAGCAAAGTCACAATCTGGTGACCTTCATTAAACTGTTGCACGACTCAGGTTATGAAACAGGCTTCGTCGGTAAATGGCACATGGGGCTCGATGACAATCCGCGGCCCGGGATCGACTATTGGGTCAGCGTTAAGGGCCAGGGAAATTACATTGATCCGGAGATCAATAATAATGGAGACCGCAAGAAGATCACTGGTTACGTCACGGACATCTTCAATGATTACGCGGTGAAGTTCCTCGAGCGTGAACACACGAAACCGTTTCTGCTCTACGTCTCTCACAAAGCCGTTCATCCCGACCTCATCCAGAATGCTGATGGCAGTCTCTCCGATCCCAGTGCGGGTAAATTTATCCCGGCGGAACGGCACAAGAATCTTTATGCGAACGCGGCCGTGCCACATCGACAGAATGTGCTCTCG